>NZ_QVLZ01000074.1:0-15865 GCF_003435205.1 Bacteroides sp. AF32-8BH | reverse complement strand
TAATTCGCTACGCTTTGCCCAAATTTACTTTTTCGCTATGTGTTTATTTTATGATTGAGAAAGTCATTTCCTTTATTGGATATACAATAGGAATGTACAGTCAGTTTACTATCGGCTTTTTATTAATCTGATAGCTTTTTCAACTTTTTAAAGTGCTCGATTACGGCTAAATAGTTCTGATCCTGACAGGCGTCGAATTTGTTCCAAAGATCTCCTAATACGACAGCTCCTCCGAAACCGAAATCTTTAATCTCCAGCAAATTATCTTCATTGATACCTCCCAATGCCATCACTTTCGAATCGATAATTTTGGCTCTTTGTGCTTCACGCAATTCTTCGGCAGTATATGTTGAATAGTAATTCACTTTAGAGATACTATCATAAATAGGACTCATAAAAACATAGTCGTAAAAATGCTTTCTGTTTTTTACCTCCTCCACTGAATGGCACGAACAGCTGATGTGACCATAATAATCATGCGGCTCTTTGGGATTACGTGCATTCAGGTGGATACCCATCAGATTAAATTCTTCTTTCAAATAGAAATGTTCATGCGTGACGATACGGCGGTGATATTTATCCGGAATAAGTGTCAATAGCCGTTCCGAATACATAGCCGGAGTTTCCGGCTTCCTAAGATGTAGGACATCCAGCCCCTCTTCGAAAAGAGCGGTAATAATCTTATCTTCTTCGACGAAGAAGGTAGGGGTGGTAACTACAATTAGTTTCATTTCTTTTGTTAAAATTGGATTGCTTAGCAAAGTTACTAATTAACTATGTCAGAAACCAACCTTTATAGTGAAAATTTGTTAGATTGCCATGTCCGCAGGTCGATTGTCCATAGTTCACCGGCTAAAACATTACCAAAATCACAGATTATTTTCAGCACTTCCGTAGCTTCAACGCTTCCTACAATAGCAGGAGTAACTCCCATCACACCTTTGGGCGGAGGAGGCATTCGTTGCATTTCTTCTTCGTCGGGATAAAGATCCCGGTAGTTCTTTTTCTGATTTCCATAGTTGAATACAGAAACCTGTCCTTCAAAGCCGCAGATAGCACCATATACGTATGGCTTTTTCTGTTCAATGCAGATATCGTTAATCAGGTAGCGGGTGGCAAAGTTATCACAGCCGTCGACTACTATATCATATTCCTGAATGATATGATAAGCATTTTCTTTCGTCAACCGGGTAGAGTAGGGATGTATTCTGATCTCGCTGTTGAGAGCGGAGAGCCGTTCCGCTGCACAGATAGCTTTCGGTTTACCCAATTCTTTTTCGGAATAGAGAACTTGTCGTTGCAGGTTAGTGATGCTTACCAAATCGTCATCTACCAGTCCGAGACATCCCACACCGGCGCCTGCCAGGTAGAGAGCGATGGGAGAGCCTAGCCCTCCCACACCTACAATAAGCACTTTGGCTTCCTGCAGTTTCTTCTGACCTTCTTCTCCGATTTCGGGAAGTATGATTTGTCTATCGTACCGCATCTGCCTATCTTTTAAAATCAAAAGACTGATCCCAATCCTTCCAAACCGGTTCGCGACCCAGTTTCTTCAAGTCACGTTCCACTTCAACCGCCTTTCGCTCATCACTTACGTGAAATTGTTCCAGGGTTTGAGGATAACTGTAATATCCTCCCGGTTCAGTTTTACTCTCCGCACTCATGGTTGTAACACCGAGCGTTGCCATGTGATTTCGGATTTCTGCACTTTCACGAGTGGAATAGGAGATATCTACGTCGTGGTCGAAGATTCGCATCGCGAATGTAAGTTGAGCCAGTTCCCGGTCGTTCATGACTACATTCGGTTGGAATCCGCCATTTTCAGACGGACGCATACGCGGGAAATTTACGCTGTATTTTGTTTTCCAATAATGCTTCTGCAGATAACGCAGATGATAAGCCATCATCGTTACGTCTGTCCGCCATTCTTCCAGACCGATCAGGACACCCATGCCAATCTTATGTACACCTGCCTGTCCCATACGGTCGAAGCCGTCTACACGCCATTCGAATTTAGATTTCATGCCTCTCGGATGATATGTCTTGTAATTTGCTTTATGGTAAGTCTCTTGAAAACAGATCACTCCATTCAGACCATGATTAGTCAGTTCCTGATATTCTTCTGCTTTAAGGGGCATTACTTCAATTTGCAGGTTGCTGAAATAAGGTTTTGCCAAATCCAGCGCCCGGGCAATGTAGGGAACACCTGCTGCGGCAGGGTTTTCACCGGTTACGAGCAGTAGATTTTCAAAAGGAGCCAGTCGTTTGATGGCTTTGTATTCGTTGACAATCTCTTCCTCTGTCAGTATCGTTCTCTTCATCGGATTGCTGATGTGGAAACCGCAATAGACGCAGGAGTTGGTACATGAATTAGTCAGGTAGAGCGGTACGAACATGGAGATAGTCTTACCGAACCGTTCCATCGTATATTTCTGACTAAGGCGTGCCATCACTTCCAGATAAGGAGTGGCGGCAGGTGAAATCAGCGCCATAAAGTCGTTGACATCCAGATGCTCTTTTTTACCCAATGCACGGCGTACGTCGGCATCTGTTTTGGAATAGATGGCTTTTGTCGTCTCTTCCCAGGATATTTTTTCTAATTCGTCGGAGAACATTCTTATTAAATTGAGAATTAAAAATTGAAAATTGAAATGAGGGGAGGGCAGGTTCGGTCAGTGGGCTGACTTTCTGTTTCTCCCCACTCATTATTTGTTGGTTTTAGCGCTTTTCTTTAAATCGCGTGACAGTCTCATTGCACAGAAATTAGGTCCGCACATCGTACAATATTCTCCATCGATATGATGTCCTGCACGGAAATAAGTCTGCGCCTGCTCCGGATCGAGAGACAGGTCGAACTGATCTTTCCAGCGGAACTCATAGCGAGCTTTACTCAATGCGTTGTCTCGTACCTGTGCACCCGGGTGTCCTTTTGCCAGGTCAGCGGCATGAGCGGCTATCTTGTAGGTAATGACTCCTACGCGTACATCCTCTTTGTCGGGTAAGGCAAGGTGTTCTTTCGGAGTGACATAACAAAGCATAGCCGTACCCAGCCATCCGATTTGTGCGGCACCGATAGCAGAAGTGATATGGTCGTATCCGGGAGCAATATCCGTCACCAACGGGCCGAGTGTATAGAATGGGGCGTCATGGCATTTTTCAATCTGACGTTCCATGTTCTCTTTGATTTTATGCATCGGAACGTGTCCGGGGCCTTCAATAAATGCCTGGACATTCTTATCCCAGGCACGAAGTACTAATTCTCCCATGGTATCCAGTTCGGCAAACTGCGCTTCATCGTTCGCATCGTAGATAGAACCCGGACGAAGTCCGTCGCCTAAAGAAACGGCTACATCATATTGTGCCAGGATATCACAAATATCATCAAAGTGATCGTATAAGAAACTTTCCTGATCGTGTACGAGACACCATTTACTCATTATGCTTCCTCCACGGCTGACAATACCGCACAACCGCTTATCGGCAAGATGAACATTATGGCGGCGGATCCCCGCATGAATGGTGAAGTAATCTACACCTTGTTCGCATTGTTCAATCAATGTATCCCGGTAGATTTCCCAGGTGAGGTCTTCCACTATGCCGTTCACCTTTTCAAGTGCCTGATAAATAGGAACCGTGCCGACGGGTACGGGACAATTACGGATAATCCATTCGCGTGTTTCATGAATATTTTCTCCTGTGGAAAGATCCATCAAGGTATCGCCACCCCATTTGCAGCTCCACAATGCTTTCTCCACTTCTTCATCTATGCTTGAGGTAGTAGCCGAATTTCCGATATTCGTATTGATTTTCACAAGGAAGTTGCGTCCGATAATCATCGGTTCAGCTTCCGGGTGGTTGATATTGGCCGGTAATACAGCACGTCCTTCTGCAATCTCCTGACGGACAAATTCTGGAGTAATGTGGGTCTTAATTCCCAATTCCTCGCAATTCATGTTCTCGCGGATTGCTACATATTCCATTTCAGGGGTGATAATCCCTCTTTTGGCGTATGCCATTTGAGTGATTGCTTCTCCTTTTTTAGCGCGATAGGGCAGAGCGATGTGCTCGAAACGTAAGTGATCGAGACTTTTATCGTCCCTTCTCATTTGTCCGTATTCTGAAGTAATTTCAGGAAGTTGTTCCACATCACCACGGCCTACAATCCATTCTTCACGCATACGGGGCAGTCCTTTTTTAAGATCAATGCTCATATCTGCATCGCTGAACGGTCCGCTGGTATCATATACATATATCTCCGGGTTCGGTGTTGCTATCTTTTCTTCGCCTTCAAAGCTGACACTGGGCACTTGTTCCACTTTCCGCATCGCTACACGGATATTCGGATAAAGTTTACCGGGTAAATAGACTTTCTGCGAGCGGGGGAATTTTATTTTTTGTTCCATAGTTTATTCGTTTTTAATCAAGAAAAGCCGTTAGAGGTGAACTTGCTTCTGCCACGAAGTCGACGGCTTGTAACCCTAATCCTGCTTCGTAAGCCTGTCTTCCGGCTTCTGTAGCCGCTTTGAATGCTTTTGCCATTTCTATCGGATTTCCGGCAACGGCTATTGCGGTATTAACTAATACAGCGGAAGCTCCCAGTTCCATTGCTTCGGCAGCATGACTGGGTGCACCGATACCCGCATCTACGACTACCGGGATACCTGCCTGTTCGATAATGATTTGCAGGAATTCTTTGGTCTGCAATCCTTTATTGGTACCGATTGGTGCACCGAGCGGCATAACGGTAGCTGCGCCCGCTTCTTCCAGGCGTTTGCAGAGTACAGGGTCAGCCTGGCAATAAGGCAACACGATAAAGCCCAGTTTTACCAGTTCTTCCGTAGCTTTCAGTGTCTCGATAGAGTCAGGGAGCAGATAGCGTGGGTCCGGGTGAATTTCCAGTTTCAACCAGTTTGTTCCAAAGGCTTCACGAGCCAGTTGTGCTGCAAAAACAGCCTCCTCTGCATTACGTACACCGGAAGTATTGGGCAATAGCTGAATATTCGGATGAATAATATGTTTCAGCATGTCATCCTCTTTGTTGTCCATGTCGATTCGTTTCATGGCAACAGTAACCATTTCCGTGCCTGAAGCCAGAATAGCTTGTTCCATTACTTCATTGGAATTGAATTTTCCTGTTCCCAGGAAAAGACGGGAGTTAAATTCGCGTCCCGCAATTACTAACTTTTCCATTCTATATATATTATAAATTAAATTACTGATTGTACATCATTGTTTTACGCATGATTCAGGATTCTACGTGTTTCTTCTATCGGATTATCCGCTCCGAGAATGGTTCCCGACAGGGCTATCCCGTTTACTCCTGTGTGAAGTATGGCAGGAATATCCTCATAAGTGATTCCTCCAATCGCTACTACGGGGATTTCGATATTCGCCTCTTTCATCTGTGAAAGGATGGAGGAATAGCCTTCCAATCCCAGTATAGGGCTTAAATTCTTTTTGGTGGTAGTAAACCGGAAAGGACCGATGCCAAGATAATCGGCACCGGCACGATAGTGCTGTACAACATCTTCGAATGTATTTGCAGTGCCGCCGATAATGAAAGCCTCTCCAAGAATTTGGCGGGCCTGGTCGATAGGCATATCCTTTTTGCCCAGATGCACACCGTCCACTTCCAGCTTTCGCGCCAGTTCAACGTGATCGTCCAGAACCAGGATTGCTTCGTGCTCTTTACAAAGCGGTTTCAGTTGCAGGGCTACTGCCTCCACTTCTTCGAGAGGAGCCTCTTTCATGCGTAGTTGGATCCATTTGCACCCGCCTTCGAGTGCCATACGTGCCGATTCGAGGTACGAGTACCGTTCGGTCTGATGCGTGATAAATTGTAGACTGACCATTCCCTTATCCTCCGCAAGCAGCTTTGATAATCACCAGGTTATCGTTCTCATGCAATATGAAACCCTCCCATTCGGTACGGGGAATCATTTTGTTGTTTACGGCGATAGCAATGCCTTGAACCGGAAGTTCGAGCTGTGCTGTCAGTTGTGTAAGGGTAGAGTCGGGAGTAATTTCCACCTCTTTGTTGTTCACTTGTACTTTCATTGTCCTATCAGAATAAATAAGTTGAAAGTAAATACAAAGAGCGTGCTTGAATGGAAAGGCGATAAGAAGAAACACAATCCCTACGTCAGTACTAACTGCCTCAGGTTCCTAGGGTATAATCTCAGCCCCTCATGGGGCACCCCTTTGTCTTTACGGGGGCAAAGTAAGTGAAAAAGAAACAGAAAAACACTAAATCAGTCGATTTTTTTTCATTTTTCTGTTGATTCCTGTTTTTTGATAGGATGAGAAAAGATAAATCGGGCGCCATTTTTGTAATTCTTGTCAATCCAGATATCACCTCCCATATATTGGATGGTCAGTTTGCAGATAGCCAGTCCCAATCCTGTACCCTGTACGAACTCGTTCAGCTTTTCGAAACGTTGGAATACCAGCTCCTGTTTATCTTCGGGGATTCCGGTGCCGGTATCAGTTACCGAGAACAGCATACATTGCTTTTTTTCGTCCACTTCATAATCCAGCGTAATACTTCCTCCGGCAGGAGTGAATTTCAAGGCATTGTTCAGCAGATTGATAATAATCTGCTGCAGGCGCAAGGGATCTGTGTAGAGCATGTAAGGCTCTTTAGGCATTTGCAGTTTAATGTCTACATCCATTGTCTTGTTCCGGTTGGTCAGAGTAATCATATTCTGGCAATGGTTCACCAGCTCACACCATTCATAGTTGAATTGCAGTTTTCCTGATTCCAGGCGTGATATATCCAGTACATCACTAATCAGTTGGAGCAACAGATTGGAGTTGGTCTGGACAATATCTGCGTATTCTTTCAGTTCGTTATTCTGCTCTACCGAACCGATAATCAGACTGGAGAAACCGACAATAGCATTTAGCGGAGTCCGTATCTCGTGGCTCATATTCGAAACAAAGGCACTTTTCAGTTGGTTAGCTTCTTCGGCGCGCTCTTTAGCATCACGCAATTCGACTTCAGACTCTTCCAACTTCTTTTTATCTTCCCGTAGTTGTTTCGTAGTTCTTTCAAGGTGATTCTTCAGGATTTTAGTCCGGTAATAGTAATACAGCGAAATCATTAGACTTCCTACTAATACGAGAAATATAATCAGGATGAATTGTACTTCTGTCTTATAGGCCACAAAGAATGGGATGGGCTGATTGATTACCATTGAGTTAACAGGTAACTTCTTGTTTTCAAATCCCCATTCCTTTAGTTTCTTCGCATCAAATTTATATCTGTTGGGTAAGATATTGATACTGCTGATATCAGTTTCCTTCTGGTCTAAAAAGCGGTAGGCATATTCTCCCATGCTTTGTCCCACTCCTTCATATTGCGGGACATATCCTCCGATAGCCCAGTAACCTATTGCAGTGGAAGTCATGCTGAACATAGGCAGGAGAGGATTGGCTTTGGAAAAAGCATAAACGGAGTTATTCATGTAAGTAATACCCCGGTTATCGATTCTCCAGATGCCAAGCAACATGACTGTGTTTCTGGGAAGATTGCGCAATTGACTGGCAGCCATATCGAGTGTATGGATGCGGCCATCGACGTAGGTGATAGACAACTGTGGGAAATGTTGCAGGTTTTTCTTGAACCATGCCAGTTCGGCAAGTCCGTTGTATGTGTTATCCGATACAAATACAAGGTGTTCTGTTTCCGGATAGAAATCCTGTATCATTTCAATATCTTTTTTAATGTCATATTCGTATGTGCTACAATATCTTACGTTGTATTCCTTCATGCGTTCCATTAAGTTAATGCTTTCGGGATTATAGCTTCGGATGTCGGTCGAATCCTCCGGAATACGTATTCCGTTGCGTGATGCCATTGCACAGAAAACAGGAAGCTGCTTGTACTTTTCATCTTCGAGATGGAGGAAACTGCTCCATGCTTCACCACCCAGGAGAATAACTAATTTGGCTTTCGGATGTTTGTCCAGAATATCGGTCAATGTTTTTTTCCATTGATGCGCCTGCGTTAAGTCTGTTGCATTCATATTTTCTACCATGGTCGAATATCTTCCTCCCAATTGGGTGTAGGTCTCTATAAATGTGCTGATGTTATCGTAGGTATATTTAGTGTCAGAATTATAAGAGGTGATAAACAGGATTTCTTCCTCAGATTCTTCTGTGGTGGCAGCATTGCCGAAAAGGGGGAGGAAAAGGAGTACAGCAATGGAGACAATAAATCGTATTTTTTTTCTTTTATACAGTATCATAATTGTTTGTTATGTTGTTTTATGAGTTGCAAAAATACAACTAATGCATCTGATATACAATAAAAGTCTGTTTCTTTTTAATCTGTAAAAAAGGTCGCTGTGAAAAACACAACGACCTTTTCCATAAGTATAGTTTAGCTTGTAAATTTGATTACATTCTTTTTTCAACCACATCCCAGTCGATGATATCCCACAGGGCGTTTACGTGGTCGGCACGGCGGTTCTGGTAATCCAGATAATAGGAGTGTTCCCAAACGTCAAATCCAAGAAGTGGTTTCAAACCGGCACGTACCGGATTGCTGCCGTTCCCCTCTTTAGTGATTTTCAGTTTACCGTCTTTATCTACGGATAGCCAAGCCCATCCTGAACCAAACAATCCGACTGCTGCTGCATTGAATTCTTTCTTGAAGTTTTCAAAGCTGCCAAAGTCACGTTTGATGGCTTCTCCCAGTTTACCGGCCGGCTCCTTCTTTGAAGGTTTCGGGGCAAATTGCAGGAAGTACAGGTTGTGGTTCAATACTTGTCCGGCGTTATTGAATATAGCTCCATCCGGTGCGGCTGCAACGATTTCTTCTACCGTTTTACCTTCATATTCTGTTCCGGGCACGAGGCTATTCAGATTATTTACATACGTTTGTAGATGTTTTCCGTAATGGAAATCTATTGTTTGCTGACTGATTACAGGTTCCAACGCATTGTTAGCGTAAGGAAGTTTAGGCATTTCGTAAGTCATGGTCATCATAATTAAAGACATTAATATAGTATTCATAATGTTACAAGTTTTAATTGGCTTGTTATACTATAATAACAGAAGCCCTTTGCAAAATGTTCACAGCATCTTACTTTATTTGTAAATGTACTGTATGCGTTCCACTTCTTTCGGATGCTCACGGTCGGTCCGGCAGATCCATTGGCCCGTATTATCATATTCATAATAAGAATTGCTATCGATCTGGTTTCCGTATTTATCGTACAGGCAGGTCAGGCATCCCGATGTTTTCTGGTTATTGCCTAAAATCCGTTGGTAAACGATTTGTGTCAGATAACCGTATTTATCGTATTCATAAGCATCTTTTTGTGAAATAATCTGATCCGAAGAATTGGCAAAAAGCAGGTTTTGATGTTGGGATGAAATCAATCTGCCTTTATCATCATATTTGTTTGCGGTGTACGCCTGAAGTTCTCCATTCTTATTATACTCTTTGGTTTCGGTCAATAACCCCTGTTTATTATAGGAACTTATGATGACTCTTCCATCTGTATACTTGAGCGAATCACTCTCGATACTTCCGTCCGTACCGATACGGCGTGTCCGTCGGTAGAGATCCGTTTTGGTTTTCGGATTCGTTTGCACTTCAAAGATGCAGTGACCTTGCGGATCGTATAATCTGTTCGTTTGTATTTCATTGCTTGGCTGACCGTTCTTTACGGTAAGCGACAATGTAGAAATGAGCTGCCCCTTATCATCATACGAATAAGTGGTCGAGGTATTTCCCGTACTGTCATTTTCCGCAGACTTAATCAATCGTCCTCCATTATAGTATTTCACAGAAGTAGGAGTGGATATGATTGTTTGCAGAATAAACGGTGTCCGTAGTGCATTGGCCTGGTCACGAAATTCCTTATACCTGTGTGTGCAAAGAAAATCCTGCAGCATACTCAAAGATTCGGAATTGACAATGGCAGCTTTTAAAAGCTCAAAATCAGCTTTTTCACTAAGATATTCAAGGTCGTCCAGATGAGTACGTGCTGTAGAAGTCAGGTAAGGTGATTGCTTATACTCGTCAATAATCTGCCGGATGGCTGTTGCGTTTCCTTTCTCCCGGAGGCTGTCGATTCCTTGAAACAGAAAATCATCGTATAACGCGCGAACTTCCGGAAGGAATGGACGCGTATCTTTATCCGTGAAGAATTTCTGCATGTTGGCGTTATCAAAAAATGCCTTGAAATTCGCTGATGTCGGATTACTCTTTACAATCTGGTAAAGCCGTTTGTTTTCCGCAGTGTTGATTTGAGAGATAAATTTGCCGTTCGGATATTCCGTGATGTACGTTTGATAAATATTCAGCGTAGGTGTTTTCAGCATACCTTCCAGTAAAGCCATTTCACGGATGTCCCGCACCTTTTGCAAGATGGCAGAATCTCCCGGATAACCGCTTGACTGGATACTGTCCATCAACGTCTTGCTAAAAGGAATTTGATCTTTCGAAGCATCCAGAATGGAGATAACGGCCAGTTCTGCTTTGTTTTGTACGTTGGAAAGTTGTATTTTCTCTTCTTCACAGATATTGGGAAAATAAGCTTTCGTTGCCCTTTCGTAGCATCCGAAATAGTTGGTGGCAGCCTGTTCGCTTTGCTCGTTCCACAATCCGTTGAGCACATCCAATAATGCCAGTTCCTCGGCATAATAGGTTTGTGTCTCGTCATCTATCTTATCACGGTTTTTCTGCCATTTGTCGGCGTCATTATCGTTCAGATACCTTAGCAGCTTTTCCAGGCGGCTCTGCTTTTGTGCCATTGCCTGTGGAATGCAGGCGACCAGAAACAAACTCAAAATAATCGATAAAAATATACTTCTTTTCATTGCTTTTTGGTGTTAGGTTAAAATAGTTAGTGATGAAAATTCATAAAAATACCTTCATTCTCGAATGAATA
Organism: Bacteroides sp. AF32-8BH; assembly: GCF_003435205.1. NCBI lineage: Bacteria > Pseudomonadati > Bacteroidota > Bacteroidia > Bacteroidales > Bacteroidaceae > Bacteroides > Bacteroides sp. AF32-8BH. Next base: position 4,961 of record NZ_QVLZ01000074.1, on the reverse strand, counting down.
TTATACTTTTGTATTGAGAACAAATTTGAATGCCAAGGGTTTGTTAAAAATCCACATTGTTTTTATAATGCTGTTATGAATACCAATTATATAGATGAATTGAACGAGAGTCAGTGTGCTGCAGTGACTTATAATGACGGTCCTTCGCTGGTGATAGCCGGTGCAGGTTCGGGGAAGACGCGTGTATTGACTTATAAAATCGCTTACTTGCTGGAACAGGAGAACGGCTACAATCCGTGGAATATCCTTGCACTGACCTTTACGAATAAGGCGGCGCGCGAGATGAAAGAGCGTATTGCCCGTCAGGTAGGTATGGAAAGGGCACGTTATTTGTGGATGGGGACTTTCCATTCCATCTTCTCACGGATTCTTCGTGCCGAAGCAACATTTATCGGGTTCACTTCCCAGTTCACCATCTATGATACGGCTGATAGTAAGAGCCTGCTTCGTTCCATCATCAAAGAGATGGGATTGGACGAGAAAACTTATAAACCGGGAGTAGTGCAGGCACGCATCTCCAATGCCAAAAACCATTTGGTCACTCCTACGGGATACGCTGCCAATAAAGAGGCTTACGAAGGAGATATGGCTGCCAAGATGCCTGCTATCCGTGATATCTATACTCGTTATTGGGACAGATGCCGTCAGGCGGGAGCGATGGATTTTGATGATTTATTGGTATATACCTATATTCTGTTTCGTGACTTTCCGGAAGTGCTGGCACGTTATCGCGATCAGTTCCGTTATGTATTGGTGGACGAGTATCAGGATACGAATTATGCGCAGCATAGCATTGTTCTACAACTGACTAAAGAAAATCAACGGGTCTGTGTAGTGGGAGACGATGCGCAAAGTATCTATTCTTTCCGTGGGGCGGATATTGACAATATTCTCTATTTTACAAAAATCTACCCCAATACGAAAGTTTTTAAACTGGAGCAGAATTATCGTTCCACACAAACCATTGTTTGTGCTGCCAATAGCTTGATTGAGAAGAATGAACGCCAGATACGGAAAGCCGTGTTTTCGGAGAAAGAAAAGGGGGAACCTATCGGCGTATTTCAGGCGTATAGCGATGTGGAAGAGGGAGATATTGTAGCTAATAAGATTGCAGAGCTACGACGGGAGTATCGCTACGGATATGCTGATTTTGCCATCCTGTATCGTACGAATGCACAAAGCCGTATTTTTGAAGAGGCTCTTCGGAAACGGAGTATACCTTATAAGATTTACGGAGGACTTTCGTTCTACCAGCGAAAAGAGATAAAAGATGTGATTGCTTATTTCCGTTTGGTAGTGAATCCGAATGATGAAGAAGCATTCAAGCGAATCATTAATTATCCGGCTCGTGGTATTGGAGATACGACAGTCGGGAAGATTATATCGGCGGCTACCGATCATGGCGTAAGTCTTTGGGCGGCACTCTGTGAACCATTGAGTTACGGACTGGATATAAATAAAGGAACGCATGCAAAACTGCAAGGCTTTCGTGAATTGATAGAAGGTTTCATTGTCGATCAGGCAGATAAGAACGCTTATGAAATAGGAACGAATATCATCCGTCAGTCCGGCATTATCAACGATGTTTGTCAGGACACATCCCCCGAGAATCTAAGCCGTAAGGAAAATATAGAAGAGTTGGTGAATGGAATGAATGACTTCTGCGCTTTGCGGCAGGAGGAGGGTAATCCGAATGTGTCTCTTACCGATTTCCTTTCGGAGATTGCATTGCTTACCGATCAGGATTCCGACAAGGCGGATGATGGGGAAAAGATAACGTTGATGACAGTTCATTCGGCTAAAGGATTGGAGTTTAAGAATGTATTTGTGGTCGGTCTGGAAGAAAACCTGTTTCCCAGTGGGATGGTAGGAGATTCTCCCCGGGCACTGGAAGAAGAACGTCGTTTGTTCTATGTAGCTATTACTCGTGCGGAGGAACATTGTTATCTGTCTTTTGCCAAAACCCGTTTCCGTTATGGAAAGATGGAATTTGGAAGCCCCAGTCGTTTCTTGCGTGATATCGATGTTCATTACTTGCAATTGCCGCATGAGGCAGGAGTGAGCCGTGCTGTCGATGAAGGTGCAGGACGTTTCCGTAGAGAGATTGAAGGAGGATTCACCCGTTCAGCTTCTCCGTCGCGTGCCCCTTTCGGAAGTACATCTTCCGAACAGCGTGAACGTCCGAAAGCACAGATCATTGCTTCCAGCGTACCGAGGAATTTGAAGAAAGTTAGTACTGTTAGCCCAAGTAGCGGTGCACAGGCAACCTCTTCCACTTCGCCATCGGTAGCAGGAGTACAGGCCGGACAGATGATAGAGCACGAACGTTTCGGATTGGGTGAAGTGATTAAAGTAGAAGGAACGGGAGACAATGCGAAAGCAACTATTCATTTTAAAAATGCGGGAGACAAACAACTATTATTACGTTTCGCTCGTTTTAAAGTGGTAGAATAAATAATAACACTAAATAGAGAGACTCATGAAGAAACAACTAACAGTAATTTTGCTTTCCGCTTTGATTGTGAGTGGATGTGCGTCGGGGCGTATGGGAAATCCGGGAGCTATCATGGCAGGTGCTTCTATCGGAGGTAGTCTGGGAAGTTCGATAGGCGGACTTATCGGAGATAATAATCATGGCTGGAGGGGCGGTTACCGTGGTTCTGCTATTGGGAATATTGTGGGAACCATTGCCGGTGCGGCTATTGGAAACGCGTTGACGGCGCCGAGGCAAGAGCAAATAGAGGAAGATGCGTATATTCCTGAAGTACGGGAAGTGCGTGTGCAAAAGTATAAGAAACAGCCGCAAGTGCAACAGCCTATTTCTCAACTGAAGTTGCGCAAGATCCGTTTTATAGATGATAATCGCAGTCATGTGATTGATGCGGGAGAAAATAGCAAGATAATCTTTGAGATTATGAATGAAGGGAGAAATCCTGTTTATAATGTAGTTCCTGTGGTAGAAACGGTGGGGAAGGTGAAGCATCTCGGCATTTCTCCTTCCGTGATGGTGGAGGAAATTCTTCCGGGTGGAGGCATCCGTTATACCGCTTCCATTCACGCAGGTGAAAAATTGAAAGACGGTGAAGTGACATTCCGTGTCGCAGTGGCGGACGAGAATGGAGTGATTTGTGATTCGCAAGAGTTTACTCTGCCTACACAGCGCGGAAACTAGAAGTAACAGCCCGAATATCCGGTTTAAACATAGTGACGGTATATGCCTGGAATAGTGACGCTATCCTAAGCATATACCGTCACTATGTTGGTGGGATAGCGTCACTATTTTCGGAGTATCTTTTTCTTTTCATAAGCAGTGCTGACTCACTTTTTCTGCAATAATATTATTTCTGTCATGATGTATAATTATTAGGGCATCTATTAGTATCATGAAATCGTAATATTATTATCTTTGTTGGTAAATGATAAAAACCTGAAAAACAGGAGGAAAAAGATAATGAATAAATTTTATTTTATCTTATTGTTGTGTTTGTTTTCATCCTGTAGGATAAACAAGACAAACCATGTAGAAACATGCAAAACTGAAAATGACAGTACAGAACAGTTCTATGACCAGTCGGAGGGTATGGAAATATTGGATACACTGGGTAAGGTTTATGGTAATGAACCTCATATAGCCGGGTTGTCTTTGGAAACTCCCAACTGCCCCGACTTTATTGAAGGTATCTATTTTGATAAAGCTACTCTTGTTTTTCAGGTCACAGGAGATACAGTCAAAGCACGGCAGATATTGGAAAAGGCTTCCGGAAGTAAGAATTTCAGGCTGGAACTTATGGGTGGTAGTAATTACTCGCAAACCCAGTTGCTCGCTATCCAGAAGGAGTTAAATAAGAAAATGGAAGAGTCGGGATATGAGAATATAAAAAGGAATGTAACGGGATATGGTGTAGGATTGCGACATATAGAAATCCGTCTGATTGTGAATACTCCCGAAAAACAAAAAGAATTCCGGGAGAAGATTATGGACTCGCCTGCTTTTCAATTTAGTGGTGTGACAGAGCCGATTATCAATCAAAAAGTGGGTGTGAACCATATAAACGGTATTTATATCCGTCCCGAATATCCGGTTTATTCTACAGCTGCAGAACAGGTAACATTCATTCTCAATAACTACAGCGGTGGAACAATAGAATGTGGAGAACGTTATTATGTTACTTTTGAAGATGAAAAGGGGATCTGGCGGGAATTGCCTATGAATACCGCTTTTGTTAGCATAGCTTATGTTATACAGGATAAGAGAGAACGGGAGATGAGGGCTTCGCTTTATCCGGATGTGCATCCGAATAAAGCCGGACGTTACCGTTATTTTTACGAGGTGACCATCAACAGGAAACCTGTCTTGATGATGGCTGAATTTAGATTGTCGGACAATGAGAAGGAATGGAAAGAGGCAAAAAGAACGCCTTTACCCGAAGGATTGTTGACAATGAAGCAGGACAACACTCATCAGACGGTTGGGGAACAGGTGGAAGAACTGGTTTATGATATGGTGGAGGTTATGCCGGAATTTCCAGGAGGTGTACGCGCTATGCTTGATTTCATTAAGAAGAATATTCAGTATCCGGAAATAGCTCGCAAAAATGGCATACAGGGGAGGGTGATTGTAGGAGTTGTGGTTGATAAGAATGGCTCTGTAACCAATCTGACTATCCTCAAAAGCATTGATCCTTATTTGGATAAAGAAGCTATCCGTGTTATCAGGCTTATGCCGAAGTGGAAACCGGGGACACAGATGGATAAACCGGTGAAGGTTAAATATGCTATTCCCGTAAGTTTTAAACTTGCCGATTAAAGATAACAAATTCCGGAGATAAAACTAGGTTGGAGAAGTTGCTTTCATACCGAAATAAGACTATACCTAAAACCATACCTAAAGTTATGCTTTAGCATCTGTAAAGAGGTTGTGTCAAAACGTTGGCACAACCTCTTTTATATTTTACAGTTCT
>NZ_QVLZ01000073.1:0-16197 GCF_003435205.1 Bacteroides sp. AF32-8BH | reverse complement strand
CGTCACGCCGATGGTACTGCGTAACAGTGGGAGAGTAGGTAGCCGCCGTTTTTTAAGAAAAGTCCCCTTCAGTAGAAATATTGGAGGGGATTTTTTATTTCTTAAAACTCTGTATATTCAGAGGAAATGTTTTTTTTAACATATTAAGTCGCTAACTCATCGAACAAAACATATTGTAGCTTGTTTTTATAAAAGAGTTAAACTTTAATGTTTAAATGATGTGAACGCCGATGAACATATACAATTTATTGCTACATTTGTGGCCGAATCTATTGTAATCGATTAAACAACTAAAAATACAATGAAACTTTCCCCGAAATTCATATTAGCTTTTCTTCTGCTGATGCTATCTTTTAGCGTAAGCGGAGATGCTATGAATTTTTCTACTTGTATTTTTAGTGACTCACCTTGTCAATTATCAGAATTATCTTCTGACAGCAATCAACGCTCTTCTGTGGATGGGCAGTCTGTTAGCTATGATAGCGTCCGTTCTTTGTCTGTTTCTGACGTAGAATTAGGACTTAAACTCGTAACAGAATCAAACTCTAATAATTATCGTCTGCGGAGAATCATTGAAATCAATGACTCCTTGAAAGACGTTATGCAAAAGTTTCTCGTGTTAAGAGAAAACTCTTTAGTATTAGATCAAAGTAAATCATTTTATTCCGATAAGGATCCACATTACTCCATTACGTGTAGCGACTACTACGTGTTCGCTTTAAGACGCATCCTTATTTAGTCTTTTCTCCATTTTTATTCGTTTTTTTTTCGTACTCTGTATGAAACCGTGTGACTTTACCTATTAAAAGTTGCAGGGTCTGTAGCGCAGTGTGTCTAATTGAAAAATTTACTTCCTAAATAACTAAAATTAATTTCTTAACAAAAAAACTTATTATGGAAACTACTAAAAAAACTCAAGTTGTAGGTATAAAGAATGCCGGTATCGTAATCATCTGCTGTTTAGTAATAGCTGTATGTATCTTTCAATTCTTATTAGGTAACCCGTCCAACTTTATGAACAATGACCCTAACAATCACCCGTTGAACATGTTGGGTACTATTTACAAAGGTGGTATCATCGTACCTATTATCCAGACATTGTTGTTAACCGTACTTGCTTTGAGCATCGAGCGTTATTTTGCTCTTCGTTCTGCTTTCGGTAAAGGTTCATTGTCTAAGTTTGTAGCTAACATCAAAGACGCTTTAGCTGCAGGTGACATGAAGAAAGCACAGGAAATCTGTGACAAACAACGTGGTTCTGTTGCTAACGTAGTAACTTCTACTTTGCGTAAGTATGAAGAAATGGAAAAGAACACAGCTCTTCCTAAAGAACAGAAGCTGTTGGCTATCCAGAAAGAACTTGAAGAAGCTACTGCTTTGGAAATGCCTATGATGCAACAAAATCTTCCGATCATCGCTACTATCACTACTTTGGGTACATTGATGGGATTGCTTGGTACTGTAATCGGTATGATCCGTTCATTTGCTGCTTTGTCTGCTGGTGGTGGTGCTGACTCTATGGCTTTGTCACAAGGTATCTCTGAAGCTTTGATTAATACTGCTTTCGGTATCTTGACTGGTGCATTGGCTGTTATTTCTTACAACTATTACACTAACAAAATCGATAAATTGACTTACGGACTCGACGAAGTCGGATTCTCTATCGTGCAAACTTTTGCTGCTACTCACTAATTCTGCGAACCCTTATAAAATCTATTATTAATCATGGGTAGAGCGCAAATTAAAAAGAAAAGTACGTTCATAGATATGACAGCTATGAGTGACGTTACTGTATTGCTTCTGACTTTCTTTATGTTGACTTCAACATTTGTGAAGAAAGAACCAGTACAAGTTACCACTCCGGCTTCCGTATCGGAAATCAAGATTCCGGAGACGAATGTACTCCAGATTCTGGTTGATCCGGAAGGAAAAATATTTATGAGCCTCGACAAGCAGCAGGATATGCAGGCTGTATTGGAGAGCATGGGTGAAGAGTATGGCATTAAGTTTACTCCGGAACAGGAGAAGAGATTTATCTTGTCTTCTACTTTTGGAGTACCTATCAGAAGTATGCAGAAATATCTTGATCTCCCGGAAGATCAACGGGATAAGATCCTAAAGAATGAAGGTATTCCATGCGATAGTGTTGACAATCAGTTTAAATCGTGGGTACGTAATGCACGTGCCGCTAACGCTGATCTACGTATTGCTATCAAGGCAGACGCTACAACTCCATACTCAGTGATAAAGAACGTTATGAACTCACTTCAGGATTTGCGGGAAAATCGGTACAATCTGATTACTTCTCTCAAGGCAGAATCTGAAAATTAAAAAGGAGGAAATACAATGAGTGCTGAAGTACAAGAGAGCGGCGGAAAAAGAGGAAAGAGCAAGCAAAAGAAAATGACTGTCCGGGTGGACTTTACACCGATGGTGGACATGAACATGTTGCTGATTACTTTCTTTATGCTTTGTACCACACTGAGCAAACCTCAGACGATGGAGATAAGCATGCCGAGTAATGACAAAGATATAACTGAAAACCAAAAGAGTATGGTGAAGGCTTCACAAGCAATTACGTTATTGCTGGGAGCTGATAACAAACTCTATTATTACGAGGGAGAACCTAACTATAAGGATTATACCTCGTTGAAAGAAACTAGCTACGGTGCAGATGGACTGCGTGCCGTACTTCTTCAGAAGAATGCTGTTGCTGTCAATAAAGTAAGAGAATTGAAGCAGCAAAAACTTGATCTTAAGATCACGGATGACGAATTTAAGAAGCAGGTTTCTGAGATAAAGAGCGGAAAGGATACACCGACCGTGATTATCAAAGCTACCGATGATGCTTCTTATATGAATCTGATTGACGCGCTGGACGAAATGCAGATATGTAATATTGGTAAATATGTGATAACAGATATTGCTGAAGCTGATGAATTCTTGATGAAGAATTACGATGCGAAAGGTGAATTGTCACAGAACTTAGCCGATAATTGATGTAACACCTAAAAAAGAAAAGTAAAATGGCAAAATTAGATTTAGCTTCTTCGGAATGGTGTCAACTGATTTTTGAAGGCAAGAACCAAGCATACGGCGCATATAGGATGCGTGCCAATTCAACAAAACGACATAATGTCGCTATGTTGATTGTAGTGGTCATAGCAGCGGTTGGATTTAGTATCCCTACACTGCTTAAGTTGGCAACTCCGGAGCAGAAAGAAGTGATGACAGAAGTAACTACTCTGTCAAAATTGGAAGAACCTGAAATCAAACAGGAAGAGATGAAACGCGTAGAACCGGTTGCACCTCCTCCCCCTGCATTGAAGAGTTCTATCAAGTTTACAGCTCCTGTCATCAAGAAAGATGAAGAAGTGCATGAAGATAATGAAATCAAGAGCCAGGAAGATTTGAATGCTACCAAAGTATCCATCTCTATTGCCGACGTAAAAGGTAATGACGAGGCTAATGGTAAAGATATCGCAGACCTTAAGCAGGTGGTAACACAGGCTGCACCGGAACCGGAAAAGGTTTTCGATATGGTAGAACAAATGCCGACTTTCCCTGGTGGACAGACTGAATTGATGGCTTACCTGGGTAAGAATATCAAATATCCGACTATTGCACAGGAGAATGGAACACAAGGTCGCGTTATTATACAGTTCGTTGTAGAACGTGATGGTTCTATTTCTGACGTACATGTGGCTCGTGGTGTAGACCCTTATCTGGATAAGGAAGCTGTTCGTGTGGTAAAAAGCATGCCGAAATGGCTCCCTGGTAAGCAGAATGGAAAAGCGGTACGTGTGAAGTTCACCGTTCCGGTAATGTTTAGATTACAATAAAAGATGATGAAGAGACAATTTAGGCTGATAGGACTCGTAGCGTTGGTGGTCTTGAGTGCTTGTAACTCAAAATCAAAAGGACCGACGGATACTTATTCTTCCGGTGTGGTATCTATCGCAGCGGATGAGAGTTTCGAACCTATCATACAAGAAGAGATAGAGGTGTTTGAGAGCCTGTACCCTTTGGCCGGGATTGTCCCTCGCTACACAACTGAAGTGGAAGCGATAAATTTACTTCTGAAAGACAGTGTCCGGTTGGCTATTGCAACCCGGACACTGACTAAGGAAGAAATGAATTCATTCCACAGCCGTAAGTTTTTCCCTCGCGAGATAAAATTGGCTACGGACGGTCTGGCATTGATTGTGAATCGTGCTAATCCGGATTCTTTGTTGAGTGTACGTGATTTCCGCCGCATCCTTACCGGTGAGGTGAAAAACTGGAAAGAGGTTAATCCGAATTCCCGTTTGAAAGGGATTCAGGTGGTGTTCGATAATAAGAACTCCAGTACCGTACGTTTTGCAATGGACTCAATCTGTGGTGGAAAAGAGTTGGCTGAAGGTAACGTCAGTGCCTTGAAAACCAACCAGCAGGTGATAGATTATGTAGCGAATAATCCCGACGCTATGGGAGTTGTTGGAGTAAACTGGTTGGGGAACCGCAGTGATACAACCAATCTTTCTTTTCGCGAAGAGATCAGAGTGATGTCAGTGAGTGCAGAGGATGTGGCAACTCCTGCTAACAGTTATAAACCTTATCAGGCTTACCTGTTCTATGGTAACTATCCGTTGGCACGATCTATTTATGCATTGCTGAATGATCCTCGCAGTGGGCTGCCTTGGGGATTTGCTTCTTTTATGACATCCGATAAAGGGCAGAGGATTATATTAAAATCCGGACTTGTTCCGGCTACTCAGCCGGTGCGTATTGTCCACGTGAAAGACGAATAATAACTAAAATTAGAGACTATAATGAAAAGAGTACAAATGTTTTTAGCTGGAGCGTTTATAGCAGTAGGGTCGCTCTATGCGCAATCATCTGACGCCGAATGGCAGGCTGGGGTTGCGAAATTGAAAGAAACTATTCAGACGAATCCGGCACAGGCTGCTGAAGAAGCTGAACATCTGATTAAAGGAAAAAATAAGAAAAATGTGGAATTGTTGGTGGCTATTGGAGACGCATATCTGAATGCTGACAAGATTCCCGAAGCGCAGGAGTATGCAGCTCTTGCCAGAAAAGCGAATGGTAAATCGGCTCTTGCTTCTGTATTGGAAGGAAATATTGCCGTAAAACAGAAAAATGCGGGTCTTGCTTCTCAAAAGTATGAGGAGGCAATTTATTTCGATCCGAAATGTACGGAAGCTTATCTGAAATATGCAGATATTTATAAATCAGCCAATGCAAGTCTTGCCATTGAGAAGCTGAACCAATTGAAGGACCTGGAACCGTCCAACACAGCTGTAGATAAAAAATTAGCCGAAATTTACTATTTAAAAAATGATTTTAATAAGGCAGTAGAAGCTTATGCGAATTTTGCAATGGGACCTACTGCTACGGAAGAAGATTTGGTGAAGTATGCTTTTGCTTTATTTTTGAACCATGATTTTGATAAATCACTCGAAGTAGCTAATATGGGATTGCAAAAGAATGCCCGTCATGCTGCGTTCAATCGTTTGGCAATGTATAATTATACTGACCTGAAACGTTTTGATGAAGCGTTGAAGGCTGCCGATGTCTTCTTCAAGGAATGTGATAAAGCCGATTATTCGTATTTGGATTATATGTATTATGGACATCTGTTGGAGAGTCTGAAAAAATATGATGATGCAGTAGTACAATATGAGAAAGCGGTAAAGATGGATCCGACGAAGACGGATTTATTTAAAAATATCTCTTCTGCTTACGAACAGAAGAACGATTATAAAAAAGCAATCAGTGCTTACCAGAAATATTATGCATCTCTTGATAAGGAAAAACAGACTCCGGACTTACAGTTCCAGTTTGGTAGACTTTATTACGGTGCTGGTACGCAACCTGATTCATTAGCAATCACTGTTGAAGAACGTAAGCAGGCGTTAATGTCCGCCGATTCTACTTTCCATGTAATTGCGGAAGCAGCGCCGGACAGCTATTTGGGTAACTTCTGGAGAGCACGTGCCAATTCTGCACTTGACCCTGAAACAACTCAAGGACTTGCGAAACCTTTCTATGAGGAAGTGGCCGCTTTATTGGAAAGCAAAAACGATCCTCATTACAATTCAGCTTTGGTTGAATGCTACAGTTATCTTGGATATTACTATTTGTTAGCTATCGAAAATCCGGCATTGAAAGCCGAAGCAAAGGCTAACAAAGATAAATCCATAGAATACTGGAGTAAAATTCTGGCTATAGACCCCGCTAATGCTACTGCTAAAAGGGCATTGGACGGCATCAAATAGTGAATAATTTTAGTTGTTTGTCGTGACAGGAGGAGTGGAGAGTGATCTTAGCTCCTCCTTTTTTTGCACTTTTTTCTCCTTTTCTATTGGAATATTCAAAAGATTATCTACTTTTGTGGTGTACTAGTACACTAATACACATAAAGATCATTATTCATTAAACAGAAATACTATGATTACAGTAGAAAATCTTTCATTTACTTATCGTAAATCGAAGCGTGCGGTACTACGTGATTTTTCGCTTTCGTTCGAATCCGGCAGGGTATATGGACTGTTGGGAAAGAATGGTGTGGGAAAATCTACTCTTCTCTATCTGATGTCCGGCTTGTTGACTCCTAAAAACGGCAAAGTGATGTTTCACGATACAGATGTACGCCGTCGGTTGCCGGTTACTTTGCAGGATATGTTTTTAGTTCCCGAAGAATTTGAGTTGCCTTCGGTTTCTTTGGTCAGCTATATTGAGTTAAACAGTCCTTTTTATCCTCGTTTCAGTAAGGAAGAGATGATTAAATATCTCCATTATTTTGAGATGGATATAGATATTGATCTCGGATCGCTTTCTATGGGGCAGAAAAAGAAAGTGTTCATGAGTTTTGCGCTTGCTACGAATACCTCTCTTTTGTTGATGGATGAACCGACCAACGGGCTGGATATTCCAGGCAAAAGTCAGTTCCGCAAGTTTATAGCATCGGGTATGTCGGATGATAAGACGATTGTGATTTCCACACATCAGGTTCGTGACATCGACAAAGTGCTCGATCATGTGTTGATAATGGATGACAGTCGTGTGTTGCTCGATGAATCGACAAGTAATATTTGCGACAAACTTTTCTTTGTGGAGAGTGATGATCGGGAATTGGTCAAAAGTGCGCTTTTTGCAATTCCTACTATTCAGGGTAACTACCTGATCCTTCCTAATGAAAAGCAGGACGAGTCGGAACTAAACCTGGAACTTCTTTTTAATGCTACACTGGCTACTCCTGAAGAGATAGCCCGATTGTTTCACACTCAAAAATAAAAGACGATGATAAAAGATACTTTTTTCAGTTTGCCTCGTTTTATGAATCTTTGCCGTAAGGAGATGGTGGAGAATTGGAAATCGAATGTGCTTCGTATGGTGTTGATGTATGGAGTGATGGCAGTGGTAATGGTTTGGAATGGATATTTTAGGTATAGAGGTACTTATAATTATCAGGAAGATCCGGCGTGGATATTTCTTCTTGTCACTTTTATCTGGGCTCTGTGGGGATTCGGTTGTTTGAGTGCTTCGTTTACAATGGAAAAGATGAAAACGAAAACGAGCCGTACTTCCATGTTAATGATTCCGGCAACTCCTTTTGAGAAGTTTTTCTCCAGATGGTTTGTATTTACAGTTGTGTATCTGGTTGTTTTCCTGATATGTTATAAGTTGGCGGATTATACGCGTTTTACTATTTATTCTTTGGCTTATCCGGAGAAGGATTTTATTGCTCCTGTCGACTTGTCGCATTTGGTTGGTGATGAAAAATATTATACTTTATGCAGGCGAGGCTTGGAATTTGGAGCGCTGATATCAGGTTATTTCTTTGTTCAATCCTTATTCGTATTGGGCAGTTCGATTTGGCCTAAAAATTCTTTCCTGAAAACATTTGCGTCGGGAACCATTATTGGTATGGTATATTTTGCTGTCGGTGCTTTGGTAAGCAAAGTGCTGTTGGAAAGCGGCAGGTATTATTCAGGAGGTGTGCTGGAGTCGAAAGAAACCACTCTGTGGATTGTAATTGTTGCCGGCATCTTTTTTGCGTTGGTGAATTGGGTACTGGCTTATTTCCGCTTTAAGGAGTCTGAAATTATTAATAGAATGTAATACCTTAGCCTATGAATTTTAAAGAAAGTAAAGCTATTTATTTACAGATTGCAGATAGAATCTGTGATGAGATATTGCTGGGGCAATATCCGGAAGAGGAGCGGATCCCTTCTGTCAGAGAGTATGCTGCCATTGTGGAGGTGAATGCTAATACGGTGATGCGTTCCTTTGACTATCTTCAGGTACAAAATGTTATTTATAATAAACGTGGCATAGGGTATTTTGTAGCTTCAGGAGCAAAAGAGCTGATTCATTCTCTCCGTAAGGATACCTTTCTGAAAGAAGAATTGGACTATTTCTTTCGTCAGCTGTATACGCTTGATATACCGATAAAAGAAATAGAGACAATGTATCATGAGTTTATAAAAAAGCAGAAATAGAATAAAGACGAAATATTATGAAACGTACTACTTATATATTTATAGGCCTTCTCGTTTCCGGATTGATTGTAATTGTGGCAACTATTATTTTCATATTTATGTCGGGGAAGCCTTACCAGGAAGATGGAGCCTTTTTGGGTAATGAACAGGTGAAAATGGATTTGAATGGCGTACATGTTATAAAGGTGTTTACCAGCCAGGATGGAGTATCTGAAGCGAGACGTGTGTTTATTAGCGGCGAAATGAAAATAGGATCTACTGCTGCTTCGTCAGGGAAAGAACAGGTTTCATATCCGAAAGGAGACTATTTGAATGTTACCCAAAAGAATGATACTTTGTTTATGAAGTTAGATCTTAATGTGAACAATATTCCGGAAAAGTATCGGGACAGAGATTATATCTTTGTGAGTGGTTTTGATGTGAGTTTGGCTGTGGATTCACTGACCGGTATAGTTACCGGTGAAGAAGGTTTGAAATTGAATCTGATAGGTATTGAAACAGATTCATTGTTTGTCCGTGGTAATCGTTATAACATATCATTGGATTCTTGTCGACTTGGTTCGTGTGATATTCAGGGAAATGGGCTGGACTTTCATGCAAAGGATAGTAAAATTGAAAACTTCTATCTGAATTTGGATGGTGTATGGAGATGGACATTTGAGAATACAGAAGTGGGGACGGAATATCTGAGTGGCAGCAATCAGCACTCTAATGATCTGCAGAAAGGAGAATGTAAGCGGGTGGTCTGGACACCTCTGACAGAAGATGCACGTTTGCAGGTGAATGTAAGAGAGAAAGCGGAAATTACGATAACACCGGAATAAACAGGAATAGGTATGAAGAGATAAAATATGATACGAATTACTAGACAGTATCTAAACTAAAAAGGAGCAATAATGGATTTTAAAATGCCTGAGGCATATTTATTCCGTTATTACTCCTTTTAATATATGAGGTTATATAGTCAAATTACAGCGCTTTCTTCAGAGTGAAGCAGTCGATGTCCGGTGCCCAGTTATAACTATTACCCATGCGAATAGTGTTGTATCCGGCTTTTAATTCAACGGGAACTGTGATTTGGTTATGACCGTTATCCTTTCCCAAAGAGTCGATTTTGGTAATGATACCGTTTACGTCCAGTTCTATTTGTCGTCCTTTGCCATATAAATAATGGATGGTCATATCATAGCGTCCGCCATTTTCGCTATATACTTCCCGCCATTCGGCATAGTTTTCAGGTTGTCCGCCAAGGAAACCTACTTTCATTTTGCCGGAGGCTTCCTTATCATGGGCATAAATAATACCTTTAGGATTTTTGCCAAGGTCATTGAAAAGAGGTAGGTAAGCCCATTCCGCTTCGTAGAGGGTCGGTTCCAGACGTGTTTCGCCTTCTATGCGGAGGAACATGGCACTGTGTGCAGGAAGCGTTTGTTCGAAGGTACCGGAGAAGTTTCCTAAATCGCTATGTTTTACCAGATCACGTACTTTTACGTTTCCTCCAAATTCCAGTGAAGAGAACGGCACGGAAAAACTACAGATGGTATCGGAAGGATTGTAAAGAGCTACTGCACGTACATTCCCACGTTTCTGTTCAATATCTTTTACGAGTACATAACCTTCATTTTCATGTTGAGCTACATAAGCCTGTAAGCCCAGCGGATCTTGGTTGAGGGCGATCAGTTCTTTATTTGTCAGCAGTTCGAGCGAAGAATCCGGCATGTTTTCCAGATTGCATCCGATAAGCAAAGGAGAACTCATGATACACCACAAACCGAAATGAGCTTCTTCTTCTGTCGGGGTAAGACCTTGTCCACCTACTTTACTGTCGTTGCGGAATCCGATGACCATCATATCCATGTCATTATAATGTCCGTTTCCGGCATAAGCCGACAGGTAGAGATTCTTTCCGACTACATATCTTAATGATCCCCAATGTGCATTAATATCTCCACTGATACGCCAGGAAGTTGCTGCATCTTTAGCCCAAGTGCCCGGGAAGGCCCATCGGCAAATATTGATGGAAACATCTTTGTTTACTTTGTCTATACTGTTCCGGATGGAAGTGTAGCGTTCCTTTTCATTAAGTCCCAGCACATCTCCTCCGCAGTAATCAATTTTGATAAAGTCGAAACCCCAGTCGCCAAAGTATAATTGGGCGTCTTGCGGTTCGTGTCCATAGATACCAGCTCCTACGCCTGCTGCATCATTGTCCCACATGGAACCACATGTGCTGTTACCCGCATCGGTGTAGAGACCGGCTTTCATTCCCAGGCCGTGAACGTAATCCGCAATTGGTTTCATCCCATTCGGGAAACGTTGTTCGTGGGTATGCATAATTCCGTTGTCATCGCGCTTTCCGAAATAGCCGTCATCAACATTGACATAATGATATCCGGCATCTTTCAGACCTTTTTTTACCATCAGGTCGGCTTGATGCTTGATGATGTCTTCGCTGATGTCTACGCGAAATGCATTCCATGAACTCCATCCCATGATGGGAGGATTGACTGTCTTTTCATTCTCGGAAAGGGTAGTTTGAGTTTTTGTGCAGCTGATACACATAAAAGAAGCTACTGCTACTGTAAAGAGATAAATCCTGTTTTTCATGATATAATAGGTTGTGTTTTATTACATATCCGTCCTGATTTTGTTCAAGTGACTGAATAGAAATAAAGGGCAACTTACTGTACTCCAGAAAGTTACCCTTTATTTTGTCGGAATGAGGCGACTCGAACGCCCGACCCCTACGTCCCGAACGTAGTGCGCTACCAACTGCGCTACATTCCGATTGCTTAAGAAGTGGTGCCACCAGGAATCGAACCGGGGACACAAGGATTTTCAGTCCTTTGCTCTACCAACTGAGCTATGGCACCTTTCTCGTTTGCGGGTGCAAAGATAAGTATATTTTTTAATACCGCAATAACTTAAAGGGAAATTTTTACCAATTTCTGACTCGTGGAAATATAAATGCATTTTTGTTAGAATAAATATGTAGATAAACAGCTATTTATGCGACATATTTTATAAATTTACGCACTGAAACGATCAAAACAATATAAACACTCTATTACTATGTCATCACTGGCGATTATTGTTATAATAGTTTTGTTAGCTGCCTTCATCTATATGTGGGCAAAGTGCCAGTCACTCCAGAAAGAGGTGCATTCGAAGGAAAACAAAGAGAATGAACTTAAAAAGTTGGCTCTGGTTTTGCAGAACATCAATGCTTACTTCTTATTGATTGACAAGGATTTTGTGGTTTGTGACACCAATTATTATTCTTTAAACCGTCTTCCGATTCAGGTAGGTGGAGTTACCAAAAGAGTCGGAGATTTGCTGCATTGTAGAAATGCGATTGCAGCCGGTGAATGTGGCCAGCATGAACAATGCAAACTATGTTGTATCCGTGCGTCTATCGGAAAAGCTTTTTACAAGAAAGCAAGTTTTAAAAATCTGGAAGCTTCCATGAAGCTATTAAGTGAGGATGAAACGAAGGTGACTCCTTGCGATGTATCGGTATCGGGTACTTATTTGAATATTCATGGTGAAGATTATATGGTGTTGACTGTTTATGATGTGACGGAGCTGAAAAATGCGCAAAGGCTGCTGTCTATTGAAAGAGAACATTCCATTTCTGCTGATAAATTGAAATCTGCCTTTATTGCTAATATGAGTCACGAGGTACGTACACCGCTAAATGCAATTGTCGGATTTTCCGGTTTGATGGTATCGGCTTCCAGTGAAGAGGAACGAAAAATGTATGCTGATGTTATTGCAGAGAATAATGAACGCTTGTTGCGCCTGGTGAATGATATTTTCGATCTTTCTCAAATAGAATCGGGAACAGTAGATTTTGTTTATACGGAGTTTGATGCCAATGATTTGCTAAGAGAGTTGGAGGGAATTTTTAAGACGAAATTGAATAACTCGTCGGTGGAATTGGTTTGTGAGGCACACATACAACCTATAATGATGTATTCGGAACGGGAACGTATCATTCAGGTATTGTCCAACCTGTTACATAATGCAATGAAATTCACCGAATCGGGTGAAATTCGTTTGGGTTGCAGCCTGAAAGGAACGGAAGAGGTTTGCTTTGTTGTGTCCGATACAGGCATTGGCATACCGAAAGAGGAACAGAAAAAAATATTCTCACGTTTCATAAAACTTGATCGTGAAATGCAGGGGACAGGACTTGGACTGACTCTTTCGCAAACGATCATCCAAAATCTGGGTGGAAATCTTGAACTTGATTCGGAAATTAACCGGGGATCTACTTTCAGCTTTGTGTTGCCACGGGTGATAAAACCGGGACTAATAAAGTCACAGGCAATAAAGTAATCTCCAATCGCTAGGTATTGTATCTATTAAATGATGATTGGCATACTTCTAAATAAGAGGGCCTGCAAAAATCTCTAAAATAAATTACCCTCACTACAACCGTGAAGTGCATCCCAAAGGTTTTATAACCGACTAAAGGGGAGCACTTCACTGTAGTGAGGGTAATTTTATAAGTTCAAAGCTGTTTGAATAGCCTCTTACTTTTTGTGAACAGGATGAACACTTAGTCTTTACGACTTAGGTGCATCCTTATCTTTGTCTCCGGTTCCCGGAGATGCTTTGCCGGAAGTAGAATTTCCGCCGGATGTAGCAGAACTGCTGCTTGATGGAGTAGCACCGGAAGCGGTGGCACCAGAGGATGCCGCATCAGGAGCTGCTGCATTAGAAACGGTTGCACCAGGCTTAGCTGTACTTGCCCCGGTTGCTCCTCCTGTATGTGCAGAAGTTGCGGTAGGACGGGCAGCATTAGCGTTACTTGCACTGACATTGACAGTGGCAGGTTGAGCCTGAACTTCCCAGTGGAACGGTTCGAAATTGGAGTTTGGATCTACCCAAGACGGTTTCTTGGAAGCATAGATAATAAACGGAGCAATAACAACGATAATGGCACCGATAATCAGTACGGAGAACCAAACGGTGTTGCTACCTGTAGAGATCTGGCTGGGCGGGATGAAGCTGAGGATAAAGGCAAGCAATGATCCGCAGAAACCAAGACCGCCAACAAACCACATCAAACCGTTACCTGACTTACCGATACGGAACGGACGGTTGAGTTTCTTCATCTTATAACGCAATGCGATAGCTCCGGAGAACATCAACAAGTACATAATCAGATAAAGAATAACTGTCAGCTGTGACAGAATCTGATAGAAGCTCTGTACGGACGGCATAACGACGAACAACAGACTTAATACAGTTACAGCGATACCTTGTACGAACAGGATATTCTTCTGTACACCCAGTTTGTTTGTTTTCTGGAAGAACGGAGGCATATACCCCGCTTTACCTACGGCAAATATACCTTTTGACGGACCGGCAACCCATGTTAATACACCTGCCAGTACACCAAATGCAAGAGCGACAGCAATGATTGGTGACAACCAGGAAGCATGAATATATCTGAAATAGTTGTCGAAGCCGACGAGTAGACTTTGAGTCAGGTTGATATCTTTTGCAGGGATAATCACACCTAATGCAAAAGTACCCAAAACGAAGATCAACACTGTGATAAGTGCACCGATGAATACGGCTTTCGGATAGTTTTTGGAAGGGTTCTCTACGTCTTTTACGTGGATACCACCCATTTCCATACCGGCATAAAACAAGAAGATACTGGCAGCAAGAACAACATTATCAAAGTTGGTAAAGTCGGGGAAGAAGCTGCTGTTGAAATCCATATTGGAATGTCCGCCGCTTGCCAGATAAATGATTCCCAAGATAATCAACAGGGCAGCCGGGATAATTGTACCGACCATACCACCGATTTTAGCAACCTTACCTACCCAGCTCATACCTTTCAGGGAAATGAAAGTAGCCAGCCAGTAGATGATAAGCACTACGACGAGCGTATAATACTTATTGTTTGCCAGTGACATGTCATGTACGTCATTCATTCCGATGAAAGCGATAGATACGGCACCAAACGTTAACACTGTCGGATACCAGATCGTACTTTCGATCCATTGTACCCAAATGGCGAGGAATCCCAGTTTTTTGCCGTAGGCTTCGCCTACCCACCGGAACACACCACCCTGCTTATCCTGAAACATCGCCGCCAACTCTGCTGCAACGAGCGATGTAGGGATTAGAAAGACAATAGCTGCAAAAAGATAATAGAAGGCCGAACTCATTCCATATACGGCCTCGGCTGGTAGTCCACGCAAGGATACTACTGCCGTAACATTCATGATAGCCAGGGTAAACACACCCAGCTTCACTGCATTTTTAATATTCGCCATAAGTTAAGGTTTTAAGTGAAAAATATTTTAAAGTCAGTGTTATAACAACATTTTGCGTGAGATGTTTCCGCAATCTCTTTCAAAGTTCGTTAATTAACATCCCCGAAATGGGAGATTGTAACCCCGGATTTACTTCTTCCGAAACAATCGCTTTCTCCAATTGTTTTTAAGCAATCTAAATTATAAATGAATCATTTTATTATAAATTAAGTAGTTATGAAATCAGCGCTTTCAGATTTTATTTCCGGGAAAAAGGGAATCTATGGTATTCTTCACATTATTATATTAGTAATGTCCCTATTCCTGGTTATTAGTATCTCGGTAGATACTTTTAAGGGAATTCCTTTCTATACACAGTCTTCGTATATGAAAGTACAGCTATGTATCTGTCTTTGGTTTCTTTTTGATTTTGTATTGGAGTTCTTTCTGGCAAAACATAAGGGACGTTATTTGCGGACGCATTTTATCTTTTTATTGGTGGCGATTCCTTATCAGAATATTATCGCCTATTATGGGTGGACATTTTCGGATGAGATCACCTATCTTCTCCGTTTCATACCTTTATTGAGAGGAGGATATGCGCTTGCCATTGTGGTCGGCTGGTTGACCTACAATCGTGCTTCGAGTTTGTTTGTCTCTTATCTGACGATGTTGTTGGCAACGGTCTATTTTTCCAGTCTGGCATTTTTTGTGCTTGAGCATCGGGTGAATCCCTTGGTGAATGGTTATGGAGATGCTTTGTGGTGGGCTTTTATGGATGTCACTACCGTCGGTTCGAATATCATAGCGCAGACGGTGACCGGACGTGTACTTTCCGTTTTGTTGGCTGCCCTGGGTATGATGATGTTCCCTATCTTTACAGTTTATATCACAAATCTGATTCAGCAATCTAACAAACGTAGAAAACAATATTACGAAGAGGAGGAACTAGAGAAAAAGGCTTCCGAGAAAAAAGAATTGGCAGAAAAAGCAGCCGTACAGAAAGCAAGCACATCATAATGTGCTTGCGGATAAGATGAAAAAACAGATGAAGTGATGATGACGGTAAAGTGTTGAAAACCAAAGATGAATTACTTTTCTTAATACTATAATTACTTTTCTTTATAAGCGGCGAAGGAAAAGGGGTGGAAAAGAGGTATTACTTTCTATCTTTGTTGAGAAGAGACAAGACACGACGCTGTTATAACCGTTATTGAATGAATCAAACTTTACCTTATCCGGGTTAATAACAGCTATCTCATTTTAATAACTAGAGTTGTTCAGGGGTAAGTTCAATTTGTAGCATTTGAAAAATGATGCCGTTTGTATTGAAACATTGGCGGGAAATCAAGAGGGTAAGGGGAATGAGGTTGTGTCAAAACGTTGGCACAACCTCTTTTATATTTTACAGTTCT
>NZ_QVLZ01000072.1:0-18049 GCF_003435205.1 Bacteroides sp. AF32-8BH | reverse complement strand
TCCCTGTTATAACAACCTGTAAAATAGAGAATAGCTGATAGTCCAATTATAATCTTACATTTCATATTGCGAATATAATAATGTGTTTTATTTTTTGCATGGGCGATTAGGAATATTTTACCAATATAAATTATTCTTTAACTTATATGATTATCGCTCGCTATTTATATATATTTTTTATTGGGCCTAACAATATATAATTGCTTATTAGCATATTATATAATATGTATAATCGTAATAGTACAAAATAGCAGTAAGTTATTGCTATTCAGAGTAAAAGTATCAGTTCACTCGTTGTTGTTAAAAAATAAACTTGACTACCCTAAAGGTGTAAGTGTAAGTGCTTTTTTGAATTTTATCAAGGGTGTTAGATATGTGTTAGATTATTAATTGAACCATTTTTGCAAACTACTGATTATAAGTAAAATAAAAATCAATGTATTAGATTTATTCTTTTGTCCTACAACTAAAAAGCTCTGCAATCTTTTTACTTTTGCATTCGAAAAAAATAAAACAATAGATTATGAAGAAAATTGCTATTTTATTAGTTTTTACTTTGGGAACATTTATTGTAAATGCCCAATCAGTTGTAGAAGGAACAAAGTTTATGGACAATTGGTCTGTAGGAGTGAATGCAGGAGCAGTTACCCCTCTCACTCACGCCTCTTTCTTTAAAGGGATGCGTCCCGGTTTCGGAGTTGGAATATCCAAACAATTAACTCCTAGTTTTCGGTTTGGAATTTCAGGGAATGGGATATATCAATACAACTCCGAGTAAAACAGCTTTTGATGTTTTAGATGTCAGCTTGTTAAGTAAAATTAACTTAATAAATCTATTTGCAAGCTATCGGGGCAAACCTCGTTTGTTTGAGATAGAAGCTATTGCCGGAATGGGGTGGTTGCATTATTATGTAAATGGTAAAGGAGATGACAATTCATGGTCTACCCGTCTCGGATTGAATCTTAATTTCAACCTCGGTGAAACAAAAGCATGGACATTGGGAATTAAGCCCGCTATCGTATATGATATGCAAGGTGATTTTAATCAGGCAAAGAGTCGTTTCAATGCAAACAATGCAACATTTGAACTGACTGCCGGATTGACTTATCACTTCAAGATGAGTACTGGGAATCATTACTTTACTAAAGTAAAAGTCTACAATCAGAGCGAAATTGATGATTTGAATGTTGCTATTAATGCACTTCGCGAACAGGTGGGCAGTCGTGACAGAGAACTAAACAATGCTAACCAAAGAATTAGCGGTTTGCATAAAGAGTTGGAAGAATGTCGTACAAAGGTCGTTCCCATTGAAACAGTAGTCAAGACTGCCCGCGTTCCGGAATCTATCATTACTTTCAGACAAGGTCGCTCATCAGTGGATGCATCATAGCTACCGAATGTGGAACGTGTAGCCTCCTACATGAAGAAATATCCCGATTCAAAAGTCATTATTAAAGGGTACGCTTCTCCAGAAGGCAATGTTGAGATCAACGCAAAAATTGCTACCGCACGTGCAGAAGCTGTAAAAACAATCCTTGTTAATAAATACAAGATTAATACGTCTCGTATTACTGCCGAAGATCAGGGAGTAGGTGACATGTTTACCGAACCGGATTGGAACCGTGTAAGTGTATGTACTATCGAAGATTGATGTAATAAGAATATTTGGAGTTGTTGAAGGTAAATAAAAAAGGAAGCCCGAAATCTGAGGGCACTGAAAAAGTTCTTTTTCTCCGTTAGCTCCTCTTCTTATGAATTGGCTCCAAAGTTGCATGGCGTATGATAAATTTCATTTGCATGCAACTTTTCCTTATATTGGTAGTGAGTAATCGTCTATTGGTATACATGCACGCTGGCAACGACACTCTCAAAGGAGACTTTGAAAGAATGCAACTTCAGTCCGCTTTTCCCATCTGCTCCGACTACGGCTCGGAGGCTATCGTCCTTCTGATCTTTGACCAAAAGAACTTCTTGGTCTTTGATTTTTTTGCTCATATTACTATGTATTTAATGACGTCAGTAGCGGTTTACAGACAAAAGTAAACAAAAAAAAGTGAGTGCTAGAGATTGTAAATAAGTGAGTATTTGTAGCTTTGATATGATTAGGAGTAGCATATTGAAAGTTATAAATTTCATTTGCTGAATTACCATAAATGGGGAATGGTAAGTAAAAAAATCATCATTTTAAGGTATTGCAACCGAAAAAATATGTGACTAATTTTGCGTTATAAAATAAAGAATTATGTTCTGACCTATGCAAACAACGAAGGATTATATACGTAAGCTATTGCTGGAAACAGCGCAGAAAGCTTTTTTCGAAAAGGGCTTCAAGTCGGTGTCTATGCGTGAGATTTCTAAGTTGTCGGGCATTGGTCTGAGCAATATATACAATTACTATCCCTGTAAGGACGATTTACTGGTTGATGTGTTGCGTCCTCTTTTGGCTGCTATGTACAGGATGCTGGAAGATCACAACCGACCGGAGAATTTCTCCCTTGACATATTTATCTCAGATGAATATCATCGTGCATCTTTGCAGGAGCTTATGGGCATTATAACTCGTTACCGAAGTGAATTAAATTTGCTGTTTTTCTCTACGCAGCATTCTCGCCTCAAAGATTATTTGGAAGAGTGGATTGAGAAGAGTGCCACAATAGGGATGGAATATATGGAAAAGATGAGAAGACTCCATCCGGAACTACATACCGATATTTCTCCGTTCTTCATGCACTTCACCTGCTCTTGGTGGATTAATATGATGAAAGAGGTGGTGCAACATAAGGAACTTTCCTGCGAAGAGATAGAGTGTTTCATCAGTGAGTATATTCGCTTTAGCACGGGAGGATGGAAGAAACTCATGAATGTAAAGAATGAAAGATGAAGGCAGAACTATTGAAACATCCTGTCTGTCAAGAGATAACTAATCAAAACATCCGTTTCTCGTCTTGTCTGCAATGCAAGCCTTGCGGAAATGATTGTACGATTGTAAACAATCGAATCTCTTTTGTATTTGATTCCGAGACAATAGGCATCAGCTACCTTCTGCTCGACTCCACACCTATAGCCTGCATGGACAGATGCTGCAATCTTGTCAGGCAGCGTTTCGTTTGATGCAGGAGTTGGAACGCCGAGTCATTCCAGAAGAATCACTAAATAATAATCAGCATATGAGTATCATCAACATCATCAGCAACGACGAATTAACACTCGTACAAGGAGTCAACGGGCTTTTCTTCTGCGAGGAGTCATGGGTTACGCAAAGCAGGGCAGTCTCCCGTATCGGAAAGGTTTTGCCCAAAGAAATTATTGGGACGAAAGATCAAAGTACCAACATCGTACATCCGCAGACTGACCGAACTAAACTTAGTTGCCAAAAGCATGAAACGTCTTATTTCTAAATCTAACTGTTTCTCCTACCGAGCGAGCCGCCTGCAAAGAGCGGCTCGCTTTGCTTCTGAACAAAACAAACTTTTGTTCTCTTTTGACGCACTAACTTCCAATCCATCATAGCCATGTCTCAACCAGTACTTATAGCATTTTTCCTAACATCGTTTGCCGGTATATCCACAGGGATAGGCAGTGCGATTGCATTTTTTGCTAAGCGCACCAATACTTCATTCCTTTCTCTTTCATTGGGATTTTCAACAGCAGTAATGATTTATATGTCTTTCGCCAATCTGTTTGCCTCTTCTTTGCAGACTCTTGCCAATATACATGGCAAGGACGACGGAACTCTTCATTCCACACTTTCTTTTTTCGGGGGAATCGTATTGATTCTACTTATTGATAAGCTAATTCCTCACTACGAAAATCCACACGAAATGCATCGGGTGGAAGAAATGAGCTTAAAGGAAGAACGAAAGACTGAAATAAAGCCTCAATTATTACGCGTCGATGTAGTGACAGCCTTGGTGCTGGCAATACACAATTTCCCGGAAGGTATGGTTACGTTTCTTGCAGCATTGAAGGATATAAACATTGCTATACCTATTGCCTGTGCCATCGCCATACATAATATACCCGAAGGCATTTCCGTCTCCGTTCCGATCTATTATGCTACAGGTAATCGTAAACGGGCCTTTTGGCTTTCATTTCTATCGGGATTGGCCGAGCCGGTAGGAGCCGTCATCGGCTATCTTATCTTGGCACCATTCCTCAATGACCATGTTTTCGGCGTTATTTTCGGGATGATTGCCGGTATCATGGTATTTATCTCGCTTGATGAGTTACTACCCGCTGCCGAAGAATACGGTAAGCACCATCATACTATCTATGGTTTGGTAGCAGGCATGGCGGTTATGGCACTCAACCTGCTGATGTTGTGTTAGCAAGACTAAGTAATATAAAAAACATAAGTAAAAAAAAGAAAGAATATGAACACTTCTCACTCCTGCCGTTGTCACGTGCATGATGCCCACAAAGAGCATTCTTGTGTCCACGCACATTGTCACCATTATCATATGTAGCCCCAAAGTGGAAAGCTATTTCTCGTCACGCTGCTGAATGTGTTGAAATGAATGAACTTACCAATAACAAACGATATGAAAATAGAAAGAATCAATGACTGGTTTGCCCGTCAGGGCAGATGGATGGTACAAAAACGATGGCTTGTACTAAGCTTGTTTATCCTCGTCTTCGCCATAGGATTTACAGGGTTAAGATATTTCAAGGTGAGTGCTTCGTGGGAAGACTACTTCCTCGAAGACGACCCGATGCTTGTCAAGACCAAAGAATTCAAGGATATATTCGGCAATGACAATTTTGCCGCCGTACTGACCCAATGCGACAATTCGTTTATGAAAGAGAACTTAGAGCTCATCCGCGAACTCACGAACGAAATGATGGATAGCATTTCATACGCCGACAAAATCACTTCGCTCACTGACATCGAATTTATGGTAGGGAATGAAGAAGGAATGACTATCGAGCAGATAGTGCCTGACCTTATTCCCACTGATGCGGCAAGTCTGGAAACGATACGTCGCAAAGCCTATATGAAGCCACATATTGCCGAGCGGCTTGTCTCCAAAGATGGTACGCTCTCGTGGATTATTCTCAAGTTGCGTACCTTTCCTAAAGATTCAGTGTGGAATAAAGGTAAGAATGCCGTTTCTCCTGAAGTGCTAACGGGGAATGAGCTGGAGCATATCATCACTAAAGACAAATACCAAAAGCTCCATCCCAAAGGCACAGGCTTGCCCTACGTTACCGCCATGAAGATGAAATGGATTGGCAAAGAGATGCCCCGTGTGATGGGCATTGCCGCACTCGTTTCCATTCTTATTTTGTTACTCATAACACGCTCCCTACGGGGCGTTGTCGTTCCACTTATCACGGCGGCAGGCTCAATTGTGATTGTGTATGGACTGTTGGGATATGTCGGCATGACGATAGACAGCGGTATGATGATGATACCTATGCTGTTGGCGTTTGCCGTCTCGATAGCCTATAACATACATATCTTTTCCTATTTCAAACGGCAATTCCTTCTACACGGAGAACGTCGACGAGCCGTAGAAGAGACCGTGGGTGAAATGGGCTGGCCTGTGTTGTTCAGTGCACTCACCACCTTTGCCGCCCTGCTGTCGTTTCTCGCTATTCCGATGCAGCCCATGCGGTTCATTGGTATCGCTACCTCCTCGTGCGTGATGCTGGCTTTCTTCATTGCCATTACACTGATGCCCGTGCTGTTGAGTTTTGGCAAGAACGGCAAACCTCATCCCAAAGTGCAGGAAACCGGCGGACGGTGGCTCGACCATCAACTGGGGCGTTTGGGAGAAAGCGTACTCCGGCATGGCACATTGATCCTATGGATTGCAGGGCTGCTTACCGCAGCACTCATTTATCAATTCACCAAGATAGAGACCGCCTTTGACATAGAACGCACCATGGGACGTAAAATAGCCTATGTAAACAATCTGCTGGAAGTAGGTGAAAGCGAACTGGGATCCATCTACACCTACGACGTCATGATAGACCTGCCCGAAGACGGCTTGACAAAATCGCCGGCAATGCTTGTACGCTTAGACTCTCTGGCACAAAAGGCCGAAGGCTATAAGCTAACCAAGCGAACGACTACAGTGCTGAATATCCTAAAAGACCTGAATCAAACCCTGCACGAAGGAGATGCGGCTTATTATCGTATTCCGACGAATCCGGAAGAGGTGGCACAACTGCTGCTCCTTTACGAGAATGCAGGCGGTAGCGAAGCGGAATATTGGATCGATTACGACTATCGACGTTTGCGCCTGATGGTGGAGATCAGCAGTTTTGACTCCGGCGAGGTAGAACGAGAGTTGAACGATATTGCAGCCAATGCCGCCAGGCTCTTCCCCGAAGCTTCTGTCACTACAGTGGGTAGTATTCCGCAATTTACCGTGATGATGCAGTACGTGGCTCGCGGGCAGATGGTTTCATTTGCCATCTCTCTCCTTATTATCGGCATCCTAATGATGTTGGTCTTTGGCAGTGTACGCATCGGGCTTATCGGTTTGATACCCAATATCACTCCGGCTTTGGTGGTCGGCGGACTGATGGGATGGCTGGGCTACCCGTTGGATATGATGACCGCAACCATTATGCCGATGATCCTCGGTTTGGCTGTCGACGACACCATTCACTTCATCAACCACGGGCATTTGGAGTTCGACCGTCGAGGTAATTATCGGGATGCCATTCTCCGCTCGTTCCGTACGATCGGGACACCAATCATTCTGACCAGTGTCGTGATATGTGCGAACTTCGCTATTTACATGACTTCCGAAGGCCTCTCTTTTATACACATGGGTCTGCTCTCCGTAGCGGGTATCGTATCGGCACTCGTGGCCGACCTCTGCGTTACACCCGTGTTATTCCAAAAGTTCCGGTTATTCGGGAAAGAGATAGAAACCAATGAAACAATCAATTAATATGAATACATTAAAGAAACTTCAATTTTACATGGGCAAACGCAAGGTGCTTATGCCCATAGCCCTGACACTGTCGGGATTAAGCGGTCTGCTCTCGCTTATGCCGTTCATCTTCATTTGGCTTATCGTACGCTCGCTACTATTGACTGGCAGCGTTGCCTCAGGAATCCCTATCAACGTCTATGCATGGTGGGCGGTAGGCACAGCCGTTGCCGGCCTTGTCATTTACTTTGCCGGGCTGATGCTTTTGCACTTAGCGGCGTTCCGGGTAGAAACCAATATGCGACGTACGGCTATGAGAAAAATCATGCAGATGCCGCTTGGCTTCTTCGACCGGAATACCAGCGGACAGATGCGTAAGATTATTGATGAAAATGCTTCTGAAACCCACACGTTTGTCGCACATCTCTTGCCCGACCTGGCGGGGAGTTTTATAGCCCCGCTGTCGGTTATAATATTGATCTTCGTCTTCAACTGGCAACTTGGTCTGGCGTGCCTGATCCCCCTCACGGCGGCTGTCTTCATCATGACACGGATGAATACAACTGCTCAGAAGGCGTTCCAAAATGAATACCTCGGAGCACAAGAGCATATGAGCAGCGAAGCGGTGGAATACGTACGTGGTATTTCGGTGGTGAAAGTGTTCCAGCAAACGATATTCTCTTTCAAACGTTTTTACGACAGCATCATCGCCTACCGGGATTTAGTTACCAAATACACGCTGGGTTGGCAAAAGCCGATGTCACTCTACACGGTGGCCATCAATAGCTTTGCTTTCCTACTTGTCCCCGTAGTCATATTGCTTATCGGCAACAAAAGCGAAAACATTGCCCCCATCATCACCGATATGTTCCTGTATGTGCTGATTACTCCGGTGATAGCAACCAATGTGATGAAAGTGATGTATCTGCAACAAGATATGTTTCTGGCAGATCAAGCCATAAGCCGGGTGGAAAACCTGACGAGTAGCGAACCACTCCCAATAGCCGAAAATCCGGAGAAAATCACCGCTTGCGATGTGACATTCGAGAACGTTTCGTTTGCCTATCCCAATGCCGGTCAAAATGCCGTAGACGGTATCAGCTTCCACCTCCCCGAAGGGAAGACTTTTGCCCTTGTGGGGCAATCGGGAGGAGGGAAGACCACCATTGCCCAACTCATTCCCCGCTTTTGGGACGTATCAGCAGGTAGTGTGACGATTGGCGGAATAAATGTGAAAAACATTGCCAAAGACAACCTGATGAACCACATCGCTTTCGTCTTCCAGAATACAAAACTCTTCAAGACCTCTTTGCTGGAGAACATCAAATACGGTAATCCGGCAGCGAGTGATGAAGCCGTGCAACGTGCCATAGACCTTTCCCAAAGTCGGGAGATCATCGACCGGCTACCCAACGGATTGAACACGAAGATAGGAGTAGATGGAACATTCCTTTCGGGAGGGGAACAGCAACGCATTGTCTTGGCCCGGGCCATCTTGAAAGATGCGCCGATTGTTGTCCTGGACGAAGCAACAGCTTTTGCCGACCCCGAAAACGAACACCTGATACAAAAAGCCCTGCACGAGCTGAGAAAAGGAAAGACAGTGTTGATGATCGCCCATCATCTGACTAGCGTACAGGATGCCGACAAGATACTGGTGATAGCACAAGGCAAGATTGCCGAAGAAGGCACACACAGCGAGTTGATAGCCCGAAACGGCATCTATAACAGCATGTGGAATGAATATCAACGAACCGTGACATGGACGGTATAAACCTCAGGAGACAACATTATGAATATTAGTAAATATTTTCAACACAGATTCACCTTATCGGAAGACGGGGCAAAGACCTTTATAAAAGGGGTTATAGCTTCTCTTTTTCTCAACCTGGCACTGATGCTGCCGGTAATCTTCATCTTTCTGTTCATCACCGATTACCTGCACCCTGTTATCCAAGCCGGGAACAGCACGACGCACGGGCTCTGGTACTACGTGCTGACGGCTCTCTGTTTTATGACGGTACTCTTTGTGATTGCGATGATACAGTACAAGAGCACCTACACGAAAATCTATACCGAGAGTGCCAACCGTCGTATTGGCATTGCCGAGAAGCTGCGTAAATTGCCTTTGGCTTTCTTCGGAGAAAAGAATCTTTCGGATCTCACCGCTACGATGATGGAGGATTGTAACATGTTGGAAACCCTCTTCTCTCACACAGTTCCACAACTCTTCGCCTCTGTCATCAGCATTATCTTGATTGCCACCGGGATGTTCTTCTACAACTGGCAACTGGCCCTTGCTCTCTTTGGGGTCGTACCGGTAGCGACAACGGTCATCTTCTTAGGAAAAAGGCTTATGGATAAAGCTAATAAGGAGTACTATCACGTAAGGCGTGATACGACCGAGCAGATACAGGAAGGGCTTGAAGCGGCGCAGGAGATTAAATCGTACAACGGAGAGGCAGCCTATTGCGACCGTTTAGACAAACAGCTCGAGATATATGAAGCCACTCTGCAGCGAGGCGAATTTCTCGGAGCGGGGCTTGTGGGCAGTGCACAGTCTATCCTGAAACTTGGTTTGGCAAGCGTTATCATTGCGGGAGCTTATTTACTTGGTTTGGGCAGCATCGACATGTTCACTTACTTGGTCTTCCTGCTCGTTGTAGCCAGCATCTACAACCCCATCATGGACGTGTTCAACCATATGGCGACACTGATACTACTCGATGTGCGTATCGACCGCATACGTGAGATGAACGACATGCCCGCACAGCAAGGCGATGAGGATTGCACGGTAGAGGGTTACGACATCTGTTTTGACAAGGTCGATTTTGCTTACGAGACAAGCAAGCAGGTGCTGCGCAACGTCTCTTTCACTGCCAAGCAAGGCAAAGTAACGGCACTTGTGGGACCTTCGGGGGGAGGCAAAAGCACTTCGGCAAAATTAGCTGCCCGCTTTTGGGATATTCATGGCGGAAAGATCACACTTGGCGGACGGGACATCTCAAAAATAGATCCCGAAATGCTCTTGAAAAACTATGCCGTAGTCTTTCAGGACGTGTTGCTTTTCAACGCTTCCGTCATGGACAACATCAAAATCGGGAAGAAAGACGCTACCGAGGAAGAGGTGAAAGCGGTAGCACGTCTTGCCCGTTGCGATGAGTTCATCGCCCGGCTGCCCAACGGTTACGACACCTTGATAGGCGAAAACGGAGAATCGCTATCGGGAGGCGAACGCCAACGCATATCCATTGCCCGTGCGCTTCTCAAAGATGCTCCTGTCATCCTCTTGGACGAAGCAACGGCAAGTCTGGACGTAGAGAACGAAACGTTGATACAGGCCGGTATATCGGAGTTGATCAAGAACAAGACCGTCGTCATCATCGCACACCGTATGCGCACCGTTGCCAACGCTCATCATATCGTGGTGCTGAAAGACGGAACCGTCGCAGAACAAGGAGCACCCGACGAACTGCTTGCCCGAAACGGCGAATTTGCCCGCATGGTAGCACGGCAGAAGGAGACCGGAATATAAATCGAATCAATCAGAATCAATTATAAAGAAAAAGGACAAATGAAGAGATCAATCGCAGTAGTAGCCATGCTTGTGGTGGGGTTCGCTGCCACAACATGCGCACAAACGGGCAGAGAGATTGCCCAAAAGGTAAAAGACCGTCCCGACGGCGATACCCGTCGGTCTGAAATGGTTATGACGTTAATCAACAAACGCGGAGCGGTGCGCGAACGCAAGCTCATTTCCTACTCCATCGATGTGGGCAAAGAAAAGAAAGACCGCAAGAGCATCATGTTCTTCCAATATCCCGGCGATGTAAAGGGGACGGGCTTCTTGACGTGGGATTATGATGAGCTAAACAAGGACGATGACAAATGGCTCTATCTGCCCGCCATAAAGAAAACGCGCCGTATCAGCGGTTCGTCTGCCAAGCAAGACTACTTTATGGGTAGCGACTTTACCTACGACGACATGGGCAGCCGCAACGTGGACGAGGATACGCACACGCTCCTGGGCGAAGAAACCGTCGACGGACAGAAGTGCTGGAAACTGGAATCCTTGCCTAAGGACAAGCGTGATATTTACTCCAGGAAAACGGCCCTGATACGTCAGGACTGTCTGATACCTGTCAGGGTGGAATATTACGACAAGATGGGCAAGCTGCACCGTCGTCTCGAGATGTCGGATATTGCCAAGGTAGAGGGCTTCTGGGTAGCCCGGAAGATGCACATGACCAACGTGCAAACCGAGCATCAGACAGTTCTCGAAATCAAGAATCCGACGTACAACATTCCCATGGAGGAGAGCAAGTTTAACGTGACCACGTTAGAGAAAGGCAGGTTCTGATGAAAGCGTTCAATCGTCTTTCCGCGGGGCTTTGCCTCTCGGTCTTTCTGTTTTGCCCCGTGCATGGAGTTTGGGGACAAGGAGCGGGCGAATCGTCGTGGCAGCTCAAAGGCCTTGTCGACACCTACCACGCCTTCCGCTCCGAAAAGCCGAACGATTGGATGTCTTCCCGTACCCGACTCAGGGGCGAGGTCGGCAAAAACTTCGCAGGCTCTTCGCTCTTCGTCTCGTTCAACGCTACCTACAACGCCTTGCTGAAAGAGCGCACCGGCTTTGAACTGCGGGAAGCATACCTTGACCATCGGCAGGAGCACTGGGGCTTTCGTCTCGGGCGACAACTTGTCATCTGGGGTGCGGCCGACGGCGTACGTATCACCGACCTCGTCTCACCCATGGATATGACCGAGTTCTTGGCGCAAGACTACGACGACATCCGCATGCCCGTCAATGCCCTGCGGTTCTTCGTCTTCAACGACAAGATAAAGCTCGAACTGCTTGCCGTTCCCACTTTCGAAGGATACAAGCTGCCCACCGATGCCGCCAATCCGTGGAGCGTGTTGCCTAAAGAAACACCCCGGTCCCTTGTCTGGGACGCGGAGGGAAGCCGCCCCGAGCTACGCCTCTCCAACGTAGAATACGGGGGCAGGCTCTCTTTCGCCCTGCCGGGGGTAGACTTCTCGCTTGCCGCGCTGCATACGTGGAACAAGATGCCCGTCATCGAGTACAAACCATCGGGCTCCCAACTTACGGTTTCGCCCCGATACTACCGCATGGGATTCGTCGGAGGCGATGTCTCAAAGCCCTTGGGACAGTTCGTGCTGCGCGGCGAAGCGGCCTTCAACCTCGGGAAGCATTTCAGCTACATACAGCAAGCCGCCTCCACCCCTCAAAAAGGATTCAACACCATCAATTGGTTGGTGGGGGCCGACTGGTATGCCCCTCATGAATGGACAGTGATGGCTCAGTTCTCTTCCGAGAGTATTTTCAAGTACGAAAGCTACGTCGCACAGCCCCGCCATAATTCGCTCCTTACGCTCTGCGTGTCGAAGAAGTTACTGGACAGCAACTTACAGCTTTCCGACTTCACCTATTTCGACCTCAACCACAAGGGCTGGTTCAGCCGTTTCACGGCTGACTATGCCCTGAACGACCACATCCACCTCTTGGCAGGCTACGACTGGTTCGGAGGAAGCGAGGGTATGTTCGGCCCGTATAAGCACAATTCGGAAGTATGGGCAAAGGCTAAATACTGCTTTTGAGATCCACACCATTTTAATAACCATAAACAAAATTTGAAAAGATTATGAAGAAGACATACGACAGCAGTTAAAGAGAATGCGGACTTAAGCAATCGGAATCGTTTAAGTTAAACGGTGAAAGACGTTCCAATGGAGCGATCAAAGCCGTTTACTGAAGCTGTTTAAGTAGAACAGCAAAATTATTCAAAGTATAACCATCAAAAACATCAAAAGTCATGTTACTATACAACGTAAAAAAAGAAGAGATGCGCATCGGTAAACACAAGGGCAAAACCATGTATTACGCCTCTCCCATTGCACAAGACAAGATTACCACCAAGCAGCTAGAGGATCGGATTGTCAATGCCACAGCCCTGAGCCGTGCCGACGTGCGGTCAGCCATCACCGCCTTGGCGAAAATCGTACGTGAAGAGATGCTCAGCGGCAGAACCGTTGACCTGGCCAACCTCGGGTCATTTAAGGTTGTATCCAACGGGAAACGCGTGGAAACGGAAAAAGCCGTTACCGCCGAAACTCTCAAAACACCACGCATTCAGTTTTTTCCCAAACTCGAAATGCGCAATCAGGCAAAAAACGTACAGCATGTGGTGATACGTGAAAGCGAGGCCGGATCGGCTAAACCGAGTCCGAATCCCGGAGATTTGCCCGAAGCACCCGATTCTGCTCTTTAATATTCATAACAAGAAACAATGAAGCAGCAAGTATTATTTTTCTTTTTCACGCTGATGCTCACAGGTATCAGCGTGTCCGCCCAAACAGGTGGAGGACGGATTGCAGGCGTGGTCATCGACAATGCAGGCGAAGAACCACTGCCCGGCGCAACCATCTTCATCGAAGAGCTGAAAAAGGGCATTGTGACAGACGGGCATGGCGAGTTCTTACTTTCCGATGTTCCCGCAGCCACTTATACGCTTACTGTAAGGTTTATAGGCTACCACACGCAAACCCGCAAGCTCACGGTGGGTAAAGAGAGAGGGAAAAAAATCATCATCCGCCTGAAAGCCGAAGCAAAATCGTTGGACGAGGTGGTAGTGATGGGTAAGAGCGAAGCCCGTAAGTTACGGGAGCAGGCCATGCCCATATCCGTTATCAGCATGAACCAGATACAAGGAACGGTTAACAATGTACAAGACATTCTGGCAAAAACCGCCGGAATCACCGTGCGTGCCACGGGTGGAACGGGCAGTACCTCTCGCATATCGGTGCGCGGACTGGAAGGCAAACGCATCGGGCTTTTCATTGACGGGAATCCGATGAACGACAATTCCGATTTTATCGACATCAATGATATTCCGGTCGAAATGATCGACCGCATCGAGATATACAAAGGAGTTGTCCCTGCCAAGTTCGGAGGTTCTGCCGTAGGTGGTGCGGTCAATATTGTCATCAAAGAGTATCCGCCTAAATATTTGGACGTGAACTATTCTTACGGCAGTTTCAATACGCACAATGCATCCGTTGTGAGCAAGATGAACATTGCCCCAAAAGGAATCGAGTTCGGGCTGGGAGGTTTTTATACCTATGCCGACAACGACTACAAGATGAAGTCTCCTTTTCAAGAGGGGCTTACTATAACCCGCGATCACGACAAGTTTAAAAAAACAGTCATCGGCGGTAGCTTTAAGGCACGGAAGTGGTGGTTTGACTTGGTGGAGTTTGAACCCGTTTTCATACATACTTACAAAGATATACAGGGGATAGAATCGAACATCCGGCATGCACACAGCCATTCCAACGCCTTTATTTTCGCCAATAAGATGGAGAAAGAAAACTTCCTCTTAGACGGCCTGGACTTGGACTGGCAGCTGGGGTATATCTATACCGACTATCATTTTGCCGATACCGCCTCGCACCGCACACATTGGGATGGAACGCATTATCCGGCAGTTTCCGAATTCGGCGGCGAAATCGGCAAATGGGCTTCATTATTGACGAATGAAAAGCATCAATTGCAGCACAAATTGAATCTCAACTATCTTGTCAATGAGAACCATTCGGTAAACTTCAACTCTTTGCTGAAATACGCTCATGCCAACCCTCGTGATGGGATGAAGGACAAGGTCATAGGTTATCGTACCGACTTTCCAAGCAATATGTTCAGTTGGGTGGCAGGCTTGAATTACGACTATCGCACCTCGAACGATAAGTTCCTTAACTCTTTCAACGTCAAGTATTACTACTACTCGATGAAAACGCGGATGGCAAGTGTCCTGGTAAAGACAGCAGAGGATATAGACACACACAAGAATGATTTCGGCATCAGCAATGCACTTCGCTACCGCATCACACCCAGTCTGATGGCAAAAGCTTCGTTCGGATATGATGTAAGGCTTCCATCGGAAGAGGAACTGTTGGGTGATGGATACGTGATAGCTCCTGCCGGCAATCTCACTCCCGAACGCAATATAAGTGTCAACATAGGAATGTTATTCGATTTAACTGGAAAAGCCTCCTCTAACTTACAGATTGAACTGAACGGATACTATATGCATCTCAAAGACATGATTCGCTTTACGGGCGGATTCTTGCAGTCGCAGTATCAGAACTTCGGCGAGATGCGGACTCTTGGTATGGAAGCAGAGGTGAAAGCCGACATGACACGGTGGCTCTATGGCTATGTGAACGCCACTTACCAAGATCTGCGAGATGTGCGTAAGTATGAACAAAATACAACTGTTGCCAACCCTACCAAAGGTAGCCGTATGCCCAATATACCCTATCTGATGGCAAACGCAGGATTGGAGTTTCACAAAGAAAATCTGTTCGGAGGCAGCGGGATGAATACGCGCATATTCACCGATGCTTCATTTGTGGAAGAATATCTGTACGACTTCGAACAAAGCCAATTCCAGCAGCATCGCATACCTCGAGCCCTCTCGTGCAATATAGGCTTTGAGCAAAGCTTTGGCAATGGGCGCTACTTCATTATGGGAAAAATAAACAACCTGACCGATACAAAAATGATCAGCGAGTTTAACCGTCCTTTACCCGGACGTAGCTTCACTATCAGATTCAGATACGTATTTAAGTAACAAATTAACAATCATTAAACAAAAAAAGAAATGAAAAAGAATGTATTTTTTGTAGCAGCGATATTCGCTGCATTGTGCCTTAACTCATGTGACAAGAATGATCCGGACAATCCTATTGCAGGAGGTTCGGGAAAGATTCTCCTAACAACAGCCCTACCCAATGCAACAGGTATGGATGGAACGGTTTATATGCAACTCATTGATGAGCCTGTATTAGGCAAGACGATGGCTACCAATAACAACAATGGTATAAATGTTCCCTTTGGCAGTTCTTATCCTATGATAATAGGTCAGGAAGTCTATGTCTTCCCAAGCTATCATTTGACAATGGACAAAAACGAACTGATTAAATACCGTCGCACGAATGGAATTTTACAAAGAGAGGGAAGCTTGCAATTGCCTGCCAATAACAGTGCCAACAATCTTGTCAAACTATCTTCCACAAAAGCCTATCTATCGCTTGCCGGACTAGGACTGATTTACATATTTAATCCCGAAACGATGCAGAAGACAGGAGAGATCAACCTGACCTCTTTGGGTATTCAAGATAATAATCCGGACATCGGAATCATAATTGAGCGTGACGGATATGTGTTTGCTGGTCTAAGCCAGATGGTGGGAGGTTGGACAAGCCCTGAGAATTACAAACAAGCAGATGTAGCCGTCATTGACACCAAGACGGACAAGTTGGTCAAGATGATTTCAGAGAAAACCAGTGGTTTTTCTCAAGCCACACGTCCGATCGACCCCAAGTCTTTATTCATGGATGAAAAAGGCGATATATACATTTCTTGTCTCGGGAACTTCGGAATGGTGGCAGGTCATAAGGCCGGCATACTTCGGATTAAGAAAGGAGAAACAGACTTTGATCCAACATACCATTGGACGATAACCGGAGCTTCTATCGAAGGAGAAGAGAAAGTAGCTGGTTTTGCCGCTTCAATTTGTTATGCAGCCAATGGCAAAGCCTACGGATACATTGATATTCCCGGTTATTACAAACCAGGAGAAACGGGACATGGCGCTATAGCGAGCCGAGCTGTAGTCTTTGATTTATACAATCAGAAGATGAAGAAAATAGAAGGATTGGATTTGTCCAATGGCTATGGCGTGTTAGTGTCTAAATATAAAGACGGTTTGGCAATCGCCAATGCTTCAACGACAACAAAAGGCATCTATTATCTCAATCCTCAGACAGATAAGATTAATCCTATTCCTATGATAACCACCATAGGAAATCCCATGGCTATAGAGTGGTTCGGCAACTAAACTTATAACGCGAGTTCGGGATAGCCTCCTTCCAAAAATAAAGAGGGTGTCCGACTGATGAAGTGACCCCAAAAATTTGGACTGGTTAAACACTATCCAGTTATAGAAAGAGTTCGGTATTGTACTGGACTCTTTCCTTTTAACCGGGACTTAATTCTTTTATTATTATAATAATCTATATATCCTTCCAAAGCCTTTGTGAAGTCTTCCGGAGACTCGAACTTTTCAGCGTATAGAAGTTCAGATTTCATAATTCTGAAAAAATTCTCCATCATAGAGTTGTCCAGACAGTTTCCCTTTCTCGACATACTTTGAATTATATGATGCTCTTCAAGCCTTTTCCGATATCCGAAGTGTTGGTATTGCTAACCTTGATCAGAATGAAGTACGAGTCCGTCAAGGTTATCACACTTATCAAATGCTTTATCGAGCATGTCATATACTTGTTCAAGATGAAGTGCACCCTCTTACATTTTATTTTTTTAGGAATATCCCCAAATAACTTGATGTCTGCTTTAACGATAGAACCTGTTAGGTGTTTGCAGCGGACATCACCATAACCCATTGCCATTACCACTACTTCTTGCAGTTGTTGTGAGCCCTCTCTTAAGTTGATGAAAAACTTCCGCTAATTGTTTACCGGAACTTCTTGTGTTTGATAACCAATGAATGAAATGACCAAGGTTTCTTCGGAAGATACATTGGCTAATGCAGTCGGTGATACAACCGTTGCTTGTACCTTTTACGAAGACTGACGCACCGGTAACCAGACCGAAATCATCATTCACGGTACCGGAAATGCTTAGCTAGAAATAGCTTGTGAGCTGATTCTATTTTAAAATATAAATGTTAGTTTTATGTTAGATAATTCCGGATACTTTAATCTTAAGAATTTGATTATAATACATATATAAATTTATTTGTTAGATTTAAAGTTTTTTTTTATAACTGTAAAATACAGATTTAGCCTTATATTTACAATATGATATTATTGATTTTATCTAGTAAAAAAGCTTTTGCATTATAAGGACATTCAATTCTTCTTCCAGAATTGTAGTATATGTTTTATAATCATACCAATAAGATAAAAAAGATAATGGTCAAAATAAAGCTCTCAAAACAAAATACTTGTTGTTCAATTATCTTATAATAGTAAAAATGAATTTGTTGATTCCGCAAAAGAGTTTGTATCAGATGTTGAGGTTTCAACAATATTAAATATTACTTTTATTTATAGT
>NZ_QVLZ01000071.1:0-19598 GCF_003435205.1 Bacteroides sp. AF32-8BH | reverse complement strand
TTTGAAAATGAGCAGATAGATGAAGCAATGAAGAATCTTCTTTAAAATAAAATGTCGCTTTGCTTTTATGGTGAAGCGACATTTTTTATTTTTGTGACAAAGTTTGAAAATATGGAATATCAAATAATACCAATCAATACGATAAAACGAATCGAATCATGGCTGAATAGTGAAGTGGGATTCAGCCGTTCAATGTTTCATAATGAACTGGACTATATATCTGATGTATATCTTTTGGGTAATAAGTTCCCAATGGAAATACAGGATTTGTACTTGTCAATAAAGAAGGAAGAGCAGGAGATTCCCTATCCTAATTGCGGGACAGATGAGGATAAATATGAATTCAGCATGACTGTGGGAAAGAATTTAGTCCTTGAAAGTGGTAATTTTAAAGCCGAGTATATTGAAACGTTGTGGAATACATACAATAAAAATGAAGACGAAGTCTATGAACAGCAAGACCAAGATGTATTTTACGCTATTCTTCTTATTGTAAGTATCTACTATAAATACACACAGACCAATGGCTATTTTGATTTTGAGGATTATATTGCTGACTCAACGCAACTAAAGTATAGTTATTCTGTTAGACCGGATATGCTACGTCTTTACAAGATGTTTCATGAGAAGAAAAAGACCAAGAGTAATATTGTCACGATTGAATATAACAAACAGAAAATAGAACTTACGAATGATGATAGTTGGTTTCTCAATATGATAACTCCATATCTTGATAAATATTTAGGAGTTTCAACTTTGGAAGAAGCGGAAACGGAATTGGATAAAGATTATCCCAGTATAGGTAAAAGAGGGAGGAAGCGCGAAAATGCGATACTTGATACGATAACTCTTAGCATATATAACCTACTACGCCACTCATCATTTGCAGCCAAAGGTAAAGGATTAACAGATAACGAGGGGAATTTTATTCTTGGGTTACTGAAATATCTCAAACTGATTGATGAGGACAGTCCTAAAAATGACATATTGAATTTGCGGGCTACAATCAGGAACTTACAAAAATATGAAGTTCGTCCAAATTGGTGGAAAATTCCCATGTGCAAAACGTCTCCCAATAATCCGGTTGAACATTTAAAATCATATTGGTAAAACATATAAAGATAAAAAATGATAGCCTTTATTTAATTGATGATTATTGTGTAAATATATATAATTTGTTGATATATTGTGATTTATGATATTTGTGATTACATAAAGAATTAAGCATAAAAAAAAGGATTTCTTTATGTTTTTTTCTTCATTTCATACGCTTCTATTTCTCCGTAGTTTTGCAGTGTAATCAAAAACAAAGGTGCGCACCTCGTTTGAGATTCATTAATGTTTAATTTAAAAAAAATGAAGATTATGAATTTGGAATTTGTAGAAAAGAAAGTAGTTAAGTCTTATGATAATGAAGGTGCAATGCAAACTGTAAAGGCAATGATGAAAAGAGGTGAGCAATTGAATGTTAAGTTTTACACTAACAAGGATAACTATCCATGTGCTTGGATTGAATCCAAAAAGATTCAAGGTTTCTGTTTGATATTGAATCAAGAAGGATTAAGTTGGTTACGTACTTATTTGGAAACAGGAGAAGCGGAAGATTTTGGTTTTAATCCTAATAGTGTTACGGCTTATGGTGAAGGAGAAGATAAGGATTTTCAACTATCAATTTTTAAGCAACTGATTTTAGCGGGAAAAGCATTACAATTTGTTCCTACGTTTCGTGAGTATGGAGCGAAAATTACTGCCAGTGCTTTTTTCAGAAAAGGAAAGATTTTCTTCCGGTTGGAAAGGACAGAAGAGTTATATGATTATTTATTGGAAAAAGAATTGATAGCATAATTGAATTATTAACGGGGGAAGGCGCAATTCCTTCCCTATATTTATAAATCTATTAAAATTTAAAATTATGAAAAAGTTAAATGTAAAGCCAGTAGAAGAGTTGTCCCAGTTCATTAATGAAGCTAATACTCCTGGAAATTTGTTGCAAGATGCACCTGATTTTGATGCAATCAAGCAGGAAGAATACGAAAATGAAGGAATGGATGTGATAGACGTTAATGAGGAAGATGACAATAGAAATTAATCTTAGTGAGCTCGGTAAGGTGCAATACCTTACCGAAGTTCTTCCCGAAATTCCCACGAATACTATTCTTTATAAGAAGTTGACCGGACTTGGTGCTACCTATGGAGAAATCACAGCAAAACGTAACTCGATTATCATTGAGCCGAATGTTCCTGTTATAATTGGTAAGTGCAATGACCCTAAGCATAAAGATGATAATCTGTTCGGAGTATATGAAGGTGTATATACTGACGATATTGTAAACTACTTGGAGAAGAGCAAGAAGAAGTATTATAAGATACTTACTACTCCCGAAAGTTTTCAGAAAGTAAAGGATGCATTTGAAGAACTGGAAATGAGTGCGTATTGTTCTTGCTTCCTTCTGTTCGATGAATGTCATAAACTAGTGAAGGATGCAGATTACCGAAGTGATATAACTCTACCGATAGATGATTTTTTTAAGTTTGACCAAAAAGCACTGGTTTCTGCTACACCGATAGAATTGAATGACCCTCGATTTAAGGAACAGAATTTTGAGACGATAGAGATACAGCCGACTTTCGATTATAAAAAGGAGATTTGGCTTCATCATACGAATAATACGCTGCAAGCATTTAAAGATACACTATCCAAGCTAA
Organism: Bacteroides sp. AF32-8BH; assembly: GCF_003435205.1. Lineage (NCBI taxonomy): Bacteria > Pseudomonadati > Bacteroidota > Bacteroidia > Bacteroidales > Bacteroidaceae > Bacteroides > Bacteroides sp. AF32-8BH. The sequence goes on along the minus strand of NZ_QVLZ01000071.1, from coordinate 16,892 downwards.
ACAATGAGGAAGCTACACCACTTTCGATTTGTGTATTTATCAATTCAACTGATATTATATATTCATTGATGAAGCAACTAGATTTATTGGAAGATTCCGCAGTCTTTTGTGCCCCTAAGAGTGTTGATAAGTTGAGAAGGAATAAATTTACCAATGCCTATGAACAGTGCAGCATTGATAAGATGAAACGGTACAATTTTTTCACTAGCCGTTTTTTCAATGCTGTGGATATTGAGTTAGAACAGAAACCTCATGTAATAATGTTAACCGATGTTTACTTTGCGGAACATACAATGATAGACCCTTATACTGATGCTATCCAGATGGTTGGACGATTCAGAAATGGTGTATCATCAATTACACATATTAGTAATGTTAAAGAAGGTATACCACAAAGAACGAAAGAAGAAATAAAAGGATATATTGTTTGCAGCAAGGAGATATATCGAACAATGAAGAACTTTTATGATTGTGCAACAGACAGGGCTTCCCGTGATGCTTACCGTGCTGCACTGGAAAGTCTTCCTTTTAATAAGATGCTTGATAGGAACGGAAGAGAGAATTGGTTTGCAATAGACAACTACATAGATGAGGAACTGATGAAAAATTATTATTACGATAAGGGCTCTCTAAACGAGGCATACGATAATTGTGATTCATTTATTTCTTATCAACATGGATTTTACTATTCGGTAGGTGACTTTGAGCGGCTAAAGAGGGAAAATAAATCTCAATCCATTAAAGACAAGCGTAAAGAGATAGTCCGCCAGTTGGAGATGTTGGGAAATTGTGTTACTGAAATGGAACTGGAATACAAACGGGATTTGATTGCGGCTGATTCATTTATTGTTGAAGCTTATGATACGGTAGGTAAGGAAGTGATTGAAAAACTCAAATATTCCAAAAAGAAAATCACGGAAGCCATGATACAGAAGCAATACAGCGAGAAGGCAACCGGAACAGAGGTAATCCGCTTAATAAAGAACTCATTTACTGTTGGTCAAAAATACACTCGTAAATATACAAAAGAAGAAATAAAGCGAATTTATGCTCTATTGAATATACATCCCCCTAAAGCCATAACAAGTAAGACTATAAGCGATTTTTTTATGGTGTCCGAATGTAAAGTTAAAGGTGAAAGATGTTATTTGTTGATTGAGGAAATCCTATAATGTGAAGGACATTTTTACCGGAAAAATACTTTTATAGACCCTGTTCGAAAAATGTCCTATTTCGAGGATGCTATTTTTTGTCGATTTTTCTCGTTACATTTTTTTGCAGATTATAGCTATATAAAAAATATGGAAAGTCAGGAAAATAGTAGTACAGGTATTTATAAAGTATTAATTTTGTAGTCGATGATAGCGTTACAATTTTTTCTGAATAATAGATATGAAAAAACTAGAAATCCAAGAACATGACGGCTTTCTTGATTTAGAAGACCTTCCTCATAATTGTATCTTTAATAAGGTAGTCACAGGTTGTGGTGGAACAACAATTGCTCTTAAAAATGGTGAGAATTATGTGATTGCAGTTCCTACCACTGAATTGATAGAAAACAAGTGTTATCCGCCTAAAGATGAGAACGGAAATAGTATTGTGTGGAAGGCTGAAAATAGAAAGGCAGGATTGAGTCCGGTTAGAAATCTTTTCGGATTGTATGGTACATTCACTCCTACGTTGAAGAAAGAACTGAAAGCATATCTTTCTAAAGAAGGAGCGAAAAAGATAATGTGCACTTATGATAAGATACCTTCTCTTGTTTCTCTTCTTACTCCCAAAGAGTATCGGTTGTTGGTTGACGAGTATCATAACCTCTTGAAAATATATTCTTATAGAAAAGAAGCCGTAGAAGGAGTATTGGAACATTTTAACGAGTTTAAATCATTTTGTTTCATGTCTGCTACTCCTATTGCTATGGATTTTAAACCGGATGCTTTAAAAGACGTGGAAGAATATATTGCTGATTGGGAGCATATAGAGCCTTTAATGATTCTACCTTACCAAACTAATAAGCCTTATTACTTTGCTGCAAATCTTATTGAAACGTATCGGAGACAGGGATATATCGAAAGAGGTGAACTTAAATCATACGAAGCTTACTTCTTTATAAACAGTGTCACAGATATAAAGAAAATATTGGAACATACTCATCTTACAAATGATGATTGCAGAATTATTTGTGCTGATGAAGCCAAGAACCGCAAGACATTAGGTGAATATCGAATATCTAGTTCTACGGATGCACCAAAGAAATTTAATTTCATAACTTCCAAATCGTTTGAAGGCGTGGATTTTTATTCTGAAACAGGTATCTGTTATGTGGTAAGTAATATTTATAATGAATATACTTTATTAAGTGTTGATATGGATATTCCCCAAATTGCAGGGAGAATAAGAAATACAAATAATCCGTTTAGAAATTTAGTCGTTCATCTTTTTAATACAAGACCAAAAGACTACTATGAAAATTATGAAAAGGCAAAAAAGGAGATAAAAGAAGCATTGGAATATGCTAAAGAAAGGGCTACTGCATATAACCGCCTTTCGATAGGAGCAAGAAAGCAACAAAAGTCAGATTTAAGTAAATCCTCATTTCTCAAATATGATAAAAAAATGATGAGTTTATTGTTAATGATATGGCAGCTAAAGTTGTACTCTATAATTATAGATTAATGAATAGCATATATCGTTCACAGAAAGATTTAGTTGCTGAATATGAGAGGGCGGGTATATTACATTCCAAAGTGGAATGGGTGCAACTAGATGACAACTTTATAAAGCCTGCTTGTAAGAAGCCTACATTCTTGGAAACATTTATCTTGTATGCTGATATGAAATATTGTTTGGATATTGAAGCAAAACAGAGCATTGAAAAAGAATATCCTTTCATAAGAGACGCTTTGTGTAAATTGGGAGTGGAACAGGTAAAAAAAATAAAAAGTGCGAAGGCTGTAAAAGCTGCTCTTGAAGCTTTAAAAAAAGAGAATGTTTGTGCTGATAGTGATATTGGTCAACAACTGAAAATATTATTAACGGTTGGTACATTTATGCCTTCTACGGAACTGAAGGCGATTGCACAACAATTTGGAATGAAGAAGCCTACGGACTTGAAAGAATGGGTTGAGCTAGAGTCTGATACTCAGCGAATTAAGGGAAATCCAACCAAAGGGTATTGGATAAATGAAATAAATGATTTAAAATGAAGGAGTTACAAATGAGTGAAATAGATGAAGTTGAAATAGATAAGCAAAGTATTGCGCTGGATGACCGACTATCAAATGAGCTGTATTTAAAAAAAACAGATGAAGAATTGTTGGAAAATATCCCCCAATAATCTGGCTATTATTGTTCCAAAATAGAAAATGAGACAGTTCTTCCTGTATATTATAGAGAGAATAAGGAGAATCTCGATTGCATAATCTATATTGGTAAGGCGGAAGGGAGAAATGGGCTTTTACAACGGATAAAGCAAGAATTATTGGGAAAAGGGCATGGAACATTTTTTAGAAGCATTGGCACGATATTAGAAATTCCTGTAATGGGAAAATCTATTGGTAGGAGAATTTGTAATTTCAAATTTATAAATAATAAACTAATAATTGAATGGATAAAGAAAAATATTTTGATTAATGATGTGTTTTGTCCTATTTTGAAGATTAAATGTAATAATGTAATAATTTCAATCGAACAAAAACTGATTAAAAAGCATGCTTCTTTATGTAATTATAATCCTGCTCCTTCAAAGGTTTTACATGATAACAGAAGGAAAATATAATAAAAGCTAGAAAAGAGTGAAGCTTATATCAATAGAGTGATAATAGAACTGCTGCTTGAGTGGATATATTTAAAAAGTAAATAGTATAAACAATGAAAATAATTAATATGATATGACGAATGAAGAATTTTGCTTTAAAAAAGAATTAGATTTGGCAAGAAAAAAATTCATATCAGATGGTTGGATAACTTTGTATAGTCATTCATGCTATCTGGAAAATAAAGTGTCTCTTACTGTTTTTTCATATTTGGTTACAAACGAAACTGTTTGTGATAAATGTATGACAGATTATTGTTGGGATATAAGTATGGGAAGTGGTAGAATTGCTGTTTACGGAGATAATTCATATTTTTCTTTTGCAAAAGAAGGAATAGAACCAATTATATATGTGAAAGAATTTAAAACAAATGGTAATTATATACGTTATAATGATATATCAGAAGAGCTAATTTGTTATTTCAATCTACTTGAAAACTGTAATAATAAACAAAATCGAAAATATTTATTTATTGATGATAATGGTGACACAGATGAAGTCATAATTGTGACAGAAGAAAAAGTGTCTATGAAGCTTAAATATCTGCAAGAATATTTGGCTATACGAAAAATAAACCTAATCATATGTTTTGATTTTGTATGTCAATTAAATTCGGACTTATGTACTTTTGATATTGAATACAAAGATGATGTTAAAAATGAAAATGATTTGGTATATAATGCTCAAATAAGGTGTTTAATGAATGATTACCATAGTTTGGTAATTGGAAAATCGCTACTGAAACATGGTAATATTAAAACTATTGGGTGTCATTATGACATAAAAAAGCAATATGAGAATTTTATTGTTGGATACGATGAGGTTGGTAATGAAGCGTTGTTGACATGTGAACGTACGGCTGAAAATTACTTTAAACTTACTTATTTTAAAAAGGAAGTATTGGATAAATATTATAATAATCCTTCTTTATATAAAGTTGATGGTTTTAGCATTTCATCTGATTATTTCTCTTTAAAGATTGATAATAATAATGAGAATTATGTTGCGGTTTTTTTAGTTGAATTAAGCTGTTTACCTTACAAGGAACAAAAATATTGGAAATCCTTTAATGTTTCGCCTCAGTCTGGAATGGGAATAAGTAAATCTTATTATAGAACAATGATTGAAGGTAATTGGACTGAGAATAATGAAGCCTTGGACTTATATTTCAAAGACTTATATGAAGAATTCGATAGATTGTGGAGTGATAAATTTGGATGGACATTATTTAAACCTTTAAATAAGGAGCAGAAATATGTATTTGCTTCTCTTCATCTTTTACCAAACAATGAAGCTAAATCTTTTTGTGAATTAGTTCAATCTATGGCTTTGTTATTAATAGATTGTATAAATGATGAAATTACAAAAAATATTGAACTTGACCCAGGTGATAGAGGGATAATTAAGTTGAAAAAGTTTTTTGCATCTCATCATTTGACAGTTTCTCCTTTAATAGAATATTTTAAATATTTACAAGATTTACGTTCTTGCATTACACCTGCTCATCGATTTAGTGAATCAAATAAGACTGCTAAGAAGGCAATAAGATATTTTGGTTTAAATCTAGACTTTTCTAACGCAAAAGAGGTGGGAAATGAAATATTTGTGAAGTCTATTTACACATTAAATACGTTGATTAAAGCATTTTCCTTAAAATGACTTTTAAGGAAAGGTGTTACTGTTGGAGTGTTATGTAATGAACTAATTTTTATGTGTTGGATTTTGGAAAATGGTAACTGGTAACTGTGAATACCAATAACCTATTTACTTATGCTTTTCTGTAAAACTTGCAATAATACAAAATTAGCCACAGGCGAGTACACCTACAAATATGCTCAACTGCGGCTTTTTTGTGTTGATATATTATTTCTTCTTGTAAGAGGGTGGCAGCTTTAGTTTTGCCAGTCGCTCGTATAGTTCTGCATACTTCTTTTTTTAATAATCTCTGTCTATTTTGATTGTTACCTTGCGATTAACAATGTGTTCTGTTGTTTCATCTGTAAGGGTGGTACTTGTGTCAGGTGCTATTGGGATTCTTGTCTCAATCATGGGATTTTAAATAAAATGTTTTTCTAATGTGGTTAATCTGTATTCTCTGTTTCTGATAGCCTTGTGTCTGTAACCATACACCGATATGGACTTTATTATCTCTGATTCCGTATTTTAAGGCTAATTCACGTAATTCTTGATAGGTATATACTTCTGACATGGTAGGTAATATAAAGAAATTTTCATAACCACAAGCGGTAGGGCAGACGTCAAATTGCCCTACTTTTTATGGTTATGCTACAAAAATGAAAAAGGTCGTCTAATACTAGTATATAGGCGACTGCAATAAAATCTATCAGACATGGCTTTATCTATGAAAGACTGCGAAGAAATGAATTTACCACATTGATAGTAATTGGGAAATGGAGATAAAAAGCCCTCAATGCAATACGGTAATCCTTCCTTCATGGGATACACAAATTTACGAATAATTGGGGAAGCTAAAAAATGAATGATACTCATTTTTCAAACATTGGTTGTATGGTTATGCCACATTCTGTAATGGTCTAAAGTAGTTCCATTTGTGGAGAGTAGAAAGATATGCGTGCAATAAAGTATAGGTACTTATATATAATCCCCCCCCTACCTATAAAAATAGGAGCTTAAATATATATCAGCTTATTTCTCCTATGATTTACTGAATTGAAAGTTACATGAGCGCATGAACAGTACCCTCTAACACCCCCCGAGGGTAGTTGGAGAGAAACGAAATATCTATTTTCCACGTAATCAATTTATAAATCATTTAAAATTTTATTCGTTATGAGAAATCTACAAATTATTGGCAATGTGCCACAGGTAAGAAGGGAAAGTAACTTTGGTGAGTATGCAGAAGAAGCGGTAATAATCGAAGAGCCAGTAAAGCCCAAAAGGGTAAATCACTTTATAGAAGCAAACTCTGTGGAGGTTACTTTAGACCATTTAAAGAATGATAATGTGATACCAGTTTTCAGCAAGGATAATGAACTGACTATTTCGCATCCACAATTCATTGAAACGGTTTGGGAAGCGGCTAATTCATTTTATAGTGGTGAACAAATCGAGCAACCAGATATAAGGTGCAGTCATGTGGTAAAAGGGAGACGTCCAGAGTCCATTAACAAGCCAAAGAACCTGTTAACGGAAGCTGACACTACCCAGTATTACGAAAGATGTGCTTTTGCCATAGATATTCCATCTATTTATGAAAATGTATCTGGCAACAGGCTTAATCTTTCTATAGTTGGCGTTCGTGCCTTGAATAGAGAGAATCTGGCAACTAAGAAAAGTCCAGAGTTGTTTAGACTGGCTGTATCATTCAAGAATACCGTATGCTGTAACATGTGCGTGTTCACAGACGGATATAAGGATGATATAAAGGTAATGAGCACAAAAGAACTGTTTAGGGCTACATTGGAACTACTTAATAATTTTAATACAGCCAAAAACATACATTTGTTGCAAACGCTTGGTAACTCATATCTCACAGAACATCAATTTTGCCAATTACTTGGAAGAATGAGATTTTATCAATCATTACCACAAGGCTATCAAAAAGATATTCCACGTATGTTATTTACTGATACACAGGTTAACAATGTGGCTAGGGCTTATATCAATGATGAGAACTTTGGCAGCTTGGGAAATGATATAAGTATGTGGAAATTGTATAATTTGTTAACTGGAAGCAATAAGTCAAGCTACATTGATAGTTTTTTGGATAGAGCGATAAATGCAACCGAAATAGCAACGGGAATAAATGCCGCTTTGCATGGAGACACTAAATATAAGTGGTTTATTGATTGATTAAACAGGGGAATATTCAGAAATGGGTATTCTCCTATTTTATTAACTACGTAAAACAAAGAATCATGTTCTATTATAAGATACTCGTTTGGCTCTTTTGGGTGGTATTGTCTTTTATAACAGGTTGTGTTCCGTTAATCTTGCTTATTCTTTTAGTTGGCTTATGGGATATTGAAGAAGCGAATAAACCTCGTTAGTGTTCAAAATAGAAATGTGTTCAAATAAATCTGCAAAGTTGGTTTGAACACATTCTTTCATGTTATCAATTTAATCAAAGAATAAAATGAAAACAGCCGTAATATATGCCCGTGTTTCGTCAAGTAATGACAGACAGGACACAAGCAGACAAATAGAGGATTTAAAGAAATATGCTATTTCACAGGGTATAGAAATTGTGAATATATTCCAAGAGCATATTTCAGGTGCAAAGAAAATAGAGGAAAGACAGATTTTAGGAGAATGTTTGGAATACTGTAAACGTGAATCTGTGAATATCCTACTTTTGTCTGAATTGTCAAGACTAGGGAGAAGTACATTACAGGTTCTTCGCTCTTTGGATATATTGCATGAATCGAAAGTATCGGTTTACATACAGAACTTGGGCTTATATACTTTGCAACCAAATGGGGAAGTTAATCCAATAGCGTCTATCATGGTGACAGTACTTGCAGAAATGGCAAATATCGAAAGAAGCAATATCCAATACCGTTTGAATAGTGGTAGGGCAAATTATATTGCCAAAGGTGGTAAACTTGGCAGAAAGACAGGTTCAACCAAAACGGATGATAAGAAGAAAGAAGAATATAAAGAAGTCATTGCTTTATTAAGAAAAGGCTATTCAATCAGAAATATAGCTAAGCTACAAAGTATTGGTATTTCAACCGTTCAACGGATAAAAAATCAGTTTATAAAGCCATAAGCATAAAATATTGGTGGGGTGGAAAAATTCAGAGATTTAGTTTTTATATGGGCAGTCTTGAATTTTTCCACTACCATGGATTTATAAAGCAGAGATATCTCTCAACTTTTAATAAACAATAGTTCTTGCTATTACAAACGCTTTTTGTAACTTTGTGGCAATTTCAGATACCTAATGTGTTAGGGCTGAAAGGACATATTAGTTAACGAAGAGCGTTTAAGATATTATCTCATATTGGAATCTGGACAATTTCGAAGGTTGAAGATAATAGGCAAGAACGCTCACGTCAATGTTATATACCTATCTTGTTAAGATAGTCTATATATCGTTTGGCGTGGGCTATTGTTTATTATTCAACCTTGGGCAGTCCAGAGCCTCAATATGATAATATTCAATAGTTCCCACGCTTTTCTCATTGTGTAATACTATCCAAAGGGAACAGGGTAGATAAAACGATATATAACTACGAATCAGACATTAAGAAACAACTTTTGCTACTATCTTTTAAGTAGCCAACTCAATTTTTGAGCAGCTTATACTACAAATTGAATTATTAATCAAAAAATAAAAAGCAATATGAAAAAACTATTTATTGGATTATCCTTTATATTTTCGTTTATGCTATTCTCCTGTAATAACATCCAAAGTAATCAAAGAGTAGATGATAAGGAAGAACAAAAACAAACGGCAACAAAAGAAGAAGTGCGTAATAATATTGCAAAATATCTTGTGATTGAACGCGAAGAGCCTCAGCCTGTTGGGAGAGCAGTAAGATTGAACAACAAGAAAGAGAATGTTTTTCAAGCCACTTTTTTTGATATTTCCGTTTTCTCTGCATTGTTAGCACAATGGGGAGCTAAACCACCCACATATTGGGTTTTGAAGAATTATTCGGATTTTACAATAGATAAGGTTGTCATGGAATATGTTGATACAGAAGGAAATGTACAAGTATTGACCGAAACTTTTTTAGCAGGAAATGCCAAAAGACATTTGATTGATGTAAACAAAGGTGGAAAGCCATACATAATTACTATAAAAAGTAAGGCTTTGGATTTATAAAACAGATAATATGGAGAGAAAAATAGTATTAGCAATATTTGCACCTGCACTTGTTGCATTGGCAATGAGAATAGCACTTTTTATATTGGCACTTCCTATTTTTGGAATTGCGTTTATTGAACCATCTTTTCAATATGATGCAGAAGAACTTGCGGGATTCAATATGTTTATATGGGATGAATCATGGCTATACTGGATATTGGTTTTATTGGGGACATTCTATGTTGAAATGAAAATTTTTAATGATTAATTCGTTCTTTATATGGTAAAATATATATTTTTATTTGTCTTTGCACTATTTACGAATATTGGAATAATGGCTCAATCTCCACAGTCCCCTAAAAGAACTGTCTTAGATTTTACGCCTAAAGTTCCGCAAGAAGTCATTAATCTTGCATTGGAAAGAGTTAAACAGAAAGAAGTTGCTTGTTTTAATAATGGAACAACTCAAAAAAAGAAGTATAAGATTATAAATTATACTACTTCAGTAGCTGTTGATATGAAATATAATGTTTGGATAGAAGTCGTTGACCCTTGTAATGATATTGCTAAGAAACTTTGGATTCAATATAAAAAAACTAAGGAGGGACAGTACATTTGCACAAAAGATACTTTTTATACTAGTAAATATTAACTAAATCTTATGGGAGCAGTAATAGGAATTGTAATTTATGCAATAATAGCATATATAACTTGTCCACGTAAAGAAAATGGAAGTTTTGAAGAAGGAGCAATAGCATTGTATATCATCGTTCCTGTTGTGGTTTTGGCGATTTATCTTATATGTAATAATTAGAAAAAAAAGTCCATGAGGAAAATTTTATATTGCATATTACCAATCTTCTTATGTTCTGTTTTATCTTGTGATAGGAAAAAACAATCAAGTGAACAGGATATGAAAGATTCGTTAGCAGCAGCTAACTTTATGAAATGTGCAAAGTTTTTGTATAATACTTTGTTTGATGATGAGCTTAAATGCTTTAAACCACGTATTTTTATAAAGTACAGGCAACCTGTAAATGGCTATGATGTAACTGTTATGTGTTTGCCGTATAACTATACTTATGATAAAGAGAGGGAGACTGAAATATGGGGAAATGCACTATTGTATTTTGAAAAGGAAGATAACAGATTCTATATTTATAATGAAAGCTTTTCTGACAGTGTTCTTTATTATGTAAACGAACAAGAAGTTAGAGATAACATGATATTAGAATTGGACTATTTGCCTAAATCAAAAAATGAATATTTGAGTCATAACTCACCATTCTTTTTCTCTGATGTGGATTTTGACGGAGAAGAAGAATTAATTATCAATAACTGGAAATGTGGTATAAGACATTGCAATACCTATGATGTTTACAAGATAACCAATAATGACGTGAAGCAACTGACAGAAGCGCCATTTGTTAATCCAACAGGAAAAATCAGCAATTATAATTCAGATTTTGATTCTGTAAATAAAACTATAACAATACACAAAAGAACAGGAAGTGCTTACTATGGTGGTTACTATAAATATAGCTTAGTTAAAAGAGTGGATTTGAATAGTTATGATAGGCTTAGTAAATGTAATGAATTAGAACTGATAGAGGCTAAAATCATAGATTATGATAGAAATACTTCAACTTGTTCATTTAGACGGTATAAAAGGATAAAAGATAGGTTACAGAAAATAGGAGAAGGTAAGTATTATAACGTTTCTGAATATGATACCATTGATATAAAGTAAAAGAGAAAACAGCATTTGAAGTAATTCATTTGCTATTTTTTTTATAGAATAGCAATGTCGTGCAATTGTATTATTAATCTTTTCAATTAAAATTTGAAAGTAAAATAGTATCTTTGTAGAGATAAAATTTGTTGAACCATGTTACATTGAATTTGACGCTGGCGCAAACCATAGCGCAAACCGGAGCTAAAAAAGAAAAAGGCACCCAGAAGTGGAAGCCTCCCAAATGCCTTATTCTTATCAAGTAGCGGGACCCGGGATTGAACCGGGGACCTCATGATTATGAATCATGCGCTCTAACCAGCTGAGCTATCCCGCCATCGTTTCTCGATTGCGGGTGCAAAGATAGATGATTTTTTATAATCTCCAAAACAATTCATAACTTTTTTGTGTTTTTTCTTTAATACGGGTCTTGGTTTTCCCTATAAACAGGGAGTTTGAGGCTCGATGATGAAAGAATAATTAAATAAAGTGTCTGATTTATGCGGTGTATTTAGAAAAAAGTATTTATCTTGGCACACGTAAAAACAATTCGAAATTGCTATGAAAAAGGAAAAGATTCATTTGGAGTATTTGTTGAATGCAACATCTAAAAATATACTTTGGGGGGCTATTAGCACACCGACCGGGTTGGAGGACTGGTTTGCAGACAAAGTTATTTCTGACGATAAAATAGTAGAGTTTCATTGGGGCAAGACAGAACAGAGGAAAGCAGAGATTATTGCCATTCGCTCTTTCTCTTTTATCCGCTTCCGTTGGCAGGATGATGAAAACGAACGCGATTATTTTGAAATCAAGATGACTTATAATGAGCTGACTAGTGACTATGTGTTGGAAATTACCGATTTCGCAGAGCCGGATGAAGTAGCCGATATGAAAGAATTGTGGGAGTCGCAAGTAGCTAAATTAAGAAGAACTTGTGGTTTTTAGTTAACTTTCAACTAAAAATTTTCGATGCTCCTTTTTTTGTGCTAATTTTGCATCCTAATTGCACGAACCTATTAAGATGCTACGCATAAAGAAATTAGATATATTCATCGTAAAGAGTTTTTTGATGCTCTTTATTGGTACATTCTTCATCTGTCTGTTCATATTCATGATGCAGTTCCTGTGGAGATATGTAGACGAATTGGTCGGAAAAGGGTTGGAGATGAGCGTTATGGCTCAATTCTTCTTTTATTCTGCATTAACATTAGTGCCAGTATCGTTGCCATTGGCTGTGCTACTGGCTTCTTTGATTACTTTCGGTAACTTTGGTGAGCGTTATGAATTGCTCGCGATGAAAGCCGCAGGTATTTCTCTCCTTAAAATCATGCGTCCGCTTGCTTTCTTCGTTTGCGGGCTTGTCGGTGTCTCATTCTATTTCCAAAATGTAGTAGGTCCTATTGCCCAGGCTAAATTGGGAACCCTGATTCTTTCGATGAAACAGAAATCTCCGGAGTTGGACATTCCGGAAGGAGTTTTCTATTCTGAAATCAAGGACTATAATTTAAAGGTAGCTAAGAAGAACCGGAAGACCGGTATGCTATATGATGTGCTGATTTATAGTATGAAAGATGGCTTTGAGAAAGCACGTATTATATATGCTGATTCCGGGCGTTTGGAGATGACCGCGGATAAACAGCATCTTTGGCTGCATTTGTATAGCGGAGATTTATTTGAGAATCTGAAAGCTCAAAGTATGAAATCGGAGAATGTACCTTATCGACGCGAGGAATTCAGGGAAAAACATTCCATTATTGAGTTTAATTCCGATTTCAATATGGTTGACGGTGAGATTATGGGTAAGCAGTCCAGTGCTAAGGACATGGCGCAGTTGCAGAGTTCCATTGACTCGATGACGGTTGTGGGAGACAGTATCGGACGACAGTATTACAGGGAAGTGGCAGAAGGAAATTTCCGTCCTTCTTATGGATTGACAAAAGAAGATACGGTCAAAATAGAAAAGGCGGATATCCATGAATATAATGTGGACAGCCTTTACGAAGTAGCCTCTTTAACGCAGAAACAGAAGGTGCTTTCTTCTGCTGTCAGTCGGGCGGAGAATGTGGCCAACGATCTTGGGTTCAAGAAATTCACGATGGAGAACAACGATTATAGTATTCGCAAACATAAGACGGAATGGCATAAGAAGATAACGATTTCACTCTCTTGTCTGCTGTTCTTCTTTATCGGAGCTCCATTGGGTGGAATCATCCGCAAAGGAGGGTTGGGAATGCCGGTAATTGTATCCGTGTTGGTATTTATTATTTACTATATCATTGATAATACAGGATATAAAATGGCCCGTGACGGTAAGTGGATAGTATGGATGGGAATGTGGACAAGTAGTGCGGTCCTTGCCCCATTAGGAGTTTTCCTTACCTATAAATCGAATAAGGATTCTGTTGTGCTTAATGCAGATGCCTATATCAACTGGTTCAAGAAGATTATGGGAATCCGTAGTGTACGCCATATATTTAAGAAAGAAGTGATTATCCATGATCCTGATTATCCACGTCTGACTGGTGATTTGGAACAACTCACAGCAGAGTGCAGAGCGTATGCTGCCAAGAAACGATTGGAAAAAGCACCCAATTACTTTAAATTGTGGATGTCAAGCGAAGATGACAACGAAGTAATGGCTATCAATGAGAAGCTGGAAGCGTTGGTTGAAGAAATGTCCAATACGAAATCTGCCACTTTGATCGGTGCATTAAACAATTATCCGGTTATTTCCGTTTCTGCTCATGTGCGCCCGTTCCATATATATTGGTTGAATCTGGTAGCCGGAGTTATTTTCCCTATCGGTTTATTTTTCTATTTCCGCATCTGGGCGTTCCGCGTTCGTCTGGCTAAGGATATGGAACGGATTATAAAGAACAATGAACAAATTCAATTCATCATACAGAAAATCAATAAATAAGTGTTATGAAAGAGACTATTAAAATGGATAGAATAGAAGATGCGATTGCCGACTTCAAAGAAGGCAAGTTTGTCATAGTAGTGGATGATGAGGACCGCGAAAATGAAGGCGACTTGATTATTGCCGCTGAAAAGATAACTCCCGAGAAAGTGAATTTCATGTTGAAGCATGCGCGTGGGGTGCTTTGTGCACCTGTCACAGTGTCTCGTTGCAAGGAGTTGGATTTGCCGCATCAGGTAAGTGACAATACTTCCGTGTTGGGAACTCCTTTTACGGTTACCATTGACAAACTGGAAGGCTGTACAACAGGTGTTTCTGCTTCCGACCGTGCCGCTACTATTCAGGCGTTGGCCGATCCTACTTCTACACCGGCAACCTTCGGGCGTCCCGGGCACATCAATCCGTTATATGCACAAGAAAAAGGAGTGCTTCGTCGTGCCGGACATACGGAAGCTACGATTGACATGGCTCGTCTGGCAGGACTTTACCCCGCAGGTGCCTTGATGGAAATCATGAGTGAAGATGGAACAATGGCACGTTTGCCCGAACTCCGCCAGATGGCAGATGAACATGGACTGAAACTGATTTCTATCCATGACCTGATTGTCTATCGTTTGAAACAGGAATCCATTGTGGAAAAAGGAGTGGAAGTAAACATGCCTACTGAACACGGGATGTTCCGTCTGATTCCTTTCCGCCAGAAATCAAACGGATTGGAGCACATGGCTATATTTAAAGGTACGTGGAGTGAAGACGAACCTATCCTGGTACGTGTTCACTCATCTTGTGCTACAGGAGATATCCTTGGTTCGCAGCGTTGTGACTGTGGCGAACAGTTGCATAAAGCAATGGAAATGATCGAAAAAGAAGGAAAAGGTGTGGTGGTTTATCTCAATCAGGAAGGACGCGGTATCGGTCTGATGGAAAAAATGAAAGCATACAAGCTCCAGGAAGATGGTATGGATACCGTTGATGCGAATATTTGCTTAGGACATCTTGCTGACGAACGTGATTATGGAGTAGGCGCACAAATCCTTCGTGAACTGGGAGTGCACAAAATGAGACTTTTGACAAATAATCCGGTAAAACGTGTTGGTTTGGAAGCCTATGGATTGGAGATTGTAGAAAACGTGCCTGTTGAAACAGTTCCTAATCCGTATAATGAGCGATACTTGAGAACAAAGAAAGAAAGAATGGGACATACTTTACATTTTAATAAGTAAATTGCCATTTTGTTTTCATATATCAAATATTATCGCTTATTTTGCAGCGATTTTCACTCAACAACAATAAAATAGATACAAAATGAATCAATTATCAGATCGTTTGAACAGCTTGTCGCCATCGGCGACGCTTGCCATGTCGCAAAAGAGCAACGAGCTCAAGGCACAGGGTGTTGATGTTATTAACTTAAGTGTAGGAGAACCGGATTTTAATACTCCTGACCACATCAAAGAAGCTGCGAAAAAAGCCATAGATGATAACTTTTCTCGTTACTCTCCGGTACCGGGTTATCCGGCTTTGCGCAATGCTATTGTTGAGAAACTGAAAAAAGAAAACGGTCTGGAATATACAGCCGCTCAAATTTCGTGTGCCAATGGTGCCAAACAATCTGTTTGTAATACCATCCTTGTATTGGTAAATCCGGGTGACGAAGTCATCGTGCCGGCTCCTTACTGGGTAAGCTACCCGGAAATGGTGAAAATGGCAGAAGGTACTCCTGTAATTGTTTCGGCAGGTATCGAACAAGATTTCAAGATTACTCCAGAACAGCTGGAAGCAGCCATCACTCCGAAGACGAAAGCATTGATTCTTTGTTCTCCGTCTAATCCGACAGGTTCTGTATATACAAAAGAAGAATTGGCCGGATTGTCTGCAGTATTGGCTAAACATCCACAGGTGATCGTAATCGCTGACGAGATTTACGAACATATCAATTATATCGGTGCGCATCAGAGTATCGCTCAATTCCCTGAAATGAAGGAACGTACAGTGATTGTAAACGGTGTATCCAAGGCTTACGCTATGACAGGATGGAGAATCGGTTTCATTGCCGGTCCGGAATGGATTGTAAAAGCTTGCAACAAGTTGCAAGGTCAGTACACTTCAGGTCCTTGCTCTGTTTCTCAAAAAGCTGCTGAAGTTGCATATACAGGAACACAAGAACCGGTAAAAGAAATGCAGAAAGCATTCCAACGCCGTCGTGACCTGATTGTGAAGTTGGCTAAGGAAGTTCCGGGATTTGAGGTAAACGTTCCGCAAGGTGCTTTCTATCTGTTCCCGAAATGCGATGCTTTCTTTGGAAAGAGTAACGGCGAACGTAAGATTGCAGATTCGGATGATTTGGCAATGTACTTGCTTGAAGAAGCTCACGTGGCTTGTGTAGGTGGTGCTTCTTTTGGTGCTCCTGAATGTATCCGTATGAGTTATGCTACAAGCGATGAAAATATCGTAGAGGCTATCCGTCGTATCAAGGAAGCATTAGCTAAATTGAAATAAGAGTTCACCACAGATTACACGGATGAACGCAGATTAAAAGAATATTTATTCATTCGAGAAATAGTTGAATTGTGATGAGGTTGTGTCAAAACGTTGGCACAACCTCTTTTATATTTTACAGTTCTG
>NZ_QVLZ01000070.1:0-20325 GCF_003435205.1 Bacteroides sp. AF32-8BH | reverse complement strand
GAAGATTATTTATTCACAATAGAAGAAGTACCACCAAATTTGACGAAGAACCTAAATCTCTTTCAGAGAGCAACAAGCGGTAGCATTACGAATATTATACATTGGCTGCTTTCTTCTGCTTATTCTTAGGAGCACGCGGCCGGTCTTTATCAGCTCCGGTATCATTTTGCTGTTTCATCCATTTTTGCAGTTCCATCGTCAGTTCTGCCTTCTTCTTACTATATTTCTTCACATCCGCCAGATTATTCATTTCGAACGGATCTTTCTTGATATCATATAGTTCGAACTCGGGACGATTCTTATAGCGATTCATGATTTTATGTGCCTGATCCGTGTCCTGTGCTTTCCACGAGAGATACCATTCTGCCTTTTCAATATGCTTTTCTACGTATGTTTCCTTCGGAGTCAAGTTCCAGATTAGACGATAGCGTCCGTCTGAAATAGAACGGATTGGATATGCCGGACCTTCCGGAACATTGTTGTGAACATGATAAGCATACTTATGGTGTGTCTTTGTTTTCCCTTGAAATACATCTACCAGACTCTTTCCATCTATTACGTCAGGCACCTTTCCGCCTGCAACATCGATAAATGTAGGAAGAAGGTCTTCATATTGCACAATAGCGGAAGTCTCCGTACCGGGTTTAATGACACCCGGCCAGGAAGCCACCATCGCCGACTTGACACCGGCACTCCAATTGGTCCATTTGGCTCCGGCAAATTGCGTACCCTGCTCGGATATGAAAATGACAAGAGTGTTCTGCAGCAGATTCTTTTCTTTCAGAATCTGCATAGCGTCACCCACCTGTTGATCGAGCAAGCCGACTTCTGCCAAATATCTGGCATAGTATTCACGTGTTACTTCCGTGTCGATAAACTGTGGCGGCAACTGAAGTTTCTTCCGGTCGAAAACGGAAGCGTCACCACCTGTCCAGGGAGCATGCGAATTAATAGAAGCCAAGACAAGGCAGAAAGGTTGGGAAGCATCACGCTCCATAAACTTCTCGATACCTTTGGTATGATAGTCAGTGTTTGGGCTTGTACAACCTTTGGGGAATCCCGGTACATCTTCGAACGGGAAGTTAGCCAAAGGTTTGATATGCCATTTCCCGGCCAATCCAACCCGATAACCCAAATTTCCCAGATAAGTGGGAAGAGATTTTACATCGGCATTGACCGAGCTATGGTTGGCACAACCGCCATGATGCATCGGATACATACCTGTATAAACACAATGCCGGGTAGGCGTACTCATCGAAACAGAATTATACGCACTGTTGAACTTTATCCCCTGTCGAGCCAATGCATCTATATGGGGAGTCTTGTTGTTGACTGCTCCGAAACAGCCTATATCGTAATAGGAGCAGTCATCGGCTATGATTAATAATATATTAGGCTTTGAAGGAGTTTGGGCAAACCCATTCCCTATCGCCAATCCGCCTAAGAGGCATAAACTAATCATTGATTTTTCCATCTTGTATTATTTTCAATTCATAGGGTTAACAGATTCAACGTACTACTTTCCATTCTTTAGGAGCTTTGAATCCGTCACGACCTTTACCGTAAGGTACTTCCGGTATACAAGGAGTGATCGTGTCATATTTCAGGGCAACCTCATACAAAGCTTTCACAATTTTCTCGTTTCCTGCGCTGGCATTTTTCTTTTCGTAAGGATCCGTTTTATAATCAACCAGAAAGTCCTGTTTCAAATCCAGTCCCGGTTTCATACCTTTTCTTATCAGTTTATAGTCTTTATTGACTACTGCTCCGTGTCCCAGATAAAAATCGCGGTCGATACAGGCCTTTTTACCGTTTAATACAGGGAGGATGCTGATACCGTCATATTCACGTTTCGGACGGCTGTGATCTCCTACCAAATCTTTCAATGTGGGAACAAGGTCAACAAAACCTGTCACCTGTGAACTCAAGTTCTTATATTGTTTCTCTGCCTTCTTCCAATAAAGAACAGCCGGTGCATGTACCCCTCCATCCCACTCGTCGAATTTATGTCCACGCAAAGGTCCTGATGAGGATCCCGGAACACCGGCAGTGCCGTTATCACTAAAGAAGATAAAGAAAGTGTTGTCCATAATTCCTTTCTTCTTCAAGGCATCTACAATAGCACCGATTCCCCTGTCCATACAAGAAACCATTGCACTGTAAGTCGCTTTTTTCTGTTCTTTCGGTGTCAGGCTGTCGAAATTGTCTGTATAGAGTTTTATATCTTTTTCCTGTGCCTGCAAAGGTGTATGAGGTGCATTATAGGCCACATACAACATAAACGGACCTTCTTTCTCGTATGCATCGATACAGCGGATGGCTTCTTTGGTTATCAATTCGGTAGAATATCCTTTGTCGTGGCAGGTTTCCCAGTCGTTGTGCCAGTCCAGTTCACCTTCACGCGTCAGGTCGAAATAATCTATCGCACCGTTCAGATGACCATAGAAATGCGAAAAGCCCCTATTCATCGGATAGTGCACTTTCTTGGTATGCCCCAGATGCCACTTACCAATAATGGCTCTGTTCTTATATCCGTTACGTGCCAGCATATCGGCCATCGTTTCTTCATTCTCATCCAGTCCGTCCTCACGCCAGGGCGGAATAACAGCCGAACGGACACCAAACCGGTTCGGGTAACGTCCCGTCATCAGCCCCGCACGGGTAGGCGTACTGATGGGAGAAGTGTAAAAGCGTTCGAGTTCCACTCCTTCGCCCACCAGAGCATCCAAACAGGGAGTCTTGATTTCACTACCATGAAACCCTACATCTCCCCAACCTAAATCGTCGGCCAATACAATCACAATATTAGGACGCTCTGTCTGCGCATGAAGAAATGCCGGAAGCAGAGTACATCCACAAAGCAAACCAAAAAATTCTTTTTTCATGATATACGATTTATAAATAACATTCTGTGTTTCATTCGTTTTGATGTGTGACGGCTTATTTTCTCTTTCCCGGCATGTGTTCGAAGGCACGCATCTCGGTAGGTTGTCCTTCGTCTCCACAATCCTTCATCCAGCGTTTCAACTCTTTATCCAAGCGGCTGATGGTAGAAGCTTGTTTCGCGTCCTCCGCCAGATTTTTCATACAATACGGGTCGTTCTTCACATCATACAATTCGATAGCCGGACGATGCTGGTATTTAGTCGTCATCGCTTTTGCATGACTATCCGTTTCCGCCAGACTTTTCCACTCTTTAAACAAAGGAGATTTTGTTTCAACATTCTGGAAAGTAGCTTCCGGGGTGAGATTGACAATATATCTGTATCGGCCGTCGTATACCGAACGGATGCCATAATAAGGCGATCCGGCATTGATGCCTCTCGTGGTCTGAAGGGAGAAAGAATATTTCTTGTGTGCTTTCTTCTTGCCTGTCAATATCGGTTTAAAGCTTTCGCCATCCACTTTCGCCTGCGGCTTTCCTCCTATTATATCGACAAAAGTAGGGACAATATCTACGTATTCTACCAACGCGTCACTTACGCTTCCCGGCTTAACCACTCCCGGCCAACGAACGATACAGGCAGAGTGTACCCCCGCATCATAACAAGTCCATTTGGCAAAAGGCAGGCTGTTGCCTTGTTCGCTCAAATATACGACAACAGATTTATCCGTCATTTTTTCCTTATCTAAAATAGAAAGGACATTGCCGAATTCCTGGTCCATATAATTGATCTCTGCCAGATAATGGGTAAACAACTCGCGAGTCTGGGGAATATCTACATACATAGGAGGCAGTGTCAGTTTGTCCGCATTAAATTGAGAGGCATCGCCTTTATTCCAGGGAGTATGCGGTTGATTGGAGGCTACAAACAGACAGAAAGGTTCGCCTTTCGCCTTGCAATCGGAAATAAAATTCTGAATTGCTTCAAAATTCAAGTCCCCACCTTTCAAAGGAGGCACGTAAAGGTCAAAAGGAAATACTGATTTCGGAGCAATATGCGATTTTCCGATCAATGCGACTTTATAACCCAACGGTTGCAGGTGGTGTACAACGCTCAATGTTCCTTCATTGGCACAAGTATGATTGGGGTAAGCTCCGCTGCGTACAGGCCATACACCCGTATATAAATTATGGCGGGTAGGTGACGACATCGGAACAGCCTGATAGGCTTGTGTGAAACGTACTCCCTGTGTAGCGAAACGGTCGATATTCGGAGTCTTCGAATCAACACTGCCATAACAGCCCAAGTCATAATGAGAACAATCGTCGGCTATGAACAATAGGAAGTTCGGTTTTTCCGTTTGTTGGGCGAAAGACAGGCTGGTAGCTCCCAAGACTACGGATGCACTTACTAGTAATTTATTCATTTTGTGTTCCTCCTTTATTTATTTCTTCGGATGTTTCGGTAATACAAAGTTTGAATTCGCCCATTTCTCCCATTCGGCAACTAACTTGGTAAGCACTTCAGGGTGCTGTTCTGCCAGATTGTTACGTTCGGTACGGTCTTTAACCACATCGTACAATTCCCATTCTTTTCCTTTTTCGTCGCGGATTGCTTTCCAGTTTCCCCAACGGATCGCTCTATTGTTTTGATGTTCCCAATACATATATTCATGCAGAGAGTCTGCTTTCTTCTGAATGGCAGGGAAAAGGCTGCTACCTACTAATGGATGTATTTTGTTTCCACCGTGATAAGTTTCCGGATAGGCGGCTCCTGTCGCTTCCAGAATAGTCGGCATAATGTCCGGCAGATAACCGGGAACACGGCACCATTCACCTTTTTTATTTTTCAGATTGCTTTTCCATGACACGATGAGAGGAGTGGAAATACCTCCTTCATAAGAGCGACATTTATATTTGCGGAACGGAGTATTGGAAACCTGTGCCCATGCTCTTCCGTAAGAAGGCATTCCACTATGAGTCGGGTCGTTGATTTCAGACACTTTCCCGCCTCCCAATTCAGCATAAGGTTCGGCACAAGCACCGTTGTCGGACAGAAACATGACAAGCGTATTATCCAACTTATGATTCTTCTTCAGGTAATCCAGTAGTTTTCCTACATTATAATCTACACAATGCACCTGTGCTGCATAAACGGCCATCCGGTAGGCTACTTCATCTTTTTCCTTCTCTGTCAGTTCGTCCCATTTCCGATTTTCCCATTCGGCAAACTCTGTGTTCGGATCAATGATTCCCAACTTAGTCATCCGTTTGCGTCTTGCTTCACGAATTTCATCCCATCCTTTCTCACGATAGATCTTCGTGAATTTTTGAATATCTTCTTCTTTTGCCTGCAACGGCCAGTGAGGAGCGTTGAATGCCAGATATAGGAAGAAAGGTTTATCATCTTTCTGCTCATCAACAAAGCGAATCGCGTAATCGGTAAATGCATCTGTTGTATAATAAGGTGCTTCCGGCTCCGGAAGTTTTGTATTGTCAAGGGTTAAGCCGCGTCCTCCCGATGGACGGAGATAACTGCAAGCTCCTGCCAAAATTCCATAGAAGCGTTCAAATCCCCGTTGCAAGGGCCACTTTTCTTCTCCATGCATTCCCAGATGCCATTTACCTGCCATATAGGTATGGTAGCCGCCTTCTTTCAGAACTTCGGCTATTGTGACACAATTGCGGTTGAGGAATCCTTTGTATCCGGGTACACCCCAATCATTCGGACTCTTCTGGCCGGGATTTTTAAACGGGTCTTCGGACATCTGACCGATACCTGCCTGATGTTGATATAGCCCTGTCATTAAACTGGCCCGGGCAGGGCAAGAACGTGAAGTGTTGTAGAATTGTGTGAAACGTACTCCTTTAGATGCCAATGCATCAATATTAGGGGTCAGTATTTCTCCACCATAGCAGCCGATATCGGAATAACCCATATCATCTACCATAATCAGTACGACATTCGGCTTTTCTTGTGCCGAACAAAACGATGCCATCAGTAAGGGGGCAGTCATTAAGAAATTCTTCTTTACCATAGTATTATCAATTATCTGGAAAACAAAAATAGAGAAGTTTATGGAAAAGGAAGGAAAAATGCTAATCAATAAAGAACAAAATCAGGTATATATGCTATCCAACAGATATACAATGCGCCCATGAACTTTTATTTCTACTCTGAATAGTTTTTTTCCTTTATTGAACAATTAGTTTTCTATTTTTAGGTCAATATATTCTAACTTTGCATTTTAGTTAAAAACCTATTGAAATGAAAAACAAACGAATTCTTTTTCTTCTTTCTTTTTGCTTATCACTAGCAATAGCATGGGGAGAGATTCCTCCTGCCAAAGTTATATTCCAACAATACATGAACCAAGCCCAGACATTTGCCAACAACTTCCCACGGGAGAAAGCGTATTTGCATTTTGACAATACGAGTTATTATGTTGGAGATACGATCTGGTTTAAGGCTTATGTCACCCTTGCCGAACAACAGATTTTCAGTCAGATCAGCCGCCCCCTGTATGTGGAACTGGTGGATCAGACAGGACATATAGCAGATAAACAAATCATCAAACTGACGCAGGGAGAAGGGAACGGACAATTCGTTCTTCCCCGTTCCATGTTATCCGGCTATTATGAGGTACGTGCCTATACCCGCTGGATGCTTGCTTTCAACGAACCGCAGTATTTCTCACGTACTTTCCCGATTTATCAACTTGCGAATAGTGATAAGCTGGAACGTAGTATCACGACTTACGAACTTAGTCCGTCGATGGAAAACCGTCCGTCAGAAACTAAAGAGAAGTTGAGTGTGCGTTTTTTTCCCGAAGGAGGGCAATTAGTGGAAGGAGTGACTTCGCAAGTGGCTTTCAAGGCGGAGAGTAAAAACGAAGGGAATATAGAATTGTCAGGAACGATCTATACCAAAGAAGGGGCAGAAATCACTTCTTTCGAGACTTTGCACGATGGAATGGGGCATTTTGAATATACACCTTCTGCACAACCAGCTGTTGCCAAAGTCGATTTTCAAGGAAAGAAATATGAATTTACCCTTCCACAGGCGTTGCCTAACGGGTATGTGTTGAGTACTGTCAACAATGCCGGTGCCCTTTTGGTGAAAGTATCCTGCAATGCCGCTACTCCTCAAGATACATTGGCTGTATTTATCAGTCATCAGGGACGGCCGTATGTTCATCAATTGATTAGTTGCCGGGCGGACGCTCCACAAGAGTTCATTCTGCCTACCCGCAAACTACCGGCAGGCGTACTGCAAGTCAGCCTCATCAACCGAGCTGGTAATACGTTATGCGAGCGTTTTGTCTTTTCCAATCCACGTGCTCCTCTACAACTATCCGCAGAGGGACTGAAAGAGGTGTATACTCCCTACGCTCCTATTCGTTGTGAGTTACAGGTAAAGAATGCCAAAGGAGAACCGGTATCAGGAGATGTATCGGTCAGTATCCGGGATGCCGTCCGGTCAGATTATCTGGAGTATGATAACAACATTTTCACTGATTTGCTGTTAACATCTGATTTAAAAGGATATATCCATCAGCCCGGTTATTATTTTGCATCACCGTCTCCCCGGAAGCAAACGGAACTGGATATATTATTAATGGTGCATGGATGGCGTAAATATGATATGAGCCAAGCCATTTCTACTTCTCCTTTCACTCCGTTGCAGTTACCGGAAGCTCAATTAGTGTTGAACGGGCAGGTTAAATCAACGATCCTCAAAAATAAGCTGAAAGATATTGCACTTAGTGTGATAGTGAAGAAAGATGACCAATTTATCACTGGAGGAACCGTGACCGATGAAAACGGTCGTTTTACCATTCCTGTAGAAGACTTTGAAGGAA
Source organism: Bacteroides sp. AF32-8BH (assembly GCF_003435205.1). NCBI lineage: Bacteria > Pseudomonadati > Bacteroidota > Bacteroidia > Bacteroidales > Bacteroidaceae > Bacteroides > Bacteroides sp. AF32-8BH. The sequence continues at coordinate 12,579 of NZ_QVLZ01000070.1, read as the reverse complement.
CCACGGAAGCGGTGATCCAAACCCGGAAAGTCGGTAAAGAACGCAACAAGGATGCATCCATCCTGATCGACCGTAATTTCTCACCTGCTCCCCGAGCCTACGGCTACAAGGAGCTTCATCCTGAATGGAAGGACTTGACCCACTGGCAACAAAAAGCCGAGAATTTTGATTCTCTATACATGGATTCTATCCGGAAAGTAGAAGGGCTTTATGTATTGGATGAAGTGGAAATCAAAAGCAAACGCCGGCAAGGAAGTAATATGGCTACTAAAATCAATGAGAAAAGCATCGACGCTTATTACGACGTACGCCGCTCTGTAGATTTATTACGTGACAATGGGAAGATTGTCACAACTATTCCGGAATTAATGGAAAAGTTAAGTCCGCAATTCGATTGGGATCGTAGCAATGACAAGCTTACTTATCGGCAGAAACCGATCTGCTATATCATGGATAATCACATTTTATCCGAGACAGAGACTCAAATGATGTTGACCGAAGTGGATGGATTGGCTTCTATCATCATCAGCAAAGGAACCGGAGGCATCGATGACGAGATTATCCAAAACACCAAAATGTCCGAAGTTACGGATAGTACGGGAGTGGATATCAGCAAACTGGATAAATACAGTGTTTTCTACCTGATTCCCCTACCCAGACGCGATGTATTGAACAAAAGTCAGACTGCCGTACTTGGTACCCGGCAAACAGTCATTCAGGGATATACTCATGCACTGGAATACTATTCACCTGCCTACCCGACCAAAGAATTGTATATGGATAAAGTGGATAAAAGACGGACGCTCTACTGGAATCCGTCTGTACGGACAGATGAAAATGGAAAAGCTGTGATTGAATGTTATAATAACCAATATTCCACTCCGGTGATTATTCAGGCGGAAACGATGAGTAAGGATGGACAAATAGGAAGTATGAAGTATTCTACAATCGGGCAAGCGGAGCAATAGTTCTTGTTGTAGATAACCTCATAGCAGATATTATTAATGGGGATGAAGTTATTCTTGATCCGGAATCCTTCATCCCCATTATTCTTTCAATGTTCTATTCATTCCGTTTTAAATGGAATGACAGTTATTTCTTTTTTTGTCCCGGGTAAGGTTCTACCATGCAACGCTTCGCCCATGCTTCGTATGCTTTTGACATTTCTGCCACTTTCTCCGGATATTTAGCAGCCAGATCATGTTGCTCGCTCCGGTCTTCATTCAGATTGTACAATTCCCATTGAGAGTTATTTTTCGGGCGAACCAATTTCCAGCCATCATTGGAAAGAAAAGCACGTTCGTTGAAGTGTTCAAAGCCCAGATAGTCGTGTCCCTTGCGATGTCCGGTCTTGAAGATAGGAAGCAAGCTCTTTCCTTCTATCGGAAGAATATCATGTCCTTTATAGGTAGTTGGATATTCAGCATCCGCTAAATCGACACAAGTAGCCATGATGTCCATTACATGCCCTATTTCAGATGTCATGCCACCCACGTTCTTTTTAATTCCTTTCGGCCAATGAGCAATCATCGGAGTACAGATTCCTCCCTCATAAGATTTAGCTTTCCAAAAGCGGAATGGAGTATTCGCTACATTAGACCAACGGGCTCCCAATGAAGCGTATGTAGTCTGTGGTCCAGGCAATACTTGTTTATTACGCGGGTAAATGATTTTCTTTCCATCACGAGTCATATCCGGACGGTCGTTCTCTCCACCAGACATGTTCTGGCAGTCTTCATTACTGCAACCATTATCAGACAAGAAAAGAATCAATGTATTATCAAGCTGTCCGGTCTTTTTCAAAGCCTCGATAATTTGTCCAATACCCTGATCTACACGGTCGATCATTGCAGCGTGAACGGCCATCGCACGGGCATCCCATTCTGCATGTGGATTGTCTTCCCATTTGTCATGAAACTGACGTTCGGACAAAAAGTTATCCATTCCCGGGAAAATACCCAACTGCTTTTGACGTTCATAACGGGCATTACGGATAGCTTCCCAACCTACTTTATAAGTATCCTTATATTTCTCAATATCTTCAGGAAGTGCATGCAGCGGCCAATGCGGTGCTGTATAAGCCAAGTACATAAAGAATGGTTTATCATCCTTTGCATATTCTTCTACCTCCTGTACGGCACGATCTGAAAGGGCTTGGGTTATATAATATCCTTTAGGTACTTCCTTTATAGGCACTTCACCTTCTACTAAACTGAACGGATCAAAGTAATCCACCACTCCATAAATCACTCCATAGTGAGAATCAAACCCACGATTGACGGGATAATGACATAAATCAGAGAATGTATCATGGAAGACACGGTGTGCCAACCATTCGCGTTGGTCTTTACGAAGTGGGTCTCTGCAACATGCCATTTCCCAACCATACTGGTAGTATATCCTGCTTCTTTCAACACCTCGGCAATAGTAACGGCATTGCGTGAGAGTGTTCCGCGATAGCCCGGCAAGTGAGCATCAAAGGTCATTCGTCCGATTCCGGCTTGGTGCTGGTAAAGTCCCGTCAACAGGGAAGCACGAGTCGGGCAACTACGACTTGCATTATAGAAATGATTAAAGCGTACTCCTTCTTGTGCCAGTTTATCCAAATTAGGAGTATGAATCTCGCTACCATAGCATCCCAGATCGGAATAGCCAAGGTCATCTGCAAGAATTACCAAGATATTAGGACGTTTGTCCGATTTCTTGCCTTTCGCCTCTGCTGCAGAATGGCCAGCAACCATCAAGGCGGTCGGTAATAGTAATAATTTAGAATTCATAAGTTTAATATTGGTTTATAATTTGTTTTTCATTGTATTACTCTTTTCCTTTGTCTTTGTTTTCCGCAAACCATTTACATACTTTTTTGCTCAACTTAGCTACGACTTGCGGATGCGACTGCGCCACATCGTTTTTCTCGAATTTGTCTTTTTCAATATCGTACAGCTGTGCATCGCTTCCATCACTATTTATCAATAGTTTCCAGTTGCCACTGCGTATAGCCAGATGAGGACTTCTGTCGTTTGCATTTCCCGGTTTCTTAAAGAATTGGTTTCTACCGAAATCCCACATCAAATCCGTTTTACGTTTAGCTTTCGATTTACCCAGAAGAACTTTATCATAATTTTGTCCGTCTCCCCGGTAACCTTTCTCTGTTTCAATTCCGGCTATCGCACATAAAGAGGGATATAAATCGACTGCACACAGTACGCTCTCATTATTCACTTGTCCAGCCTTTATTTTCTTGGGGTATTTTATAAGGAACGGCATACGAATTCCACCTTCATAAAGGCTGTTCTTCGTTCCTCTTAAATAAGCAGCACGAGCGGATTGGAAACTGGGCGCCGGTCCATTATCACTAGTGAAAATCACGATTGTATTTTCCGACAATCCCAACTCATCCAATGCTTTGATAAAACGTCCGATCTGTTTGTCCATTTCAGCAAGAACAGGGATGAAGGCTTCTTCCGTATTCCAGCTTTTGTTATCCTTTTGCTTAAATTCCGGTACCCAAGGAGTATGCATATCATCCGGCCAGAGATTCAAAAAGAAAGGCTGGTCTTTATGACGTTTGACAAAGTCGATGCTCTTGTTTACAAAGTACTCGGTACGTCTCCAGCGTTTTACGCTGTCTTTGGCCGACCATATCCAGTTCGTAGCAGTGATTGCCGGTTCCGGGTCCGGACTTTCATACGTCGATATATATTCGTCAAAACCATAATTTTTAATAGAAGGTGCATTGTGCACGTCGCGCCCGCCTCCCATGTGCCATTTACCTATGTGTCCGGTGGCATAACCTGCACTTTGGAAAGCACGTGCCATGGAAGGATTCTTGTCACTCAAAAAGTTACGCTGTTCACACTTCTTGTTGCTGGCTTTATTATTTAAAAAGGTATTAATTCCTACTTCAATCGGGAATTTGCCTGTTGTCAATCCGCAACGTGAAGGTGAGCTGACCGGTGCGGATGAATAATACTGATTGAATAACAATCCGTCCTGCGCTATCTTATCAATATTCGGAGTAGGAACAAACTTACCTCCATAACAACCGATATCTCCGATTCCCATATCATCTACATAGATGACGACCACATTGGGTTTTGTCTCTGCCTGCATACTGGCCACGGGTAATAAAGCTCCCAACCAAGGCAAATGTTTTTTGATGTTCATAATTATTCTGATTTAATTAACTATGCTTTTTGTCGGTTTTTGTGTGACTGACTTATGTAACAAAAGTAGAGAAGTTTTTTAAGAGAAAGGGAAAAATACAAATCAATAAAGGAAAAAAACAGGTAAACAGAGATGGAAGTAACTAATCAGGATCTATTACAAGTAAATAGGGAAGATATAATTTCCATATCTTCCCTATTTCATTATCTATATTATTACCATTCAATCTGCTGGTCTTCATCCGGAATCTGCGTATTGATATTCCGCAGAAGCGTCATACTTCCTGCTACTCTATACTTGATAGGAATTACTTCTGTACCACTACCTCCATAAGTAAAATCTTGGAAGTCGTATTCAAACATAATTTGAACATAACGACGTTCCAAATAAGGGCGTGTCGCGTCCATAACCGAAGTACTACTATAAGTAGGCGTCCCAATCAGTTCAAACTCCATTTCGTTACTTGGATCATCCTGCTTCATATCCAATGTTCCATCTTCTTTGAAGTGCACATTAATTTTGTATTTCTTACGCATATCCTTATCCATATCCTCATTAATCAAACCGGCATAAAAGAATATGGAATTGTTATCTACCACATATCCTGTACGCTTGTCCGTCGTTCTTGCATTCGTATCAGGCTTACCATTTATATAAGTGTACACTTTCATGGAAGAAGCTGTGTACGAACCGGAATAATTATTAAAAGGTACTACCTTCAACAAAGCTTTTGCATAGTTCTTGCGCGGATGACTTTGATAAGCATAGGATCCATCATCAACAATGGTCAACGGTAAAACCCATTTTTCCAACATATCAATGTCTTGCAAATTAAAATCTATATTTAATAGTTCTACGCACGAACCGGCAGGAATATGTACTGTTTCTGGAAATTCATATTTGTCTTCCTCCATTTCCGTATACCATAATTCCGGACGATAAAGACTAAAACGTTCGATATTCAGTGTTTTCAGCGTATCCTTATCTACTGCTATATGTATATCTCTGTCTTGGCTATTCACTGTAGAGCCACTGACAATGATAGGTAGCTGATAGGTCACTTTTCCATTGTCCTTATACCTAACGTAGATGGTAGTAACACCATCGCTTCCTGAAGCGATAGGCGCTTTGAAAGATACGTATTGTTCATACTGCTCATCTTCCCACTCATTATTACAAGCGGTTCCCAAGACGATGACAGCCAATAAACTTAAATAAATATATATATTCTTCATATCATATTCTTATTAGGAGATTAATCATTGTATGTCCATCCCGGGTTCTGCGTCAACCGTTTATTACGTTTTAACTCATCGTGGCTGATAGGCCAGAAATAGAGTTTACGTGAGAAGGCAGTAGGTAAGTCTGCAATTTCAATCGGAGTATAGAATTGTTCTCTCTGCTCTTCTACATCCGACATATAGAAATTACACCCGTAATTTTTCTTGGATTCTTCCACTTCTGCATCTTTCCATCTACGCAAATCAAAATAACGCTGCCCTTCGGCCATGAGTTCAATCTGACGTTCACGTTTCAGTTTCTTACGGAATACATCCCGGTCCTGGTACTCTGGCATTGTATAATCGGGTACACCCGCACGGCGACGTACTTGTCTGATGCCTTTTTTCATTTCATCAACATCACGTTTGACGGAATAACTGGTAGATCCATCCCACGATGGAATGTCGTACGAAGATCCATCTTCCAGTTCATTCAACGCTTCGGCATAAATCAACAGAATCTCGGCAAAGCGGATGGCAGGCTCTGCTTTCGCTTTGATTTCCTTACGATTCGTATCGTCTGGATGCACATATTTCATGATACCGATCCCGGATCGTAAATAGACACCGGTACCAGAGAAACCGTCAGTATTGATACCGTAATAATAGTTAACTTGTTTCTCAACGTCATTCTTATAATCTGTTGTCTCTGCATTTTTCAGCAAAGCCCATACGCAGCCATTGAACGAAACGGATGCATAGAAACGCGGTTCTCTATCCGCATATTCCTTATATACGCCTTCCTTTATTTGAGGATATGTGCCTGCCTCAACTTCCTTTTTGGTAACAAAACGTGTACCGGAAGGATATTCTTCTTTAAAATGTTCTCTACTGAATTCGTCTCCGTTTGCCATATAATAAGCATCACACATCTTTTGTGTCATACCATAAGCATTATTTCCTCCACCCAAAGTTTTCGGCATTTGAAGTTTCACCATTTCAGCAATACTATTGACCCCTTGATTACGCCCACGGCTGAAAATCAACTCCGGGTTCTGATACATCGCTAACGAACCATTGAAAACTGCCCGGTAGGATTCGTAAGGATCTATATCGCTATAGCCACCTTCGTTCCATGTCTTTGTCGAGAAGTCACCATCCTGATAAGGGGTAATGGTAGCAGGATATCCGGGTTCAGCAATGTTAGTTGCCTTTTTGTGGTAGAGTTCATAACGATGACCGTTGTTCTCACCGGGAAGTTCCATCACATCTCTTGCCGCAGCTGCTGCTCTTGCCCACTTATATTCATTGTATTCCTGGGACATCAGACAATTTCCTTCATAGTCTACCAAATCCGAGAACTTATCCGGATCTCCCGGACGGGGATTATTGATAGGACTCGCTGAATATATCAATGCTCTGGCACGAGCCGCCAATGCTGCTCCCCGTGTGGGACGCGCCACCTGATTAATGGCTCGGGTCAGAGGCAAATCCTTGGCTGCCAGACGCATCTCCGATTCAATATATTCCACACATTCATCATACGAACTACGTTGAATTGCCAAATCATCATAATCGGAAGTATAGTCAAGCCCCTCATCTGGTAATAAAGGTACAGGACCATATTTGCGAAGTAACAACCAATAATAGTAAGCACGAACAAAACGTGCCTGCGCTTTCATATCAGCTCTCTCTTCTTCCGTATACTTCGTATTCATATCAATATTTTGGATGAAGATAGATGCTTGACGAATACCTTTATAACTATCGCCCCACGAATGACGGTAACTCTCATCATAAGTACCGGTCTTGAACGTCTTATACGCATCGAGACTATTACCACCGAAGTAAATGTCATCGGCAAAGTTAGTGATTGTATTAAGCATGTTAGACACTTCCAAATTGTATCCGCCTAAAAAGGAATAGGCATGTGCTAACCATTCTTCCGTAGATTCCTTGTCGGTAAAAACATCCTCCAAAGACCGGCGGTCTTTAAAATATTTATCTGAGTCGAGGTTATCCGAACAAGCAACGGCAATTACACTCAATATAATACCAATATACAGTTTATATATCTTTCTCATTTTTCATGCATTTAATTAGATATTCACAGTTAATCCCAAAGTAAATGTCTTAGCAAGCGGATATTTTTCTCCGTTAGAACTTCCCATTTCCGGGTCCCATTCTTTAAATTTAGCAAACGTCAAGATGTTGGTACCAATGAAAAAGACACGTATCTTGTTAAACCGTATCTTGTTCACAATCGATTTCGGTAATGTATAACCCACTTCCAATGTTTTCAAGCGTAAATAAGAACCATCCCTGAGCCAGTAAGTAGAAGCTCTATAGTTATTATCGTTCCCTCCATAACTAAGCCGGGGATACGAAGCATTAGGATTTTCATTAGCCGGAATACCCAATGTGGCAGCTGTCTCCGCATCGACATAGCGGTCTTTCACCAAATTCGTCAGGACATTTCCCCACTGACTACCATTAAAGGCATATACGGTAGGGCCATTAATGAAGAACGAAGACTTGCCTGCTCCTTGGAAGTGTGCATTGAAGTCGAAGCCTTTCCACTGTGCAGAAATACCAAAACCATAAATCAAGTTAGGCTTCGTTGTTGCACCAATAGCTACCTCATCACTGCCATTAATAATTCCGTCTCCATTGACATCTTTATATTTAATGTCACCCGGTTGCACCTTCCCCCAGTTAGTTTGCTGCGGGCTATTGCGTATATCATCATAATCTTTAAACAATCCCAAAGCAATTAATCCCTTCGCCTGATTAACCCTGTAACCAGCCTCCTTTTGATAGGGATAAACTGCATTTTCTTCGTCTTTCTCCAGAATCTCATTCTTACTGTAAGTAAAGTTACCACGTACAGTCAGATTGACTTTACCTATTTTCTGCTTGTAAGCAAAATTACCGTCAAAACCTTTCGACCGCACACTTCCCACATTCGCTTTTGGATAAGTATTTACACCCACAATGCCAGGTAGATAATTACGTTCCATATAGATACCATCACGCTGTTCATGGAAATAATCTACAGTAGCCGTAAACTTGTCATTGAATAAGGATAAATCCACACCTGCATCGTGCTTGGTCGCAATTTCCCAAGTGACATTGTTGGAGGCCAGCTGCGTATACTGCATTCCTGTATACACATTGTCCGGAGAACCGTAATCACTCCAAGTCCAGCCATTTCCATCATCCTTGATTGTGTACAAATAGGGAAAACGATATGTTGTATCACCTATTTTAAGCTTATCGCTACCCACTTTGCCATAGGAATAACGTAACTTGAACATATTCATCCATTTCAGATGTTTCTTTATAAACGTTTCTTCTGCTATATTCCAAGCGAGAGAAAACGCAGGGAAAAAGCCGAAACGATGTCCATCAGCAAAATTTTCCGAACCATTATAGCCAAAGTTAAAGTCAGCAAAATAGCGATAGTTCCAGTTGTAACTTACCCGACCGGCCAATCCCATGTGACGTTTGGCAATCCCATTCTTTACATCCGTTCCAATATCAACTGTTGTCCGATAAGCATCCTGACTATATTTCAATGTTCCACTCAAATGATGCGCGTGAAATGCACGGTTATATTGTAAAAATGCTTCCAGGAATTCACGGCGTTCACCAGTAGAGGCACTGGTTTGCTCCATCGGTTTTTCGGCACTTTGTTGGTTGAAGATCACCTTTCCCTCATCATTGCGATCTCTTTGGGCACGCCATGTTTCCGGCATTCTTATCCGGTTTATTTCACTCTGATTATTCGTGTCGAACCCGAAACGTCCTTCAAAACGCAGGCCTTTAGTGATAAAATCCAACTTTTGTTCCAAAGAAATATTGGTCTGAATTTTATTATTCCAGATTTCTTTATAACCACTCTGTGTAGCAAGTACCCAAGGATTATTGCGATTATCTTCTTTCCCGTGTGCAGGAATGTAACCATTAGAATACATCACAGGAATACTGATTGGACTCTGCCCCATCAATGAAGTCCATACGTTAGAGCCCTGCCCCGGTGCATTACGCTTCTTTAATGAACCGGATACGCCTACTTTTACAAGAGTAGTCTTCGTTACATCAATATCCGTATTCAAACGGTAATTCCAACGTTGACTACTAGGATTAGTATTATAATCCTTACGCATGGCATCATCCGTTTTGTACATACCTTCTTCATTCACATAACTAAGCGATACAAAATAACGCGCCGTGCTACCTCCGCCACTCATATTCAGATTAGCACGATAAGTCATAGCTCCATCTTTCAACAGGACATCCATCCAGTCTACATTCGGATATAAATCCGGGTCAAGTCCCAATCGCAGAATTTCCATTTCGTCATTCTGATAAATTCTCTCTTGATTACGAGTTATACATGCTTCATTCATCAGCATGGCATAACTGTAACCATCTGCAAATTCCGGTGTGATGGTACGCGCATTATAAGAAGTCTCCACTTTAGCATTAATCTTAATCTTACCTTCTTTACCATGCTTGGTAGTAATCAACACTACACCATTTGCGCCACGAGAACCATAAATCGCGGTTGTAGAAGCATCCTTCAATACAGTAAAAGACTCAATATCCTCAATATTGATTTCATCTAAATCGCGTTCAAAACCATCAACTAATACTAATGCGGAGCTATTAGCACCAAAAGTGGATATACCTCGAATCCAGAATTCAGAAGTATTCACACCCGGTTGTCCGGAAGTTTGCATGGCAAGGACACCTGATACATTTCCGGCCAATGCATTAGAAAGATTCGCCGTAGGATTTGATTTCAGCACCTCTACATCTACATTCGTCACTGCACCAGTCACAGTCAATTTCTTCTGCGCACCCGTTCCCGTAATTACTACTTCATCAATTTCTCTAGCCTCCGATTCTTTCATTGACACATTGACCAGATTTTGGTGCTTCACCAATATTTCTTGTGTATCAAAACCAATATACGAAAATACCAAACGAGAAAATTCCTCTATGTTTATCTTGTAACGTCCGTTGATATCTGTTATCGCTCCTAAACCAGGTTTGTCTTTCACTGTTACATTGACACCAACCAATGGTTCTTTATTCATATCTGTCACAACTCCCGTTACCTCAATAGTCTTCTCTTGAGCAAAAAGGGAAACAGAGACTAATAACAGACAAATCGTAATAAATTCTTTTATTCTCATGTGTTCTTCTTTTTATTGATTTTCTTGGTCCTGATTGTCATTAGATTCTTCTCCAACTAAATCGTCAGATGCCTGTTCTTTAGCAATCTTCCGGATCTTATAATTTCCCGAATCACCCACATAGAAAGTCTTTGTTACCTCATCGTAAGCCAAAGCTACCGGTTGATTAAAGCGAGCTCTCTCACGTACTTCTCCATTTTGCTTACCCCATTTATAGCTACTTGCAGAGGCAGAACCGCGTCCGGCAAACGTAGAAACCACCCCATCCGGAGTCAATATTCGAATACAATGATTCTCTTTATCTGCGAAATAGAAGTCATACCAATCATCCTTATTAGCAGCCTTATACTCCTCGTTAAATACGAAAACACCTTGACCTGGTTTATTGATGCGTGCATTGATACCTACAAGATCCTTATAATCAGCCTGACCGGATTGTCCGCACACAATATATGGAGTTACCAGTTTTTTAGTCTCCTCATCATAATTGGAACGAAGTATATAATGCGATTCATGCATGATGATATAAACATATTTACCTGTTGGATGAGGAACCATACTAAAGTCAACCGTCTGATTAGGTACACTAAATGCCAAAAAGTCATTCAACCCTGCTCCACCAGGAACTTCCGGATTGTTATTATAGCCGTTTTCTTCAAAATTATATCTGTACACATTGCCTGTTGCACGATGATTGAAGTAAAGTTCTCCCGTTTGTGGAAGCACCATAGACCCGTTACAAGCATTACCACGCGCCAAAGCGACCCAACTAGACTCTTTGAAATCTTGTCCGTCTGTACTGCTTCCACGCTTTAAAATAATATTGTTTCTATTCTTAGCACCACCATTCTGGGGAGCAGCCAATATCATATCACCATCATTAGTCCATGTAATAGTAGTTGCACGGTTGATATTATTTAGTTCCTTAGTATAGATCATTTCCTTTTCCAAATCTAACACTCTCAGATTTCCTTTATTTTGAGACAAATAAAGAATATTAGAATGTTGGGGATCAAAAGAAAACCAAAAAGGATAGTCTATCTTTCCACAATCGTCAAACGGACCAGTGTCTACAATATTTCCCTCTCCCAGTTCATCTACATCACCACATAAGTCTGTTACTACCATTTGTGGTTCGTACTGATATTTTTCAGATGCTATCACAGTTTGTTCACCTATCTTTATTTCTACAGTTCCTTCGAAACAGCTCTCCGGCGTGGAGCAGTAGATACTGGTACCTTTAGAACTAATGACAATGGCTTCTTTACCACCTACCTTAACAGAAATAATAGAACAATCTATTCCAAAGTTGCTACCATAGATTATCATTTTCTTCTTTCCACCTCCCGATTTAGGTGTGAAATCCGTCACTTCTACTGGCAGATTCGGATCATAAGGCGCTGATGTATCGTCTTTGCTATCTTTGCAGCTACTAAAACAGACTGCCAAAATGAATACCAACATCATGCATTGTAGCCCTATGTTCCCATGTTTCATAGTTTTACATTTCATAATACACTAGATTTAAATTATTGATTGTTTTGAACTTTATCCATTAATACCTTCATCCAGTATCCTCCGATCACCGAACGGGCTCTGAAGCCCACCCATTTTCCACTGTCTGTGTGGTGCCAGTCACTGATAGGTACACGAGATACTGTTTCATTGATATATTTATAGACAGGATCAGAGAATTTCTGGAAGGTTTCCTTATCTGATGACATAGCTGCCGTCCACATGATCCAGTCGGATTTTGTGTATTCTTTACGAGAATCCAAAGGGAGTCCATAAGGATTCTGTTTTGTTAGATAATAATTGAGCTCTTTTCCAATTACATTATTAGGAAATAAATTCAGGTTCCACAATTTGTCCCAAACCATATTATACTTCTGGCTCCAGGTATTCTTACGGTCGAAAGCCAAGCGATAGTGGTCGCCCTCATTCGCCATTTCTTCCCATTTCACTGCCATTTTCTTGGCTATATCCGC
>NZ_QVLZ01000007.1:35482-226493 GCF_003435205.1 Bacteroides sp. AF32-8BH | reverse complement strand
AGTCTGGGCTTTGCGCATAAAAAAGGCTGTGTCAGCGTTTTGACACAACCTCTGCGACTTCAAAGGATTCCCCGATAGAAAAAAGAAGAAGATGATAGCGGCATCCGGCAAAGAAATACGATTTGATCCTGAAAAACCTTTTGTGCTGGAACAGACGATTACTCTTGGCGCAGATAATTATCAAGGTTGCTTGTTGCAACTCGGTGATCTGGAATATTATCTAAACGGAGAAACGATGAAACCTGAAATCAGATATAAAGGGAAGGTATATACCAGCACAAATGTATTGGGAACATCGGATTGTTGGAAAACACAGGCTCGTGGAACCGGTGGCAAGTGGTATACTCCGCAGAAATATGGGGAGGTTCGTTTGAGGATGGAATATAAGAAAGGTGATTTATGTGTATATATAAATGACTTGCTCGATCAGAGAATTGACTTTGATTGAAAGCGAGCGAACTCTTTTATGGAGTGGGCTAATAAGTGGAATCCTCGTTTATATCGTATTATATAATAAATGAGGACTAAGTTCGAAGTACAAATTCTCCATAATATCATACATTTAATAGAGAATGATTGTTTTTAGCCCTTTTTTGACATATAAGTAGACCTTTATATTTTATGTATCATCTATCTTTGTAGACAAGAAATCTTATTTAATATCATGAATATGAATAGACATTGTGGAATAATTAAGTTTATATTATTAGGGGTGGTTTGTATATCATTACTGCCTGTATCAGTGCATGCACAGAAGTATACGGAGTTTATCCCCGGTGAAGTTTGGAAAGATACGGACGGGAATCCGATCAATGCCCATGGTGGTGGACTTTTATATCATAACGGCACTTACTATTGGTATGGCGAATACAAGAAAGGGAAAACCATTTTGCCTGACTGGGCTACGTGGGAGTGTTATCGTACGGATGTGACCGGAGTAGGTTGTTACTCTTCTAAAGACTTGCTGAATTGGAAATTTGAGGGTATTGTACTTCCGGCAGTTAAAGACGATCCGAATCATGACCTGCATCCCTCCAAAGTATTGGAACGTCCGAAAGTGGTTTATAATAAGAAAACGGGCAAATTTGTAATGTGGGCCCATGTGGAAAGTGCTGATTACAGTAAGGCTTGTGCCGGAGTGGCAGTTTCCGATTCTCCTGTCGGTCCGTTCGTTTATCAGGGAAGTTTTCGTCCGAACAATGCGATGAGCCGCGATCAGACTGTTTTTGTGGATGATGATGGACGTGCTTATCAGTTTTATTCTTCAGAAAATAATGAAACGATGTATATCAGCCTTCTGACTGATGATTATCTGAAACCGAGCGGACGTTTTACACGCAATTTCGTAAAAGAATCGAGAGAGGCTCCGGCAGTATTTAAATATAATGGTAAATATTATATGTTAAGTTCCGGTTGTACTGGCTGGGATCCTAATATAGCCGAGATCGCAGTAGCCGATTCTATTATGGGAACATGGAAGACAATCGGAAATCCTTGTACGGGACCGGATGCGGATAAAACGTTTTATGCCCAGAGTACTTATGTCCAGCCTGTTGTCGGAAAGAAGAATGCATATATTGCCATGTTCGACCGTTGGAAGAAGAAGGATTTGGAAGATTCCCGTTATGTATGGCTGCCTGTGTTGGTAAAAGATGGGAAAATAACTATCCCTTGGCATGAAAAATGGAACCTTTCTATCTTTGACAAATAAAAAATAAATATGAAACGGATACTGCTACTACTTTGCGGAATAATGCTCGTTCCCGTTATTGCCTGTTCCCAGCATTTGGTTGAAGTGGGAAAGGGGTATAGCTGTACTTCGGTCAATACGACGGTCTTTCGGAATAATTCGCTGGTTACACACGGTGATGAACAATATATCAGTTATTACGATAACGATGGCTATCTGGTACTTGGAAAGCGGAAACTGGATTCGGAACAATGGACATTACATCGCACCCAATATCAGGGAAATGTGAAGGATGCTCATAATATAATTAGTATGATGATAGATGGAGAAGGATACATGCACGTATCTTTTGACCATCACGGACATCCATTGAATTACTGCCGGAGCATTGCTCCCGGTTCTTTGGAACTGGGGGATAAAATGCCCATGACCGGAGTTGACGAAGGAAATGTCACCTATCCGGAGTTCTATCCTTTATCCGGAGGAGATTTATTGTTTGTTTACCGCTCCGGTTCTTCGGGTCGTGGAAATCTGGTAATGAACCGTTATTCGCTGAAAGAACACAAATGGACTCGTGTGCAGGATATACTGATCGACGGAGAAAATAAACGGAATGCCTATTGGCAGTTATATGTTGATGAGAAAGGGACGATTCATCTTTCATGGGTATGGCGCGAGACCTGGCATGTGGAAACAAACCATGATATTTGTTATGCCCGTTCTTTTGATAATGGGGTAACTTGGTATAAGACGAGTGGAGAACGATATGAACTCCCGATCAAATTGTCCAATGCGGAGTATGCCTGTCGTTTACCTCAAAACTGTGAGTTGATTAATCAGACGAGCATGAGTGCTGATGCAGGAGGAAATCCGTATATAGCTACTTATTGGCGGGAACCCGATAGTGATGTTCCTCAATACCGCATCGTCTGGAATGACGGGAAGATGTGGCATCAACGGCAGATAACCGATCGCCAGACACCTTTTACCTTGAAGGGTGGAGGTACGAAAATGATCCCTATTGCCCGTCCGCGTATTGTGGTAGAAGGTGGAGAAGTCTTTTATATTTTCCGTGACGAAGAACGGGGAAGCCGTGTGTCGATGGCACATGCGACTGATGTGGGTACGAGTAAGTGGACGATAACGGATCTGACGGATTTTTCGGTGGATGCCTGGGAACCCTCTCATGATACGGAACTTTGGAAAAAGCAGCGGAAACTGCATCTCTTTGTACAACACACCCGTCAGGGAGACGGTGAACGCACAGCGGAAATTGAGCCTCAAATGATATATGTATTGGAAACGGATATGGATACAAATAAATAAAGATATGAAGAAACTATATGCAACTCTTTTTTCTGCACTCTTTCTAGGCGGTGCAATCTGTGCAAGTTGTACGGATAAGAAGGATGCTTCTGCTGAAGAAGTGATAAACACTATTCATAAAGTGAATAATTATTGGCAGACGAATCATCCGGAACACGGACGTTCTTTTTGGGATAATGCCGCCTATCACACCGGAAATATGGAAGCTTATTTTTTGACTAAGCAGCCGGAGTATTTGGAATACTCGAAAGCCTGGGCGGAACATAATGAATGGAAAGGGGCAAAATCAGATCATAAGGAAAACTGGAAGTACAGTTACGGTGAAAGTGATGATTATGTGCTTTTCGGTGACTATCAGATTTGTTTTCAGACGTATGCCGATCTCTATAATATGGAACCGGATACACAGAAAATAGCCCGTGCCCGCGAAGTGATGGAATATCAGATGAGTACCCCCAATCATGATTATTGGTGGTGGGCAGATGGCTTATATATGGTCATGCCGGTCATGACAAAGATGTATAACATTACTAAGAATCCGCTCTATTTGGAGAAACTGCATGAATACCTCGCCTATGCTGATAGTATTATGTATGATGAAGAGGCCGGACTTTATTACCGGGATGGAAAATACGTGTATCCTAAACACAAAAGTGTGAACGGCAAAAAGGATTTTTGGGCACGTGGAGACGGCTGGGTATTGGCCGGATTGGCAAAAGTCTTGAAAGAACTTCCTGAAACAGATAAGTATCGTCCGGAATATATAGATCGTTTCCGTACCCTGGCTAAGTCGGTTGCTGCTTGTCAACAGCCGGAAGGTTACTGGACACGCAGTATGCTCGATCCATTGCATGCACCGGGACCGGAAACCAGTGGAACGGCTTTCTTTACCTATGGTTTACAATGGGGAATCAATAACGGTTTTCTGGATGCTGCAGAATATCAGCCGGTGGTTGAAAAAGCATGGAAATATCTCTCAACAGTTGCTTTGCAGCCTGATGGCAAGATTGGTTATGTGCAACCGATTGGTGAGAAAGCGATACCCGGTCAGGTGGTAGACACAAACTCAACTTCGAATTTTGGAGTAGGTGCGTTTCTATTGGCAGCCTGTGAACGGGTTCGTTATTTGAATAAATAAATACAGGCACGGATTACACGGGTTTCACAGCTCTTAGAGGCATGCCTTAATATAAGTCAACAGCGTAATCCGTGTAATCCGTGCCTAAAATTTAATTCAGCATCAAGCTCATATATGGCTTTAACGGCTGAAGTATTCTATTGGTTAATTCGCTAATATTCATTTGTATATGTGCACCGGGCAGTCGCTCGGTATTATACATACACTTTCCTTTGCACAGGTAATAATAGCCGTTGTTTACAGACAATTGTTTGTCCGATAATTCCAGCTGCATTTCATCTTCAGGAAAAGCCGCGGCATAGATTTGCAGCACTTCTTTGGCATTGATGATACGTGCCATGCCTAGCGGATGTTGAGACTGTTTATCTTCAGGAGGCAGTAGTTGAACCATGCGCTTGCAGCCGGTGTGCTGCCTGATCGCATACAATAAACTATATTCCACATCTTTATCATCAGCGCAAAGCTCATTGATAATGATATGTTTGTCTCCTTTATATATAATGGTTATTCCTTTGATTTCGTTTTCCTGTCTGGCTACAAATAAATAACCTCCACTAATGGCAAGATCGGTCATAATAACCTGAAAGTCTTCCGATGTGTGCTGAATACAGCAAGCCCGTTCGGAAAGTTTCTTATTCAAATAGGAATAGACCTCCTCCTGAAATTCTGAAACAACACTGACCGCTATCTCTTTAGAAGGGATAAACTCGGGCAAAACGATCTCTTTAGTTGAATACTTGAATACCGAAGCATATCCCATACGGGCATAATAATCAAACAACCAGGGTTCTGCCGGTATTAATGTGCTGAAGTGTACTCCATTCCGTAACATCCGGGCGAAAGACTGTGATAAAAGCTCGCGCATGACTCCTTTGCTTCGAAAATCGGGATGCGTACAGGCTCCTGAAATATAGGAGGTCTGTACAGTCTCTCCACCAAAAGTCATCGGATAAGGAAGCATTTGAAGGGCAGAGATTACCTCATCACCACTTTTGATGGCAACGTTCACCTCTGTCTTATAGCGTAGTCTGAAGTACATCTCGACGAATTCTTCACTATCGTCAAAACAGACTTTCCACAATGCTTTTACTTGCTCCTTTATCATCATATTTATAAAGAGTTTACCATTTAACCATATTCATGGGATGCTCTTTGAGACAAGCCATGTATTTTTCCAGAATCGTCACCGGTTGGTAAGACAATTTGGCTTTGCGCAAACCTTCGAGACCTAAATCCTCTTCCCGGTTGATATAGATATATTGTTCGGGAATCCGGTTGGCAAATTCATAATTAATCATGGCATACGCACCTTCAATATTGGTATCCGCTTTCTCTACATGCACGCCGAACGTTTCATGATTGATAGGCATACCGAATGTGAATGCGACGATTTTACTGTTCACATGAAGAATACCTCCCGTCAGTCCGAGTGCATCGAAGTTGTGGAGGGCATAAATCAGGGCGCGACGTTCATTGCCCGTCCCTTCCTGCTGGTCGCAGTGATTCACTTTACACCATTCTGCTTCCAGATCCAGACATTCCTGAATGCGGTCCGGAGTGATCGGTGTATATTCATAATCCGGATAAGTGTTGCGGAACCGGTTGATATGATTTCTTTTCGCTTGGAATTTCTTACCCTTCAGTGTTGAAAGATCACTTCTCAAATAGATATAATCCGCATAGTCGCGGTCTTCTGTAAATGTGAACTGTCCCGGAAGGATAGCTTCGAGATCAGCACGCATATTACTGCACACTCCCAACATACAGAAATGCTGGTTCTCTTTGCGGGCATCTTCTATCAGTTCCCACAATACTGCTTTCAAATCTCCTGTGCCTACGGGCATCATATAAGCGAGTTGTTCTCCCGCCCAGAACTTGAACACCAGAAAGTTGTCGACCACTGCAAATTGGGTATCATATAAGAACCTCCAACTACAAAGATTGGAGAATGAAAGATCGCAATTGCGGCGATCACTTTTCATCGTGAATGAGGTGATTGTGTCTCTGTCTGCTAACGTGACATCTTTAAATGGAATCATAAGATTGCTTTTTGCGTTTAACTCTTTATATAACGGAAAATCAAGAGATTTTGTTTTTACAAAATACCTAATAATCGAAGGATAGTAGGTGTTAGCAGTGCAGTGAATATTCCATTTAGCGTCAGTCCCAGGCTGGCGTATGCTCCATATTTGCTGCTGATATCCATTGCAGTGGAGGTTCCGACGGCATGAGCGGCTGTTCCCATCGAAAGCCCTTGGGCGATCGGACTGCCTACACGCATGATTTTCATTGTCTTAAAGCCACAGATAGCCCCTAATAAACCTACTGCTACAACAACTGCCGCCGTTAGTGACGGAATACCGCCGATAGCTTTGGTTACTTCCATCGCAATCGGGGTCGTAACCGATTTCGGAGCCAGTGACAGGATTACCTCTTGTGAGGCTCCCATGAATTTCGCAATCAGTACTACTGAAATAACTCCGACGATGCAGCCTGCCAGTTGAGACAGTAGAATAGGCAATAACTGCTTTTTTATCATTTCCAGTTGGAGATATAAAGGTACGCCTAAAGCCACAACGGCCGGGCGTAGCCAGAATTCGATCAGATGTCCTCCTTTATTATATGTCTCATAAGAGATATTGGTCATTTTAAGGAAGATGATTAATAGTGCGATGGTCAGCAATATAGGATTTAATAATACCAGTCCTGTTTTCTTCTGAAGTAGTTTGGCAAAGAAGAAAATCCCGAAGGTAATGGCCAGCAGGAAGAAATTATTTTCTAAGAAGCTCATTTGTCTTTATTCGTTAAGTTGATTTTATCTTTAAGGTGTAGTTTCTCCGGCAGATGGAAATCTGACAGATGAAGTTTGCGTGCCAGTTTGATCTGACGTGCCAGCCTGAACTTGCGGACGATTTGGTGCACCCATCCCGTAACGACAAGTACAAGCGCGGTGCTGACAATGGTCGCTGTCACTATCGGCCAGAACTCTGCCGCAATGACGTCAAAGTACAGCATAAGAGCCACACCGGGCGGAACGAAAAAGAATCCTAAGTTGGCAACCAGAAAGTCGGACAATCCCTGTACCCAGTGTAATTTAATCCAACCTAATTTTAAAAAGAGGGTGAGCAGCAGCATACCGATGATGCTGGAGGGGAGCTTGATACCCGTAAGATAAACTATTAATTCACCCAAAGCCAAACAGCCAAATAAAATGGCGCACTGACGTATCATAACTAATAACCTATTGATTTTGTTTGAAAACGCTGCAAAGGTATGAAAAATAGGAGTACAGTGTTAAATATTACAATATTTTAGACTTGGAAGAGAAAAATAGGCGAAATTGTAATGTGGATATTGCAAAATTGAGTACTTTTGCACCGCAAATTACAAATTGTAAGGACGTTTTATAATAATATTCAATATATCTATGCTCAATTTAATCAACCAAATCGTGGCGCGTGCGAAAGCAAATCGCCAACGTATTGTTCTTCCGGAAGGAACTGAAGAACGCACATTGAAAGCTGCCAATATGATTTTGACAGACGAAGTAGCCGATCTAATTTTACTGGGTAAACCGGCAGAAATTAATGAACTTGCTGCAAAATGGGGATTGGGAAACATCGGTAAAGCTACTATCATTGATCCTGAAACTTCTCCGAAACACGAAGAATATGCGCAGTTGTTGTGTGAACTTCGTAAAAAGAAGGGGATGACTATTGAAGAAGCCCGCAAGTTAACGAATGATCCTTTATTCTTTGGTTGTTTAATGATTAAGAGCGGTGATGCTGACGGTCAGTTGGCTGGTGCCCGTAACACTACTGGTAATGTATTGCGTCCTGCTTTGCAGATTATCAAGACTGCGCCGGGAATCACTTGCGTGTCTGGTGCTATGTTGCTTTTGACTCATGCTCCTGAATACGGAAAGAATGGCATTTTGGTCATGGGTGACGTTGCTGTAACTCCGGTTCCGGACGCTAATCAGCTGGCACAGATTGCTATTTGTACTGCGCAGACTGCGAAAGCCGTTGCCGGTATTGAAAATCCGAAAGTAGCTCTGTTGAGCTTTTCAACCAAGGGTTCCGCTAAACACGAAGTAGTGGATAAAGTGGTAGAAGCTACTAAGATTGCAAAAGAGATGGCTCCTACTCTTGATTTGGATGGTGAAATGCAGGCTGACGCTGCTCTTGTACCGGAAGTGGGTGCTAGCAAAGCGCCGGGTTCTCCAGTAGCCGGAGAAGCAAATGTGCTGATCGTTCCAAGTTTGGAAGTTGGTAATATTTCTTATAAATTAGTTCAACGTCTGGGACATGCTGACGCTGTTGGTCCGATTCTTCAGGGTATTGCCTGTCCGGTAAACGACTTGTCTCGTGGTTGTTCTATCGAAGATGTATATCGCATGATTGCTATCACAGCTAATCAGGCCATTGCAGCAAAAGCGAATAAATAAGTATTAGATATAAACTATTAAGTATAAATCGACAACGACATGAAGATTCTGGTATTGAACTGCGGAAGTTCATCTATTAAATATAAATTGTTCGATATGACCACCAAAGAGGTGATTGCACAAGGTGGTATCGAAAAAATCGGTCTGAAAGGATCATTCTTGAAACTTACTTTGCCGAATGGTGAAAAGAAAATATTGGAGAAAGATATTCCTGAACATACAGTAGGAGTAGAGTTTATCCTGAACACGCTGATTAATCCTGAATACGGCGCTATTAAATCTTTGGATGAGATCAATGCAGTAGGTCACCGTATGGTACACGGAGGCGAGCGTTTCAGCGAATCTGTATTGCTGAACAAGGAAGTGCTGGAAGCTTTCGCTGCTTGCAATGACTTGGCTCCGCTTCACAATCCTGCTAACTTGAAAGGGGTAAATGCAGTTTCTGCTATTCTTCCTAACATTCCGCAGGTAGGTGTATTCGATACGGCTTTCCATCAGACAATGCCGGATTATGCTTACATGTATGCTATTCCTCACGAACTGTATGAAAAGTATGGTGTACGTCGTTATGGCTTCCACGGAACTTCTCATCGTTATGTGTCAAAACGTGTATGTGAATTCTTGGGTGTAAATCCGGTAGGACAGAAAATTATCACTTGCCACATTGGTAACGGTGGTTCTATCGCTGCTATCAAAGATGGTAAATGTATGGATACTACTATGGGCTTGACTCCATTGGAAGGCTTGATGATGGGTACTCGTAGCGGTGATATTGATGCCGGTGCAGTAACATTTATCATGGAAAAAGAAGGCTTGAACACAACCGGTGTTTCCAATCTGTTGAACAAGAAGAGCGGTGTACTGGGCATTTCGGGTGTATCAAGCGATATGCGTGAACTCTTGGCTGCTTGTGCGGCTGG
Source organism: Bacteroides sp. AF32-8BH (assembly GCF_003435205.1). Taxonomy (NCBI): domain Bacteria; kingdom Pseudomonadati; phylum Bacteroidota; class Bacteroidia; order Bacteroidales; family Bacteroidaceae; genus Bacteroides; species Bacteroides sp. AF32-8BH. The sequence goes on along the minus strand of NZ_QVLZ01000007.1, from coordinate 216,972 downwards.
CAATGAGAAAGCTATCCTTGCAGAGAAGATGTACTATTACCGTATTAAGAAATATATCGGTGCTTATGCTGCTGCATTGGGCGGTGTGGATATTATCCTGTTTACTGGTGGTGTAGGTGAGAACCAGATGGAATGTCGTCGTGAAGTTTGTAAGGATATGGAATTCATGGGTATCGAACTTGATAACGAAGTAAATGCTAAGGTTCGCGGTGAAGAAGCAATCATTTCTACTCCTGCTTCTAAAGTGAAAGTAGTAGTGATCCCAACAGATGAAGAACTGTTGATCGCATCGGATACAATGGATATCCTGAATAAGTAATAATTTTATTGCTGATATACAAAAAAAAGATGGACTCGATTTCGAGTCCATCTTTTTTTTGTCTTACTTTGCATATCAAATAGTTATATCCCGTTTTTGATATGCGTTACTCCGTCATAATTCCCGTTTATAATCGTCCCGATGAAGTGGATGAATTATTGCAAAGTCTTACTGTACAACACTTTAAGGGTTTTGAGGTTGTTGTTGTTGAAGATGGTTCTTCCATTCCCTGTAAAGGAGTAGTAGACCGGTATGCAGATCGGTTGAATATAAAATATTTCTCTAAACCCAATTCCGGTCCGGGACAAACCCGTAATTACGGAGCAGAACGTAGCGAAGGCGAATACCTTATTATATTGGATTCTGATGTCATCCTTCCCGAAGGCTACTTCGATGCGGTAGAGAAGGAGCTCACCACTTCTCCTGCCGATGCTTTTGGTGGCCCCGACCGTGCACACGATTCTTTCACTGATATTCAGAAGGCAATTAACTATTCCATGACCTCTTTCTTCACGACCGGAGGTATCCGTGGCGGAAAAAAGAAGATGGACAAATTCTATCCCCGTAGTTTTAATATGGGAGTTCGCCGGGCAGTGTACGAGGCTTTGGGAGGTTTTTCAAAGATGCGTTTTGGGGAGGATATTGATTTCAGTATCCGTATCTTTAAGAATGGGTACACTTGTCGTCTTTTTCCTGATGCCTGGGTATATCATAAACGTCGGACTGACTTGAAAAAATTCTTCAAGCAGGTGCATAACTCCGGCATTGCCCGTATTAATCTTTATAAGAAATATCCGGATTCTCTGAAACTGGTGCATTTGCTTCCAGCCGTATTTACATTGGGAGTGGCGCTTCTATTATTAGGAACCCCCTTCTGCCTCTTCAGTTTCACGCCTATCATTCTCTATGCATTACTCGTATGCATTGATTCTACTATTCAGAATAAAAGTCTGTCTATTGGCGTTTATTCCATTGCCGCCGCATTTATACAGCTTATCGGCTATGGTACAGGCTTTTGGCGCGCATGGTGGCAGCGTTGTATCAGAGGGAAGGATGAGTTTGAGGCTTTCCAAAAGAATTTTTATAAGTAATCCATTTTTTATTTGCCTATTACCATTCCTATTTTTGTTTAAAAGGAATGTTGTCTGACACCCGGGTCTCAATACGTCTGACACTCGGGTGTCAGACAAGTTATACTTTCATGGAAAAAAAGTAATGGATGCAATCGAAGAAATTTTTATAGGCTATATCTTTTTTCATTTAGTGGAGTGCAAATCACATTCCTTATTCTTCCCTTAAACCCCAGCAATTTGTCGCCTATCTGTTTCAATGGGAAGATAAGTGTTTCCTGATACCAAATGCTGTCTTTACGCAGGCTTTTCTGATTGTAAACTACACCGATTCGTCCTTCCAAACGTTCTTGTAGCTCTCCGTTTATGTAAAGTGAGGTCCCTTTGGCATCTCCCTCTACACGAACCTTTGTCCATTTTTCCACAGGCAAACGATAGGAATGGAAGATGAATTCATAGCCGTCGCGCGAGAATGCGAATTTACCCGTATTTTGCCAGTTCGCGGTGAAAACAGAATGGGGACCTTTGAATAAGACCGCATCGATATTGGGCTTTGGATCTGCGTAGATTTCAAATTCCACACTATATGGATAACCGATTTCGGGTATAGAGGTAAGAACCGAGTCGTTACCTTGCAGGATAATTTCCTGGCCGGAAAGCGTTAGGTCTTTTCTGTCATCTATGCTGGCCTGTAGATTTACGCCCGGTGCTTCCGGTGTTGTCCTGCACCACGTTTCGAAGGTTTCAAACGGTATGTTTCTTGTGTTTTCTCCTTTCCAAAGTTTCTCGCTCATAACCTGCATGGCAGGAAAGGTGCGTATATGTACATCCTGTTGGCTGATTCCATTTCCGACACGGTCGTTCCATACAGCAAACATGGCTCCTAATAAATTAGTAGACTGCTCTATCATTTCTCCCTCTTGCATCATTCGTGGTGACCAACTCTCATATATCCATTGATGATCCAGAAAGTTATGGTAGTAATTCACGGCTGGTACGATATATAGAAATGCATCGCATGTATTAATCGCTTTGGCTCCTTCCTGCAGTGCGGTTTCTAAGTCTAGCCAGCTATAATTCCATGCATTGACCGTTTTTCCTTTTAGATTTACGGGGGTATTTCCTTTCATGTGTTTCAGACTTCCCCATAATCGCGGATTTTTTCCATATTTGGTGATATACTTCAGATAGTATTCAGTGAAATAGCGGAATTGTTCCGCTTCTTTGAGGTTGTACTCATCAGTGCCGATATGTACGTCCGGTCCGACAAATACCGGGTGATCTCCCGAGAGATATTCGTCAAACAAAGTATCAAGGAAATCATATACCTCTTTTTTATAGAGGTCGAGATGATCCATACCATATTCTTTTTTGTCGGCTGCCAGTATCGGATTGTAATGAGTGAAAGCGAGTGAGTGTGCCGGAACATCAATTTCTGGGATGATATTGATTCCATATCGTGCGGCCATTTGCTGGAAGTTGCGGAATTCTTCTTTGGTGTAGGAACCATCTTTGGATGTGAGTCCCGGAAAACGGTCGCTTTCCAATCTGAAGGCGGCGTATGTTTTGTTCCAGTCATTATCGAAAAACTCAACGAAACCATTATCATTCAGATGTATTTGCAGTTCATTCATTTTATAGAACGAGAGAATTTTTACGTAATCCTGCAAATAGTCCATTGTGAAAAATTTCCTGGCTACGTCAATCATCAGTCCGCGGTGAGCATACTGCGGATAATCCAATGCTTTTCCTTTCATGAGTCCAAAAGGCTGGTTATGGATCATTTGCAACAGTGTGCGAGTTCCCCAGAATACTCCTTTTACGGTGGAGGCTTCGATGGTTACATGGTTGCGTATATCCAGTTCATAGCTTTCTTCTCCCAATGATGAAGGCGATTTTTTCACTGACAGATAGATAGAATGATTTTTCGGTTTTCCGGAGGTTACCTGATAATTCCAGCCGAACATATCTTTTAAGTCTTTTGCCATTATTTCCGCAGTTTCTTTCAACAGGCTTTCTGCTTCCGGAGCGATTATAATCTTTCCTGTTTCCGGTAGTGTCAGTTTGCCTTTTGCCCCATTCCAATGTTGTAAGGAGGGAATCACCTGCGGGATATCCGTTTGAGCGTATACTGTCATTCCTAATAGTAGTAAGATGGATAAGATGCTTATTCTCTTTTTCATATTTATTAGATGTTTATATATTAATCTTGATAGCGCAAAACTACGATATTTGGAAGTAAAGGGATTCTAAAAATAGACTTATAGCTTCCAAAATTCATTTTTTCAGTTATATAGGAGTATCTTTGTGACTTAATTTGATTAATAATGGAAAGTAAACACAAACTATCCATCAACCAGTGGGCACTGGAAGACCGCCCACGGGAAAAAATGATGGAGAAGGGAGCAGCCGCATTGAGTGATGCCGAACTACTCGCTATATTGATTGGCTCCGGAAATACGGAAGAAAGTGCTGTCGAATTGATGAGACGCCTGCTCCTGTCTTGTGATAACAATCTGAATTCATTGGCAAAATGGGAAGTGTGTGACTATTCCTCTTTCAAAGGTATGGGACCCGCAAAGAGCATTACAGTGATGGCAGCCTTGGAATTAGGCAAACGAAGAAAGCTGCAAGAAACCAAAGAGAGACTTCGAATCACTTGCTCAAAAGATATCTATGATATTTTCCAACCGATCATGTGTGACTTGGAACAGGAAGAATTCTGGGTGCTCCTATTGAACCAGGCAACCAAACTAATTGATAAGGTACGTATAAGTACTGGTGGCATAGACGGAACTTATACCGATGTGCGCACCATTCTCCGGGAAGCATTGCTGCAAAGAGCTACACAAATCGCGGTGGTGCATAACCATCCTTCGGGAAATATTCATCCCAGCCAACCGGACAGGAGTTTGACAGAGCATATCCATAAAGCGGCGGAAACGATGAATATCCGTCTGATAGATCACGTCATCGTTTGTGAAGACGGATTTTTCAGCTTTGCAGATGAGGGCCTACTCTAATTAGTAATACTACCTTATTTAAGTGAGAATATCTTATTTATTCTCACTCCTGCATTCATTTTTATACTGCGTGGGCGTCAAGCCTGTGTACTGTTTGAATGCAGTACTGAAATAACGTAAAGTAGTGAAACCTATCTGATCTGATATTTCAGTAAATGTCAGATCGGTGGTTTTTATCAGAGTAATGGCTTGCTCCAACCTGAATTTGTTGATATAGTCATTTGCCCCCATATCGGTGATAGCCTTCAACTTGTTGTAAAGAGATGTTTTACTCATTCCGATCTCTCTGCAGATAAAAGGAATATCTAAAGACGGATTGCTGATATTCTCGGAAATGAGCTTGTTAAACTTTAACAAGAACGTTTCATCCGCCTGGCTGAAAGTACTCTCCAGCGGTTGAGGGAAGTTGCCTATATGTTGATAGTGCTCTTTCGTTTGCTCCCGGTTGTATAGCCGGTTCTGTATAATCTTAACAAGAGTGTCTATCTCAAAAGGTTTTCCCAGATAAGCGTCCGCCCCGATTTTATACCCATACAGTCGGCTCTGTTCATCATTGCGTGCCGTGAGCAGAATCACAGGAATATGACTGATGCCGATATTCTCTTTTACCGCTTTGCACAGTTCGTATCCATTCATAACCGGCATCATCACATCGCTCACTATAATATCCGGAACTTGCTTTTGCGCTATTTCGAAAGCTTCCCGGCCATCATGTGCTATATAAATTGCTTTGAATAAGGATTTCAATTCTTTGGAGAGGAAATCTGTCAGGTTATGATTGTCGTCTACCAATAGCACTGTGTAATTCTGCGTAGAGAAGTCGAGTGTCTCGGGAGCGTTGATCTCATGATCTACGTCCGGTGTAATCAATTCATTGATGTAAGGTTTCGGCTGGCAGATGACTTCGCCCGACTCCAATCCCAAAGGTAAGTCGAAGAAGAAAGTGGCTCCTCCCGCTTCGTTGTTCATGGCTCCGATTTTACCTTTATGCAATTCCACCAGCATCTTGGCGTATGAAAGTCCGACTCCGCTACCGCCAATTTCCTGCTTGCCTTGATAGAAACGGATGAATACTTTCTCCATGTCTTCCTCTTGCATACCTTCTCCCTGATCCAAAACGGAAACACGGACGTATGAGTCATTTTTGCTGGTACGGATAGTGACGGTTGTGTTTTTAGGACTGTGTTTCAGTGCGTTCGTCAATAAGTTTGTGACTACGATTGTACACATACCCTTGTCAAATACCACCTCTTTTATGCTGTCGTCGAGCTGATAATCTATTTGCACTTCCTGGGCAGCTCCCTCGTCCGTAAAATCGGCACCAATCTCCTTTATCCATGAGTTGAATGGATAGGCTTGGAGTTTCAACTTGGTTTCTCCTACTTCCATCTTACGTACGTCCAGCACCATGTTGATAAGATCTTTCATCCGTTGAGCCTGTTTATGTATATTCTTCAACGGTGGATAAATGGCATCTGTAGAAGGAAGTGTCTTTAATATGCGGCTTAGCGGGGCATATATGAGTGTGAGCGGAGTTCGCAGTTCATGGCTGATATTAATCAGAAAACGAACTTTTTCTTCATACACATTCTGCTCGTGTTCTTTCATCATCCATTTCATCTTGTTTTCTTTGCGTCGAAGCAGAACGAAAACAATTTGTACCACAATGCCTATGCAAGCAATGATGCAGAGAGAAACGAACCACCAGCTTCTGTACCAGGGTGGCAGTACGTTTAATGTGAAAAGAAACTGGGGAGTTGTTTCATTTCCTTCCTGTGTGTTACAGCTCACCATGATGGGATAACTTCCCGGAGCAAGAGATGGGATCATCAATTCAGGGTTGTAGCCTTCGGTTTTAAGGTCTCCCATTTGGAAATGATAGACTTTGAGCCGGAGAATGTCCGCACCATAAGTCATGACACGGATCTTAATGTTTTTACTGTTCCAAGGGATGGATATCTTGTCTTGATTGAGCTGATACATCCTGTTCTCTCCGTTTATGGTCAGTTCGGCAAGGCGTATTTCCGGAGAGTCACTACTCTTTTCTATTTGAGTGTCCGCATTAATACATAGTAAGCCTTTTACACCTCCCATATAGATGTTTCCTTTGGGGGAAATGAGACGGGGCTCGGCCAAGTATTCATTGGGGGAAATTCCATCCGCTTCTCCGAACCATACAAAACGTTTGGCATCGGTGAGCCATATAAAGAGTTTCTGTTCAGCTCCTATCCACACTTTTCCTTTATTGTCGCATAACACGGTATTTACTTCATTAAATAAGGTGGTAGGAATTCTTTCGAATTTGCGGGTATCAGGGTGATAGGTGTACAGGCCACGGGTGCCTGCAATCCAGAATACGCCCTTGTCATCCCTGGATACAGCATTGAAGAATCCCTGTGGAGCACTTGCAAATATCTCCACTGTGTCTTTTTTACGATCCAGTCTATATATATTATAAGGATCGTTCAGGTAAATGGCAGTGGAATCATATCCAATGGAACTCAACAAGCCTTTTATTTTCACTTCTTTGGCACAAGGGACAGGAGTGAGTTGCCGGGTGGAAGTATGGTAGCGGTAAGGAGGCGAACTTAATATTAAGATCGAATTGGGAGTATCCCGGTATAAGTTGATTGGCTGTCCGCTATAGCGGATGTGATGCTCTAATGAAGGGCTCATAATAGCGAAAGGACGCTTCTTTCCTGTCTTTTTATCGAATATGAAGATACCTTTGGAAAAGGCAGATACTAACAATTCGTTGGGTGTGAAGCCGGTGATGGAGACCATCTTGTCTCCCCAAGTGTCGGGATAGTGCACAAATGTTTCTGTAGAAGGAATGAATTTATTGATACCTCCTCCGTCCGTAGCGATCCAGAGTTCTTCGGAAGCCGGTTCCTGATATAGTTGTAATACCGTACTTTGACTTAATCCTTTGTTGTGCCCTAACACAACATTAGTGTAAGTTCTCATGGATACTTCACGAATGTTGATAACCCCTTCACGTTTACTTCCCGCCCATATATTTCCGGCAGAGTCGCTATGCAGGCAGAGTATTGTATTTGTGGGAAGGGAATGATTATCTCCGGAGATATGTTCGAGTACGGTAATATTGCCGGTTGTGGGATCGAGGATATTGATACCTCCCCCGTCTGTTCCCATCCATATTTTTTGTTTGAATTCGGTCATGCACAATACGATGTCACTGCTCAAACGGGAGTTTTGAGTGGTATAGCTGGCTATCAATTTTCCCTGGGCGGAGAAACACTTGACGCCATTGTTGTAGGTTGACAGCCATATTCTTTGTTGGGAGTCTATGATGATTCCTACGTTGTCGTTCCCGTATTGGAAAGGAAATGGGGTTATCTCGAAATTCTTGAGGTTCATTTGCAGTATTCCCTGTTGCCAGCTTAGACACAATATGGTATCGGGTTTCCACATTTGTATGGATCGTATAATGAACGGCTCGTCGGTCTTGAATTCCCGTATGAGAGAAATCGTGTTGGTGGCATAAGAATATTTATATATCTTGTTGATCCCTCCGAACAGAAGCCCGTCTGCTATTTTGCAGATCGATTTGGCAATGATGGGCTGATTATTTAGTTTGGGGATAAAGAAGTTGTCGTGAATAAGAGAATAACGGGCGATTCCTGTGGTGGTCAGTATCCAGGTTGTCTGCTGATTATCTTCAATAATTTGCAGGATACTGTCGTTAGGCAGGGAATTTTCATTATCAGGTTGTGCGGTGTACTTTTTGAGTTCCGTTCCATCAAATCTGATTAGTCCTGTCGGAGTACCGATCCAGATGAATCCCTTTTGTTCGGTATAGATACAGCTGATGATAGACGGCATTCCGTTTTGGGAACCAATCAGTTTAAAGTCGTAATGGTTACCTATACTTATTGCTGGAAATGTGCCTACGATAAGAAAAGCCAGTAAGCAGAAAAAGTGTTTTATCCAAATACTTTTTTTCATCAGTCAAGATTATTAAGGGGAGATTAGTGAAACAAAAGTATGATTAATTCCGCTAAAACAAAAGAAATATTTCCAAAAACCGCCACAAAGACGTTCAAAAACGGAATATGGATGTTTTTGGAAACATTTTGGCGATTTTATGAACTCGCCATTCTGCCAATCAATCTATTTTTGTGGTGTATTTCGATGCCGGATAGTGTGGGCTATTGGCAAATGGAACTCAAAAAAACTTTTAGTATTAACTTTAATATAATGTTATGAAGAAAATGCAGATTAGGATGCAACTGGTGTGTCTCTTTTCAATGCTTTTACTGTTCTTCCCTGTGGAGCTCTTTGCTCAACAGGGCACTATCACTGGTAAGGTGGTAGACGAACGTGGCGAGTCCGTAATCGGAGCAACCGTTATGGTGAAAGGTTCTACTGATGGTACCATTACCGATTTGGATGGAAACTTTAAAATTAACGGTAAAGTAGGTACAACGATAACTGTCAGCTATGTGGGCTATGCTCCTTTGGAAGTGAAAATCACTAAGCTAACAGGAAATCGGTTCGTGATGAAGGAAGACTCCAAAACTTTAGATGAAGTGGTGGTAGTCGGTATGGGAACACAGAAACGTAATACTATTACAGCGGCTGTAGCAACAGTTAATGCGGATGCAATCGCTACCCGTCCTGTGACGGATGTAACCAGCGCCTTACAAGGTAATGTGGCTGGTTTGAACTTTGCTTCGGATGCTTCTGAAAGCGGTACCGGTGGTGAAGTTGGCGGAGAAATCAAATTTAATATTCGCGGTATCGGTTCTATTAATGGTGGAGAGCCTTATGTATTGGTGGATGGTGTGGAACAGAGCTTGCAGAATGTAAATCCTGCCGATATAGAAAGTATCAGTGTATTGAAAGATGCTTCTGCAGCAGCCGTGTATGGTGCTCGTGCTGCGTATGGTGTGGTGTTAGTAACGACCAAGAGCGGTAAACAGGATAAAGCCCGGGTGACTTATCGCGGTTCTGTGGGTATGAGTGCACCTATCAACATGCCCGAGATGATGAACTCTGTAGAGTTTGCCAATTATAAAAATGCGTACCGTTCGGCAATTGGTGAGTCTCCATACTTCTCACAGGAGACTATTGATTTGATGAATCAGTTTTTGCAGAACCCCTATGGTGAAGGTCTGCCCGGTATTACCGCCAATCAGGAGAATACCGGTTGGCGTGGCGGTGAATCGCAGTATGCCAATACCGACTGGTTTGATTATTTCTATAAAAACAAATCTTTGCGTCATTCACACAATCTAAGTATCTCCGGTGGATCGGACAAAGTGACTTATTATGTCGGTCTGGGTTATACTTACCAGGGTGGTTTGCTGGATCGTGTAGAAGACTCTCTGGATAAATACAACGTGAATACCAAATTTCAGATCAAGCCGAATGACTGGTTGAAGTTTAACTTCAATAACAATATCACGTTGAATCTGATTTCCCGCCCGCTCCCCGATATGTCTATTCTTTATCATCAGATAGCTCGTTCGCAGCCTAATATGGTGACTGAAGTTCCTATTTCCGGGCTTTATAATCTTCCTTCATGGAATGAAGCTTTGTATCTGGACAATGTGGGCTATTCGCAGAACCGCATTTCTGATGCCATGACTTTTGCAGCTACTGTTACGCCTCTGAAAGGCTGGGACATTATCGGAGAGATGAAAGTTCGTTTTGATGTGCAGAATGATGAATTCTTGCAGAAGCAGCCCCGTACCACACGGCCCGACGGAACCATAGAGAATGTTACCGCTCCCCGGCAGGGATATTCTTATCCCGGTATCGAATATTCGAATTCTTTGTGGGGATCAATGACTCGTGGAAATCAATTCAACTATTATTTGTCTCCCAGTGTGTCGTCTTCATATACGAATCAATGGGGTGACCATTTCTTTAAGGCAATGGCCGGTTTCCAGATGGAAGTGCAGCAAAACTCAAGCATGTATGCGTATAAAGACGGAGTGATGAGCGATGATACATTCTCTTTTGACAATGCAAACGGAAAAGCCTATAATAGTGAAGCGCGTGACCATTGGGCAACCATGGGATTCTATACCCGTTTGAACTGGAACTACCAGAATGTCTATTTTCTGGAATTTAGCGGACGTTATGATGGTTCGTCACGTTTCGCTTCCGGCAATCGTTGGGGATTTTTCCCTTCTTTCTCTGCCGGTTATGACATTGCCCGTACCGACTACTTCAAGCAATGGAGCTTGCCTGTTTCACAGTTGAAAGTGCGTTTGTCTTACGGACGTTTAGGCAATCAGAATGGAGCCGGACTATATGATTATCTGAACTTCATGACATTGAGACCGGACTATTCAAATGCATGGTTGCTTTCCGGTGTCACTTCGGCTACTCCGGTACGTGGTACAGTCGCTTTAACACCTTCTATGGTAAGCCCGTACATTACATGGGAAAAAGTGGATAATGCCAACTTAGGTTTCGACCTGACTTTGCTTAACAATCGTTTGACGATTACGGCGGATATTTACCAACGTACGACCAAAGACATGATTGGCCCGGCTGAAGCAATTCCTGATATTGGCGGTATTGCTGTTGACCAACGTGCTAAAGTAAATAATGCAACGCTACGTAACCGTGGATGGGAATTGTCGGTTAACTGGTCTGACCAGCTGAAGAATGGTTTCAGTTATGGAATCGGTTTCAATATCTTTGACTACAAAGCAGTGGTAACCAAATACAATAATCCGGAAGGATTGATTTATAACAACCACACCGGTCTGGTTCGTAACAAAGGTTATTACCAGGGAATGGATTTAGGTGAAATCTGGGGATATGAAGCAAATGATCTGTTTCTCACCAACCAGGAAGTGGATGAATATCTGAGAGGAGTAGACATGTCTTTCTTCAAACCGAATAAGGATTGGCAACGTGGTGATTTGAAATATATCGATTCGAACGGTGATGGTAAAATTGATCCGGGTTCGGGTACATTGAAAGATCACGGTGATTTGAAAATTATCGGTAATACGACTCCTCGTTACTCCTTCGGTCTGAACTTACATGCCGGTTATAAAGGTTTTGAAGTTTCCGCATTGTTCCAGGGAGTCATGAAACGTGATTTCCCGATGGCTGCAAGTACTTATCTGTTTAGCGGTGATTCCAACTTCTTTAAAGAACATTTGGATTATTATAATGTGTACAACCCGGGGGCTTACCTGCCGCGTCTGACAAAACCCGACAGTCCTGAATATAATGCGAACGTAGGTTACAACACTTCACGTTATTTATTGAACGCAGCTTATATGCGACTCAAAAACTTGATGATTTCTTATAACTTCCAGCCTAAACTGGTTAAGAAGATGGGATTGGAGAACTTGAAAGTGTATTTCACTTGTGATAATCTCTTCACGATTGACAATTTGCCGGACGTATTCGATCCTGAAACCTTGAATCAGGTAAATACATGGGCTGGGGGTAGTAACGAAACTGCTCCGGGATTGACTTCCCCAATGAAGCAAAATGGTAACGGAAAGGTATATCCGTTGAATAAAAACTACGTATTTGGTATTGAATTTACCTTTTAAACCATAAGATATGAAAAGAATATATATAATGGCTTTTGTAGCCGCTTCAATATTACCATTTTCATCCTGTTCAGATTTTCTGGATAGAGAACCGATAACCAAGCCGGAAGCCGGTAATTTTCTGACAGGTGCCATACAGGTTGAAAACTATATTAACGGACTATATATGACGTTGCCGTCTTTTAGTAAGTTCGGTTTGGGAGTTCGCAGTGAAGAAAAGAATAGTGACAATATTATTGCAGAAAAGTATGATGCCCGTTTGCATGGACAGAATAACCAGTTTAGCGGAGCTTCCGATTGGCAGACTGGTTATCAGAACCTGCGTAAAGTGAACTATTTTTTCCATAATTATAAAGTACCCGAAGCACAGGAAAACGAAGATGTACTGTCGTTGAAAGGGGAGGCTTACTTTTTACGTGCCTATTGGCATTTCGATTTATTGAAGAAATTCGGTTCTATTCCGGTAATGGATGCTTTTTGGGATGAGAATGCGACAATCGCAGGATTACAGATTCCCGCAAAGACACGTAATGAGGTAGCCCGATTTATTTTGAGTGATTTGGTTGAGGCGAAGAATCTGTTGCATTCGCGCGGTAAATATTCCGGAATTCGTATCAATAAAGAAGCTGCCATGGTTTTGGCAATGAATGTGGCGTTGTATGAAGGAACTTGGGAAAAGTATCACAGCAGCGATGATTTTGCATCTTCCACTAACGAATCAAATTATTTCTTGGGTGAAGTTATTAACTGGGGAAATGAACTGTTCGGTTGTGGCATTGATCTGTATAAAACCGGGCAAAATCCGGGAGATGCTTTTGCGGCATTGTTCAATAGCAAAGATTTGTCAGGAATGGGCGAAGTGCTATTGTGGAGGAAATATTCGAGTGATGAAGGAGTCTTTCATGATGTCAACGGTAATCTGAAGGCAGGTGTTGTCGACTCGGAAGGAGCTGCCGGAATTACTCAAAGCCTGGTGGATAATTATCTGAATGCCGATGGAACATTTATTGATCCGACAAATGAGAAATTTAAGGATTTTAAGGAAACATTTGAAGGCCGTGACCCTAGATTGATTCAAACGGTGATGAATGAAGGTGCCAAATTTGCTTCTGCCACTACTGCGACCCCAATGCATCTGGAAGAATATACGGATGAGAAGAAGAATACTATTAGTCCTCCTAAATTGGCAGGAGATGGAAACACACGTTCTTTGACGGGTTATCACATCCGTTTGGGAATAGATACCACCTTTGTAAGTGGTAATGGTGAGACTGCTTTACCTATTATTCGTTATGCCGAAGGTCTTTTGGCTTATGCAGAAGCTGCTGCTGAACTGGAAATGTGGAGCGATGATATAGCGAATAAGACATTGAAAGCGCTTCGTGAACGTGCAGGAGTGAAATATCTGGCACCGGCAAAGGATGCTAATTTCACCGATTTCGGTTATACATTGACTCCTGTTTTACAGGAAATCCGTCGTGAACGCCGTTCTGAACTTGCTTTGCAAGGTTTCCGGCTGGATGATCTCATGCGTTGGAAAGCCGATAAACTGATTGTTGGAAAGCGTGGTAAAGGTGCTTATGTAGGTGATGAATCTATTTTATTCAAATCTTACAGTCCGGATAATCAGAAAAGAATCAGAGAGCGTCTGACCCTTGATGATAACAAATGGGCGGATCCGATGGCCGGGACTCTGCCAAGCGGATATCAATTCCATGCAGATAGGGATTATCTGTTACCGATCCCTCCTTCAGAATTGGAATTGAACAAAAAGTTGAAACAAAACCCGAAATGGTAATCATTAATAATGATATAATAGGATAGATTATGAAGAAATATTTCTATAGATTATTACCAATTTGCCTGTTTATCCTTGTAATGACAGGCTGTAATGACACCGAGACGGTTATCTCTATCGGAGAAGCCCGGAATCTGGTGGCCGAAATCAGTACTCAAAGTGCTGCTATCGGAGATAATGTGACCTTTACTGTGAAGGTAGATCAGCAAGACAATCAGTTGGCACTCGAAGAAGATATAGACGTTGTTCTGACTTTTGCAGGTAAGAATGTAGAAGGAAAGGATGTCCCTGTATCTGATGTCTTTGAAGGCTTTGCCGGTCATCTTTTTATGAAGAAAGGTGAGAAACAGGGATTTACCGAATTTAAGGTAAAGAACGATCTGGCTAAATATCCTATATCGGGTACTATCACCGCTTATGTCAGAGGATACAAGATCAATGCGGCTGAACGTCCGATTGTGGTATCTGATAAACACTACACCATCTTGTCATTGAAGAACAATTCGGACAATACGGTGAAAGAGTATGGCTCATTTATTCTGGTCGCTACGGTAGGAGCGTCAGCTAAGGAAGATGTAGTCGTTCATATTGATGCGGGTGAAGATGCGGATAAATATGAGAATCTGCCGAGCGAATTGGTGGTGAAAGCCGGGTATAAAACAGCTGAATCTGAACTTATATGGGTGAAAGGAGAGAAAGGACCGAATACTTTCACTTCTGTGTCTATGTCTTTTGCTACCGATTCTGAAATTCATCCGGTATATGGGGACGAGTTGGAAATTAAGGTTACTGATACGGATGCAGGTTTGACTCCGGGCACCGAGTTAACCAATGAGCAATGGGTTTATACAGATCCGGATCAGATATTTGTATCAGCCAGCAATAAAAAGGCTGTAGAAAAATGGGATGAGGTCAGAGCTGCGTCAGCACTATTGATAAAGGAGGGTGATCCGCATCCGAATGAAGCGTTAGCTGCTGAAGGATGGACATTCCTGAATTCTTATGAGTTCCATCCGATTGATGCTTTGACAGAAGGTACCGGACTCCCCAATCAGTATGGTAATCGTCCTCCACGTTTTATGGCGGCACAGAATGTGGCTAACACACAGAAAGTACAAGCGGTTGTAAATGAGAAATATGCAACGATGACTCAAGATGGATATTTGAAAATGTGGTGTGCGTATGATCCGGGAATCAGTGTGACAGGGGAAATTACGGGAACAAGAGATTTTGGAGTTTCCTCCCTCTATGCAAGTAAGTTTGATGGTGTGCCTACGGGTGCTGATTCTTGGGAATCCAGCAATGTACGCATTTTGCCGGGCACTCGTGTGGAAGTTAGAATCCGTGTGCGTGGAAAGAAACACTCTTTCAACTCGGCAGTCTGGTTCCAAGGAAATATCAGAGGTGTGCAATGGTCTACCTATGGTGAGGTTGATCTTCTGGAAAATCCGGCTACCAATGCGAATCCGAATGGCGCTTGGCAGACTTTCCACTGGAATGATATATCCACTTCATCCGGTGATAAGTATAAACCGTCTTCAGGACAGTTGATAATATCGGATATGGATGAATTCGATATCTATTGGATGGAATGGAGAGATAATAACGAGATTGCTTTAGGTATTAATGGTAAAGAGAATGTACGCATGAGGACTGACGGCAGCTATACCGGAATAGCTAATGGAACGGCTTCATGGAACTCGTCTACACATTGGCCGTTTACGGACAAATACAATACGGAAGGGTTACATTTACTATTGACATTTGCCGGATGTAATGAATGGGCGCTTGGTGACGCTGCGGCAGAACAGGCTGCTAAAGATGGTAGTTGGGCAAACGACTTTAAGCATATTTCTTATCAGGAAAGTAAGTCTAGCAATGATACGCCACGTATGGAAATCGACTGGATACGTTTCTATAAGAAGCCAACCTACGACTATTTTGGAAGTGGTACTCCAACGCGTAACAAACCAATGTATTAATGGTTGTTGAAATAAAGATATTTAATCGAACAAACTTTTATATAGTTATGAAAAAGGTTTATCACTTATTGAGCGTTGCACTGCTGGGCGCAATGGCACTAACCTCTTGCGAAGAGGACAAGATAGTGAATGAAAATAACGGTGAAGGGAACGAAACCGACAAGAATCTGACTGATTATTCATTTATAGCTTCTATTAAACAGTCCGCCCCTTTGGGTCGCAGCAATTTGCAGAATGGAGTGTATACATGGAATAAAGGAGATGCTGTTACATTATGGAATCGCAACTTCGGAGCCGGCTATGATTTCTCTATCACCCCGGGGTATAATGACAACCAACCTGACAAATCTGCTGAATTCACAGGAAAAGCTGCTGTAGAAAATGGCCATAAGCTGATTGCGGTATTTCCACGGAAAGAAGCAAAAACATTTAATGACCTGGCTACCTTTTCTATGCCGGAGACATTTACTCAGACTGGAAAAACAGCAGAACTGGCAGCCACTACCTATATGGTTGCCACCGGGGATGTGACTGATAATAAGATTCCTGCATTAACGTTTTCACCATTGACTGCATTGATACAGTTTGGTTTGAAAAACACGTCGGACCGGGAACTGAAGATTCGCTATATTACGCTGGAGAGTGATGATGATGTATTTCCCGCAGAGTTGAAGATCGACGAAGACGGAGTGGTACAGAGTCTTTCAGGTATGCGTAACAAACTGACACTTGACATGAGTGGACAAGCATTGGCGCAGAATGAAACATTAAACGGGTATTTGAATATATTACCTACAACCTATGGTGATACCCGGTTGATGAAAAGTACGACCGAACTGAATATTACAGTAAGCGTTTTGAATAATGAAGTGGAACAGGATATTATCCTGCTGAAAAAAGTAAAAGTCAAAGATTTGGAGGATAACATCGGACTTGATATGGATGCTACTGCCAATCAGTTTGCAGCCGGCAAGCATTATAAAATGGATTTTGAGGTAGATTATCGTTTCAGAATTCCTGATGAGGGCTATATGATCGATGATGATGGAAATATTCATATCTATAATAAGACTGGATTATTCGGATGGAATAAAATTGCGGATGAATACCGTAAGGCAACTGTTACTTTAGAAAAAGAATATATCGATGAACCGGCAGGGGATGGAATAAAAGTGATTGATATGGGTAATGAACTTTGGGAACCTATTAGTGCGTTTGGAGGTGTATTTGAAGGTAATGGTGTTACCATCCGCAATTTGCGAATAGCTAATAAAGGTTTTATAGCTACCAATACGGGAACTATCCGGAATTTGACTTTGGAAAATGTAAGTTTCTCTGCTGATATCACAGAGGGAGCAGGAGCATTGGTTGCCGAAAGTTCAACGAGTGTCATTCAGAATTGTACAGTCAAGGGAGTGACTGCAACCGTTATAAAACCGGTAGTTTTTGGTGGTTTGATCGGTCGAAACTCCGAAGGAAGAATAGAAGGTTGTCAAGTTATCAGTGGAACTATTAACCTTAATTTGAGTGGTGCTGGTAATTCTAATTATGGTGGCTTGGTTGGTGAGCATTTTAATGGAACGGCTCTTATTATAAATTCGTATGTCGGTGCAGATGTAACAATCAAGCATCCTAGTAACTCTAGTGGTGCATCCTGTGTCGGCGGACTTGTTGGCTGGAACAACTCCGGTAAAGTCAAAGGTTGTTACTCATTAGCCAAACTTGAGGTTTCTTGTTCTGGACAAGTAGGAGGACTTATAGGGGCTAATAGTAACGGTACGGTTCTGGCCTGTTATGTAGCCGGTTCAATTAGTGGAACTATCTATAATAATACTGGCGGTTTCATTGCACAGAATACCATTAATAATGCTGATGCTACTGTGACGGCTTGCTACTCGACCACGCAGATAAATGTGACTAATAATGCTGGAAGTAATAAATTGGGAGCTTTCGTCGCTTCGAATTCAACAGGAATCAACCAGTGTTATTTCGTAGGCGAGACGGTGACTAATCCTGTAGGAAGCGGATCTGTAAATGGAATTAGTAAGGTAACAGCTACTCAACTCAAGGATAAGAAACGTCAGATGAATCTGGCAATAGAAGCCAAGGATCCAGAATTTGGTTTTAGCTTTAAAGTGAATGAGGATGCCGGAACTAATATATACTGTCCGTTGATTCTACAGGGGGCTGTGAAAGAACCTGGCTTCAGTGGATCAGATTTTGGAGATGGTGGTGATATTTAAATAACTGATAACAGAAAAAAATAAATCATGAATAAAATCTATTCTTTATTAGGGATCGGGCTGCTAAGTGCAGCCACCCTAAGCTCTTGTAAAGAAGATGTTTTCATTGAAGGTGGGGATGAACTGCAACGGGGAGAATCACAGACTTATGTGGCTGTTGCTTCTATCCGGGGGTATGAAAATACGGACAAAGAATCGTCTACACGTGCCAACGTACAAGATGACGGTAGTTCCTTTATGTGGAATGCCGATGATAAGGTTACACTTTGGAATGGAACAAATGGCTATGATTTCACAACCATAAATTATGATGAGAGTGAACCGTCTGGGAATGTGGAATTTGCAGGGAATGGTAACTTTGAAGAGGGAGCTACTGTTTGGGGAATCTATCCGAAAAAAGATGTTCCGACTTCAGGGAATGTTTTCACTTTTACGTTGGGAGATGCTACGCAAAGTGCCCAAAAAGCAGAGCTGCAGAATACGATGCACATGCTTGCTAAAGGCACGGTGAATGGGACTACCGTCACCAATCTTAAGTTTGAACATTTGACAGCTCTTTATCAGTTTAAATTCACCAATCGAAGACCGGATGCCTATAAAGTGACAAAGGTGGTTGTTTCGGCTGATGCTGCTATTTTCCCAAAAACGTTGACAGTTTCGGGAGAAGAGAAAACGTATGGTGATAAAAGTAATAGTCTGACTTTGTCTATGACAAGTTTGGAAATGGCAAAGAATGAAGTTGCGTACGGTTATTTGAGTTTCTTTCCGATAGCAGACATGACAAAGGATACAGAATTAACTTTTACTGCTACGATAGAAAAAGTGGGAGATTCTTCCTCTACGGAAACAATAGAGAAAAAAGGAAAGATCAGTGAACTTTATAATGCCGAATCGGTGGTAGCAGGAGATGAATATAAATATGTGGCTGGAAAGCGATATGGTATATCATTTATGCTGGTGGCAGACTTGGGATATGAGGAGACTGAAGCGGGTAAGTATTTAGTCAAGAAAGAAGACGGGTTGATAAATTTGGCAAGTGAACCGACTGTTATGACGAATGCTGCTACGGTAATTACATTAGATGCTGATCTTGATATGTCGACTAAAGAGGCATGGGTACCGGTTACGGAGTTTAAAGGTATATTGGACGGCAATGGCAAGACTATTTCCGGTCTTACAATTGAAGCAACAGGAAACGATGCCGGTTTGTTTATAACTAATAATGGTATCATTAAAAATTTAACCCTTAAAGATGTAACGGTGAAACAAGTGTCAGGCGCAGCTGGGGCATTTGCAGCAATAAATACCGGAACGATTCAGAATTGCGTCATTGATGGAGGAGCGTTGACTGTCAATGGAACAGATGCTAAGTTGGGGGCTATTACCGGACATAATCAGACTGGTGCGTCAATGATAAAGGATTGTAAGGTAAAAGGTAATGTGGTACTGACTGTTGCCGGTGGTAAAGTAAATGCTGGTGGATTGGCAGGTGTGAACGGATGGTGGTCTAAGGCACAAATACAAGGTTCTTCGATTGACAAGGAGGTATCCTTTGTATATAGAGGTAATGGTGAAGGTGCCATCGGAGGACTTGTGGGTTGGAATGTTCAGGGAACCATAACTGGCTGTTATTCTTTGATGACTATTACTGCATTTACAGCTGTGAATGCCGGTGGTCTGGTGGGAGGAAACGAAGGACCTGTAACCGCTTCGTTTGCTGCTAGTGAAATAGTGGCCAAAGCGTCCGGAAATATTGGCGGTTTGGTGAAAAATGGTGGAACTTTGACAGGATGTTATTCAACTTCTGTGCTTTCTGGCACTGCTTCTGTTACCATTTGTGGAATATCAACGGGATCAGTGACAGCAAACGAATGTTATTTTATGTCCGACGGAGTTTCGAATCCGGGTGGAAACTTACCAACTTCAACTAAGGTAAGCGATGCTGCTGCCCTGATTGATAAAATTGCATCCATGAATCAAGCGATAGCTGGCTCTGGTTACAAGTATGTTGAAAATACAGGAACCGACAGTGCCAGAGTACCTTTACTCATTCAACCGGATGAATAATAACTGACAGGTATTAGTTTGAATCCCCTTATTTATCCTTGTTTTGTATATGAAGAGGACAAATAGGGGGATTCGTATCTGGAATATACTATCTTTGTGTGTCGAAGACATCTTTGGGTTGATTGCGACATACAACATGACATTCATTGTAAAATAAAACTTTATATGAGACGAATCTTTGTTAGCTTACTGCTTTTATCTCTGTTTTTTATGGGCTATGCCCATGAGCCGGAATTTTCAACAGCCGGTTTCTTCCGGTTGCCGGATACCGGGCGTGATGTGTACTCGATGAATCCTGCCTGGTGTTTTTATAAAGGAAGTGCGGTGGGTGCCGAAGCAAAAGAATTTAACGACAAAGCCTGGCAGGTGGTGTCTTTACCTAATGGTATTGAGTATCTTCCTACTGAGGCTAGTGGTTGCATCAATTATCAGGGGGAAGTATGGTATCGTAAACACTTTACTCCATCCGAAGCATTGAAAGGAAAGAAACTGTTTCTCCACTTTGAAGCCATTATGGGTAAAAGTAAGATTTATGTAAACGGTAAATTATTGGCAGAGCACTTTGGAGGCTATCTTCCCGTATCGGTAGATGTGACTGATGCATTGAAGTGGGGAGAGGACAATGTGATTGCGGTGTGGGCTGATAATAGCGACGATCCGACCTATGCGCCTGGAAAACCACAAGATGTGTTAGATTATGCCTACTTGGGAGGTATTTATCGGGATTGCTGGCTGATTGCACATAATTATGTGTTTATCACGGATCCGAATTACGAGAACGAAATAGCAGGAGGCGGACTGTTTATTGCCACCGATCGTGTATCGGAGCAATCGACAGATATTCTCTTGAAAGCGCATATACGTAATGAAGACAAACAGGGCTTTGCAGGAAAAATTTCCTATTCTTTAGTAGACCGTGCAGGAAAAGAAGTGGCATCGTCAGATGTGAAACTGAATATCCGTAAAGGGACTGCGACAAGTCATAATGGAAAGATGAAAGTGAAGCAGCCGCATTTATGGACTCCTGAATCACCTTATCTGTATAATCTGTGTGTGCGTATTTATGATAAGAATGGAAATGTAGTAGATGGTTATCGTCGTCGTGTCGGTATCCGTAGTATCGAATTTAAGGGAAAAGATGGCTTCTGGCTGAATGGAAAACCTTATGGTAAACCTTTGATGGGAGCTAATCGGCATCAGGATTTTGCAGTTGTAGGAAATGCGGTTGCCAATAGTATTCACTGGCGTGACGCCAAGAAACTGAAAGATTTGGGGCTGGAAGTAATCCGTAATGCACATTGTCCGCAAGATCCTGCTTTTATGGATGCTTGTGATGAACTTGGTCTGTTTGTTATCGTGAATACTCCGGGATGGCAATTCTGGAATAACGAACCCATTTTTGCCAAACGGGTTTATAATGATATACGTAATATGGTTCGTCGTGACCGTAACCATCCTTGTGTATGGCTGTGGGAACCGATCTTGAATGAAACATGGTATCCGGAAGATTTTGCCGGGCGTGTGAAAGGGATTGTTGATGAGGAATATCCTTATCCGTCCTGCTATTCCGGTTGTGATGTGCAAGCCAAGGGCTCGCAATATTTTCCGGTACAGTTTGCCCATCCGATGGATCTTTCAAAACGTGATCCTAAAATTACATATTTTACACGCGAGTGGGGAGATAATGTCGATGATTGGAGTTCGCACAATTCTCCAAGTCGCACAGCCCGTAACTGGGGAGAACAGCCTATGCTTATACAGGCTGCTCATTACGCTTCTCCTTATTATAATTACATTTGCTATGATGGTTTGTATAAAGAGTCTCCCTGGCATGTGGGCGGATGCTTGTGGCATTCGTTCGATCATCAGCGGGGATACCATCCGGACCCGTTCTATGGTGGATTGATGGATGTATTCCGTCAGCCTAAGTATTCCTATTATATGTTTAAGGCGCAACGTCCGGCTGTCGTTTCCGAGAGTTTGGCAGAAAGCGGACCGATGGTTTATATTGCTCACGAGATGACACCGTTCTCAAGCAGAGATGTAACGGTGTATTCCAACTGCGATGAAGTTCGTTTGACTGTGAATAAAGATGGACAGACTTATACCTATAAAAAAGACAAGACGCGAAAAGGAATGCCTTCTCCGGTAATAACTTTCCCCGGGGTATTTGACTTTATGGTTGATAAGAAGATGACTCGTGAAAAGCATGATGCGGACGTCTATTTCCTGGCAGAGGGACTGATGGATGGTAAAGTGGTGGCTACACATAAAGTAATGCCAGCCCGCCGTGCAGAACAGATTCGTTTGAGAGTAGACAACGAAGGAGTCGGACTGCGTGCTGATGGATCTGATTTTGTTACTGTTGTGGCAGAAGTCACGGATAAGAATGGAAATGTAAAGCGTTTGAATAATTATTATATCAAGTTCTTTGTAGAAGGAGAGGGACATATTTTGGGCGGGGCAAATGTTTTGGCCAATCCTGCTCCGGTGAAGTGGGGAAGTGCTCCTGTATTGATTCAATCAACTACAATTCCTGGAAAGATAAAAGTAAGGGCTAGTGTTTTGTTTGAAGGATCACAGATGCCTGTAAGCGGTGAATTGGAACTTACTTCTTCCGCTCCGATGTATCCGTTGATATTTGATAAGAAAGAAGAAGCCCGGCCTAAGCAATCCGAATCGTTTTCCATAGATAAGAAGAGTGACGCAGAGTTGGAGCTGGAACGTCTCCGTCGTGAACTGAATGAATTAAAACTGAAAGAAGTGGAGCAACAACAGACAGATTTCGGTGAGAAATTGGATTAAGACGACTCATTGCAACAATTTACTACTCTGGTACGTTTTCTTAATGAACCGATGGTAGAGAATAAATGTAATATTCTTTAGGCACGGGACACTCATTCCGTACCTAATTTTTTATGTTTCATTTTTTATCTCTATCTTTGCGATACACAATTAATTGAAGACGTTATGGAAAAAATAGAAATAGAAGAAAAGATTGTAGCCATGCTGAAAACGGTGTACGACCCGGAGATTCCGGTGAACGTATACGATCTTGGACTGATTTATAAGATAGATGTTGCCGATAATGGAGAAACAGTGCTTGATATGACATTGACAGCCCCTAACTGTCCGGCTGCTGATTTTATCATGGAAGATATTCGTCAGAAAGTGGAATCGGTGGAGGGTGTGACTGCGGCTACCATTAATCTGGTGTTTGAACCGGAATGGGATAAAGATATGATGAGTGAGGAAGCGAAACTCGAGCTCGGTTTTCTCTAGTTACGAGTGATAACCTCATAATCAATCTTTTATAACTAACAACTCAAAACTCATGAAGAACGTTTATTTCCTTTCCGATGCGCATCTTGGTTCACGTGCCATTGAGCATGGCCGTACGCAAGAACGACGCTTGGTGAATTTTCTCGATAGTATAAAGCACAAGGCTTCTGCTGTTTATTTGCTGGGAGATATGTTCGACTTCTGGTATGAATTCCGATTAGTGGTTCCTAAAGGTTATACCCGTTTTCTGGGAAAAATCTCCGAACTGACGGATATGGGAGTGGAAGTTCATTACTTTATTGGCAATCATGATATCTGGTGTGGAGATTATCTTACAAAGGAGTGCGGGGTTATCATGCATCGCGAACCGCTCACTACCGAAATCTACGGGAAAGAATTCTATCTTGCTCACGGTGACGGACTGGGCGATCCGGACAAGAAGTTTAAATTACTCCGACAGATGTTCCATAGCAAAACTTTGCAAACGATGTTTTCAGCTATCCATCCCCGTTGGAGTGTGGAATTAGGTTTGTCATGGGCAAAGCATAGTCGGCAGAAACGGGCGGATGGAAAAGAACCCGATTATATGGGTGAGAATAAAGAACATCTGGTGTTATATACAAAAGATTATTTGAAGAGTCATCCTAATATCAATTTTTTTATTTACGGGCATCGGCACATTGAACTGGATTTGATGTTGAGTGTTACTTCGCGTGTGCTGATTCTGGGAGACTGGATTAATTTTTTCTCTTATGCCGTATTTGATGGTGAGAATCTCTTTTTGGAAGAGTATATCGAAGGAGAAACACAGGTTTGATGGTTTATCATTAAGAATAACGCAGATTCATCCGGATTAGATTGTAATTTACTAGTTAACAATATAAATAATCTGTATGAACCTGCGTAATTTGTGATGGAAAGACTTATTTTTTTGTCACGATCAATTTAGCTTTCACTCTATTGAAGTACAACTTAATAGTATAAGTACCATCCTCGCTTACTTTAAAATTATTATCGCTGCCCGCTTCTTCAAATTCTCCTTCAACATCATTGGTACCGAATGAATTAACCCATTCGTTGTCCGCGCGGATTTTCCATGCGTTATCGGTTTTCAGATCCAGCGTAGCTGTTAAGTAATAAGCTCTGGTGCCTGAAGCATCCGATTCAAAAGCTAAAGTCATCGGAGTGTCTGCAGCTGCCTTTCCCCAATCGTTATGTGTACCTGCAATTCCCCATGCATCGGCTGATGCTTTTACTAAAAGTTCCAGAGTTGTTTTATTAAAAGAAAACTTATAAGAGAACTTATCATAGCAACTAATATTGCCCGCACCGGCAACTAAAGTGATGGAGGTTGGATTCATTTCATTGGTACCCTCATACCCCCAACTGGTGTTCCAAGACGCTTCAGGAGAAATTTTCCAGCCATCTTTTGTCTGATTGCCAAAGACTACCCATCCTTCATAGATACCATCATCATTGGCAGAGAACAGTAGTTGGCATTGCTGGAACGAATCATTTGGATCTCCCCAACTGCAATAGGCCCCCGGCAAATATACTTTTGGATATTCGGGATCACCGACGAATGGAGTGATTTGGGTAGACACTACATTTGAATAGAAAGAATCAGCGGCATCTGAAATAGAAGAAGCGATACGGAATTCAAAATCATAGGGTGCTACGGTTACTTCCATTTCATAAGATTGAAGCAGCTTCATAATTTTACTATTCAAATCCTTTGTAGTGATGGAATAAGGTCCCTCTTCTGTAGAAGAGTATAAAGTGATTGCGCTTCCGAAATTCTTCCCTTTCAGGTCCATTTGCAATGAATTGATAATTTTGGCTGCATATCCTGCTTGAGGTTTGGTCCATTTAAATTCTATTGCAGTGGTTTGAGCCTTGTTTGCATCTAATACATAAGTGTCGGCAATACCGGAAAGTACGGCAGGAATCGCTTCGCTCTCATTGTAATATACTTTGTCCAGATCGCTGTCACACGCACTGAATACCAATAGTGAAAGGCAGATTGCTGATATATATTTTACTATTTTCATATCTGTGAGTCATTTTATTATTTATAACCTTCGTTTTGTTCCAGTTGGCCGTTCACGCTGATGTCTGAAACAGGAATAGGGAATACATTGTATTTCTCGTTGATGCCGACTCCTGCTATGATACCACCCTTGGCTGGCCAGGTGTATGAGTCGGAAGTAAACATGCCAAAGCGGATTAGGTCTGTACGGCGAAGGCCTTCCCAGTAAAGTTCGCGTCCTCTTTCGTCCAGTATGTTCCGGTAGTTGTTGGCTTTCAGCCAGGCTGCATCAATCGGTGTGTGGGCAGTTGAACCGTATGCACGGTCACGCAGTTCGTTCACATAACCTACGGCAGTAGTGATGTCGCCACCTTCACCGCCACGAGCCACTGATTCGGCATACATCAGATAAACGTCTGCCAAACGGAACAGAGGGAAATCGGTGTCTACCCACAAAACGTCCTGCCCAGCTTCGCCTGTGCTGGTAAGATTGGTATATTTCTGTACACCCCAGCCTTCGGTTGCAAAGGTGCCGGTGACTCCCGTTGTAATCTCATAGTTGCATACACCATTGTAATCGTCGAAAATACCTCTTTTATCTTTTATTTCGGCAGGTTTAGGGGTGGTGTTATCTTTGAAGTCGAACAATTTGACCAGGTTCTGTGTGCTACGGAAGACGCTCCAACCTTCACGAACTCCACCTCCGGCTTCTTTGCGTGAACCAACGATAATGGCTGTCATAGCCCATGATTGAATCTTGCGTCCGTCGAACATAATCGGAAAGATAATTTCTTTCAGCGTCTCGGGGTTCTCACCGTTATCCGCTTTGAAAAGGTCGGCATAGTTCTGTGCCAGCGAATAATTAGGAATGACACGTTTGCAAGCAGTGATACAGTCGGTATATCGGGGTTGTCCGGTGTAGACTTCGGCGTTGAGGTACATACGAGCCAGAAGGGCGTCGACTACCGTTTGGTCAGCACGTCCGTATTCGCTGCGGGTAGCAGGCAGGTCGGTGCGGATGGTGGTCAGTTCGCTTTCAATCCAGTTGAATAGTTCGGCACGGGAAAGCTGCGACGGATTGAGCGAATAGTTCTGTTCGGTGATAAACGGAGGACGACCGAAAGAATCCATCAATACGTAATAAGCCAATGCACGGTTGAAACGTGCCTGTGCGGCATAGCTTTTCTTGTCTATCTCTGCCGGGGCATTGTCTACGTTCTTCATAAACTCATTCGCCAGTGCAACGACAAACATACAACGTTGGTAGACACCTTCTATCACTTGGTTTTTGGCAGTGCTCCAGGTCAGTTCGTTGATTTCGTTGATCCATGCTCCGGTGGAAGCGTTCTTACATTCGTCGGTGGTCTGTTCTTGCATCGTCCACCAGCAACGCAGTAGTACGGTTTCACCGCCATCGAGTCCCTGGATATCGGAGTCGCCACCGTTTTGTCCGGAATGTGCCCAGACAGAATATATTTTATTGAGTCCTTTGGTATAGCTTTCAGCGTCGGAATAAGCTCTCTCGGCAGTTACTACAGTAGAGTCGAGCGGCTGTACATCGAGGTCGCCCACACAACTGGTCATACCAATGAAACAAACCAGTAGAGAAGCTAGTATATAATATTTCTTTTTCATGATTGTCCGGGTTTTAGAAGTTAAGATTGATGCCTAATGAGAAGGTACGGGGGCGGGCCCACATCGTGCCGTCTATTGCCGAAGTTTCGGGATCAAGACCGCTATACTTGGTGATGGTGAATACATTCTGCACCGAAGCACTGATACGTCCCGACAGACGGCTGCTGAAAAGTTTCTGGAATGAATATCCCAACGTGATGTTGTCCATCTTCAGGAAGGAGGCATTTTCCAGGAAGTAGTCGCTGGCACCTTGCTCTGTACTGTTGATTTGAGTAAATCCGGTTTTGTAGATGGCATCGTAGTAATTCACAAGGAATCCTTTCCCACTGTAATTGT
Source organism: Bacteroides sp. AF32-8BH (assembly GCF_003435205.1). NCBI lineage: Bacteria > Pseudomonadati > Bacteroidota > Bacteroidia > Bacteroidales > Bacteroidaceae > Bacteroides > Bacteroides sp. AF32-8BH. The sequence continues at coordinate 189,635 of NZ_QVLZ01000007.1, read as the reverse complement.
TGGCTGAACTATTGTCTGAAGCAAGGGAGTTATAGACGTAGTTACCGAGGTTGGCACGCAGGTTGAAACCTAAGTCCCAGTTACGCCAGGTAAACTCTGAACTAAATCCCATAAAGACTTTTGCCATCGGGCTTTTGCCAGTCAGATAGCGGTCGGCTTCGGTAATCTTACCATCGCCGTCACGGTCTACAAAAGCGTTTTGGATCGCTTTTCCGTCTTTGTCGTACACTTGTTGATAGAGATAGAACGTGTTTGGTGCGTAACCTATCTGATGGCGTTGGCGGTCGCCTACACTGATACCTTGATATTCGGGGTTATAATTGGCGGTAAGCTTGGTTATTTTGCTGTCATTCCAGGTGATATTATAACCTATGTTCCATGAGAAATCCTTGGTCTGTATCGCCATTGCATTGACGTTGAACTCTACACCCTCGTTCTTCATTTCGCCTACGTTGGCGGTGATCTCATTGGCAAAGTTCGTTCCGGCAGGAGCATTTACGGTATTCAACAAGTCTTTGGTGTGCTTCTGGTAGTATTCAATGCTACCGTTGATGCGGTTGTTGAGGAATCCGTAGTCGATGGCAAGGTTGTAGGTGACAGTCTGTTCCCATTTCAGGTCGGGACTGTAGCCGTTCGGTTTCAGTAGGAGCGAGCCAAGATAAGTGTTATTGGGGCTGGTGCTGAATGAATAGGTAGTCAGATACATATAATCTGTAATCTCCTGTTGTCCGGTCACACCATAACCCGCACGGATTTTCAGTTTAGACAATACGTTCTTCGTGCCCTGCATAAAAGCTTCATCGCTTACCGTCCATGCCAATGCTGCTGAAGGGAATAATCCCCAACGGTTGTTCTTGCTAAAGCGGGAAGAACCGTCCTGACGTAAAGTGGCAGTCAGCAGATAGCGTCCCATAAAGTTATAGTTCAGACGTCCGAAGAAAGATACCAGATAGTTTTCATTAGGAATGCGGCGGTGGTCGTTACGGATGTATCTGCCTTTTTCGGCGTTGTATGTATAGCCTTCCTTGTCGCCTTCGCTTCCGTCGGTGACATTAGAATAAGTGATATCGTGGTTGGCATAGTAGAAGTGCTGCCAAGAGTAACCTGCCATTACGTCTATGTGGCTCTTGATGGATTCTATATCTTTGGTATAGTTAAGATAGAAGTCGAGCAGGTGATTACGACGGAGGTTGTTCCATGTATTACCATTTCCCAAACTAGGAAAGTTGGTGTCCTGTATACTCTGCACAGAACCGGGAGCCATAAAGTTACTTCCTGTAGTTTTGGCTACGTCGTAACCTAAGTTCAGATTGGCGTGGAGGTCTTCCAGTCCGTGTATCTTATAGTCAAGTTGGATATTTCCCAAACTACGTTTGGTTTTTCCATGATTGTCTCTATCATATAATAAGGAAAGCGGATTCCAGGTAGCAACCGACTGTACTGCACCCGGCACTTCCGACCAGTTCCAGTAACCATTATACTTGCCATTGTCCGTGTACATCGGTTTCGTCGGATCGAAGAAAGCGGCTGCACCTACTGCACCTGCATCGGCAAATCGATTGTTATTGATCGTTCCCTTCACATTAATATCTACACTCAGGTGATCGTTGAAGAACTTCGGACTAAGGTTGATAGCTCCTGTATAACGTTCGTAAGAAGCAGTTTTCAAAGTTCCACGTTCGTTGTTATAACCGAAACTGACACGATAAGGTAAAAATCCCGCCTTACCGGAAACAGCTATGTTTTGGTCTATACTCAATCCTGTCTGGTAAATGGCATCTTGCCAGTTGGTAGACTGATTAGGATATACATTCAGGATGTTGCGAACAGCATTCCCCTGTGCAGTCCCTTCGGCATATTGACCGAGTAGTGTACTGCGGAATTCGTCGGCACCCAATGTCGGTACACGCTGGTAGGGATCTTTGGCTGCAAAGCTACCCGAATAGGTGATCTTCACTTTTCCTTGTGAACCCTTCTTGGTAGTGATAATGATAACACCGTTCGATGCGCGTGAACCGTAAATAGCGGTAGCCGAAGCATCTTTCAGCACGGTAAATGTTTCAATATCATTCGGGTTGATAGTGGCCAGTGCGTTGGGCGTACCCGGAGCAGCATCATTGGAGGTAGGAATACCATCAATCACTATTAACGGGTCGTTGGAAGCGTTGAGCGAAGCACCTCCACGAATACGGATGGTAGAACCTGCACCTGGCTGACCGTTTCCGGGAGCCACAAATAGCCCCGGCACTTTACCTTGAATCAGTTCTTGGGGTGAAGTGACAGCACCGCGGTTCATCTCTTCGGCTTTGATAGCCACTACCGAACCACTAAGGTCACTCTTTTTCACCGAACCATAACCTATGACAACTACATCGTTTAATACCTGACTATCATCTTTCAGTGTGACAGTCAGCGAAGGAGCAGCAGCCACTTCTGTGGATTTATATCCAATATAGGAAATAGACAAAATAGAACCCTTGGGGGCATTTAAAGTGAAGTTACCGTCAAAATCGGTAATAGTACCGTTGGTAGTGCCTTTCACTATAATGTTCGCTCCAATCACCGGTTCGCCTACAGCGTCTTTTACATGTCCCTTGACTGAAATCAGCTGTGCATAAGCGCCTAATGAAATGAATAACCCCATTAAAAGGGGAAGAATCGCTTTATAGATTCTTAGATTAACTTGCTTCATGCTTTTATGGTATTAAAATCAACAAAATAAATAATAATATCCTGTTCGTAAAACTATTCTCTTATAAAGAATACCTATTGAAAACTAATCTGTTTTTGAAGAATAACTTAGGCATGCTGCCTTCCGAGTACCCACGTGCTCGAAATGACAGATACCTCTTGACGCTTAAATCTTCTTCAATCCTTTTATTTCTGCTTTATCTTTTACCTCTTTGATACTGATAGCATACCCGCCACCATTAGCAGCACGCAGATTCAGTTTGCTTTTATTGGTTAACAGACCTTTGGTGATGGTATATGCCTGTGGATTTTCTTTCCAGTCAGCGTCTTTCGCATCGGCGTAAACGGTAGCGATGTATTGCTTACCCGGTTCAAGGAAATCGAAAACTAATTTAGAGTTGTGTCCATTATCGGCTGCCGTACAACCTACATACCAGTCGTTTGTACCTTTTGCTTTGCGGGCGATAGTGATGTATTGTCCTGGTTCTGCTTCCAAGTATTTCGTTTCATCCCAATCCATAGCTACATCTTTAATAAACTGGAAAGCATCCATGAAGCGTTCGTAGTTTTCGGGAATATCAGCAGCCATTTGAAGCGGGCTGTACATTGTTACATATAAAGCTAACTGACGAGCCAGTGTGCTACGTACTTGTGAATTGTTGCCCGGATTCATCTTGTTACAATGAGTTTCAAAAATTCCCGGAGTATAGTCCATCGGACCACCAATCAGACGGGTGAAAGGAAGGATCGTAGTGTGGTATACCGCGTTACCTCCGAATGATTCATATTCTGTGCCACGTGCCGATTCGTTTCCAATCAAATTAGGATAGGTGCGGCAAATACCTGTCGGACGGGTTGCTTCGTGTGCGTTGACCATGATTTTATAATCGGCGGCTTTCTTTACCGCATACAGGTAGTGGTTGTTCATCCATTGACCGTAGTGATGTTCACCGCGCGGAATAATGTTGCCTACATAACCACTCTTTACTGAATTATAACCATTGTCGACCATAAATTTATATGCCTGGTCCATGTGACGTTCATAGTTGCGAACTGAAGCGGAAGTTTCGTGGTGCATCATCATTTTCACCCCTTTGCTGGCAGCATAACGATGGATTTCCTTTACGTCAAAGTCGGGATAAGCAGTTACAAAGTCGAATACATAATCTTTGCTGTTACCAAACCAGTCTTCCCAACCTTCATTCCAGCCTTCCACCAATACAGCGTCGAATCCATGAGCGGCAGCAAAATCAATATAACGTTTCACATTAGCAGTATTAGCAGAATGTTTACCGTTCGGTTTGGTTTTAGAATAATCTGTTGCACCTAGTTTTACACTGGTCAGTTCGTCTGTATAAGCCCAAGAGCCTTTTCCGGTAATCATGTCCCACCATACACCGATGTATTTCACAGGTTTAATCCAAGAAGTATCAGTCAGTTTGCAAGGATCGTTCAGATTCAGCGTAATACGTGAAGCAAGAATATTGCGGGCATCATCGCTAACGATAATTGTACGCCAAGGTGTATTGCAAGGTGTCTGCAAATGCCCTTTGTTGCCTTGCGCGTCAGGAGTCAACCATGATTCAAATACCATATTCTTATCATCCAAGTTCAAGTTCATCAAAGAATAATCAATCAAAGCTGCTTCATGAAGGTTAATATACAAGCCGTTGTCTGTTTTCATCATCAAAGCTGTCTGTACACCTGTAGGTGAGAAAACAGTCTGTGATGTATTCGGTGTTACCGCTTTCTTCATCAAGCCTCTGATCTCTGACAGGCGGGAAACGGTATAATCATATTCTTGTGTGTCATAGTCTCCCGGAATCCAGTAAGCGGTATGATCTCCTGCCATGGCAAACTGCGAGTGCTCATCCTTAATAACGAAGTAGTTCAATGACTTCTGCTGTGGAAATTCATAGCGGAAACCCAGACCATCGTTGAATAAACGAAAACGGATTAACATAGAACGGTCATTTTCTGGTTGGAATAAAGTTACGGCCAGTTCGTTGTAATGGTTACGGATTTCTTTTTCTTCTCCCCATACAGGTTGCCAGTTCTCGTCGAAAGTAGAAGTTTGGGAATCTTTCAGTTGAAATCCGGTACGTAGATTGGTCTTTGAATCCAGTTTACCGTGATCTCTACGGTCTACCCAGTCGAAATCTGTTTGGGTTGCATTTTCCTTTTGCAGTTCCAACCCCAATGTACTTGGTTTGATAACAGCTTTTTCTTTGTAACTCAATTCATACATGGGAGCACCTTCTTTATTTAATTGGAAGGTCATTACCAGATTTCCATCCGGTGAGGTCAGTTTCTGTTGTGCGTTCGCGATGAACGAAATACAGAGTAAGGCAATAATCAATAAATTCTTCTTCATTTTATCTATGGTATTAAATTGTAAGCTAATCAATTCGAGCTTTCAGGTGTTCTGCATTAGGAATATCGCAAATGTAAAGACTATCCTTGCCAGCTCTGTGAATTAGAATAAAAATACAAGTGTATATAAATGACAATGTTCTGTTTATTAGATGATTAATATTTATCACTCCCTTCATAAATATAAGTCGTTATGAACTTCATTGGAAGGCTAAAATCAAAATTCCGCGGCTTTGAAACGTATATTCTTTGTCTAATTTGACTGTTTCTCCTGTCAGTACATTGTGAGCAGATGAGGCAGGCAATATTTCCTGATATTCATTCAGGCTGACGGTTTGTTCCCGGTTGTTTCCGTTAAGGAATACCACTACTGATTGGTTGCCGTATTTGCGTTCGTATACATATACTCCTTTGTTGGGAGAGAAATGTTTTAGTTTGCCTTTAGCAATGACTTCGTTTCCTTTTCTCCATTGAAGTAATTTTTGCAGGAAAGAGAAAGCCTCATTTTGTTGTACGGTCCGGTTGGTTGCGTTGAAGCAATTCTGTGCGTCATTCTGCCAGCCTCCCGGAAAATCGCAGCGAAGTAAGCCGTCGCCATTGGCTTTGTCGGCGGCCATTAGAATTTCAGTACCGTAATATATTTGCGGGATTCCCCGGGTGGTCAATAGAAATGTGAGAGCTTGTTTGTAGCGGTCGAGGTTTTGTGTAGCTGCTTCCGAACGGTAGAAACGGGAAGTGTCATGATTATCGAGAAAGACTAATAAATTCATCGGGTCGGCATAGACGATATCTTGTGATAGATAGTCGAAGAGACGGTAAAGTCCTCCGTTCCAGTCGTTTGTTTCTTCGTCGAAGGCGTTATTCATCTGATCCATCAGTGGGAAGTCCATCACTGTACGCAAATGCGAGTTTTTGGGAGCGGCTACTTTACTGTCCTTTTGCCAGTAAGAGACAAGCACGTTACTGCCTATCCAGGTTTCTCCTACAATGTTGAAATCGGGATATTCTTCTGTTACAGCTTTACACCAGTTGGACATCATTTCGAAATCCGCATAAGGATGTGTGTCCTGACGTATGCCATTGATACCTGCATACTCAATCCACCAGATACTGCTTTGTATCAGATAAGTAGCTACATGGCGGTTACGTTGGTTAAAGTCCGGCATACATTCGCTGAACCAGCCGTCTACTACTATTTTCTTCGCATAGTCTGAAGCGTACGGATCTGACGGAGTAGCTGTTTTGAAAGTGGTTTGTACATACTTGCCTTTGAAGTTGAACCAATCTTTGGAAGGCATATCTCTGAAGAGGTAATGCTGATCTCCACAATGATTGAAGATCATATCCATGACTACTTTCAACCCTTTACCATGCGCCTGCTCCACCAGGTTGCGGAATTCCTCGTTGCTTCCGAAACGACGGTCTACCTGATAATAGTCGGTAATGGCATATCCATGATAGGACCCTTCTTTCATATCATTTTCCTGAATAGGATTGAGCCATATACTCGTCACTCCCAAATCGGCAATATAATCCAGATGATTTTCTATTCCTTTCAGGTCACCGCCATGGCGTGCAAAAGGATCGTTGCGGTCTACTTTAGCTTCCAACATTCCGGGAACTATATCATTAGACGCATCACCATTAGCAAAGCGGTCTGGCATGATGAGATAAAGTACGTCACTGGAATTGAAACCTTCCACTTTGGAAGCCGACGGTCTTCTTTGTTTAAGTTCGTAGGGGACTACAGTTTGCTTTTTACCTTGTTTCAGGATGATTTCGAATTTCTGTGGGGCTGCTTCCGAAGTATTCATGTATAAAAGCAAATAGTTCGGATTTTCTTGTTTAACAACCTCTTGCAGCATGATGTCTTTAGACGAAATGCTAACTTCTGCAGAGGCTATATGCTCCCCATACAACAGGATTTGCAGTTGCGGGTTTTTCATTCCTGCCCACCAAAATGCAGGGGCTACTTTTTTAATTGTAGTTGCGGCGAATAGTGAACTGCAATTTAATAACGATACAAGTAAGATTACAGATAAAAAAAACTTTTTCATGGTAACGTGGATTTTAAATGTTTGCTCGGCGAACCGATGTTGCAAATGTAGAAGGATAGGATGCTTTATTTGGAAACTAGAATATAAATATAAATGCCTAAAGTGCTTATTTTCTTGTAAATCAGTGTGCTATTAGCGAAAATGCAATAAGAAAATACAAGTGAAAATTAAAATAGTTATGAATATATATTTTATTTTTATTACTATATTCATTATATTTGTGACATCATTAAAAAGCAACCTATGAGAAATCTGGTCTATTATATATTGTTTCTTCTTTTGACCTCTTCCGTTTCATTGTCTGCAAAGCAGACGGAATGTAGAGCAGCTCTTAAAAGACTGGATGATATCATAAATAAGAAAGAGACTTATCAACTTCAGAAAGAAAAAGAAATTGATGGCTTGAAAGTTCAACTTGCTCATTCGGTCGATCCCGTAGACAAATATCGGCTATACGGTTCTTTGTTTGATGCTTATCTTCATTATCAGGCTGATTCCGCACTTCATTATATAAATAATAGGAAAGAGATTCTCCCCCAATTGAATCATCCGGAGTTGGAGAATGAGATTATCATTAACCGGGCAACGGTATTGGGGGTGATGGGAATGTATATTGAGGCAATGAAAGAACTGGAGAGAATTGATCCGGAGAAATTGGAAGAAAGAATGTTACTGTCTTATTATCAGACTTACCGTGCCTGCTATGGCTGGCTTGCTGACTACACCACCAATAAAGAGGAAAAAAAGAAATACCTGAAAAAGACAGATTTGTATCGTGATTCTATTATCAGTGTCATGCCTCCGGAAACAAACAGGACGATTGCTGCGGCTGAAAAATATATAGTCAATGGTAAGGCTGATACGGCCTTAGTTATGCTTAATGACGCATTGAAGGACGTCGTTGACGAACGTCAGAAAGTGTATATCTACTATACGCTGTCCGAAGCATATAATATGAAGAAAGATACAGAAAAAGAAATATACTATCTGATATTGACAGCGATAGCAGATTTAGAATCATCAGTGAGGGAGTATGCCTCTTTGCAGAAGCTGGCACACCTTATGTATGAACAGGGAGATATTGACCGCGCCTACAAATATTTGAGCTGCTCGATGGAAGATGCCGTAGCTTGTAATGCCCGTTTACGTTTTATCGAAGTAACAGAATTCTTCCCGATCATTGATAAGGCTTATAAGTTGAAGGAAGAAAAAGAACGTGTGGTTTCCCGCACTATGTTAATCAGTGTCAGCTTGTTATCATTGTTTCTTTTGGTTGCTATCTTCTTCCTGTATCGATGGATGAAAAAACTGTCTGCCATGCGGCATGATTTGAGTTTGGCCAATGAACAGATGCAAGTCGTAAACAAAGAACTGGAACAGACGGGGAAAATAAAAGAGGTATATATTGCCCGCTATCTGGACAGGTGTGTCAACTATCTGGATAAACTGGAAACCTACCGTCGCTCATTGGCCAAACTGGCGATGGCATCCCGTATTGAGGATTTATTTAAGGCCATTAAGTCTGAACAGTTTATTCGGGATGAACGAGATGAATTCTATAATGAATTTGATAAATCTTTCTTGAAACTATTCCCTAACTTTATTTCCGCTTTTAATGAATTGTTGGTAGAAGAAGCAAGAGTTTATCCGAAATCCGATGAACTTCTGACAACAGAACTTCGTATTTTTGCCCTTATCCGTCTGGGAGTGGTAGACAGTAACAAGATCGCTCATTTTCTCGGTTATTCTTTGGCCACTATCTATAATTATCATAGCCGGATGCGTAATAAAGCTGCCGGAGATAAAGATATGTTCGAGCAGAATGTGATGAACCTATAATGTTATTCACAGATAGCAATATGTTATTACTTCGTAATATACGAGCCAATAATGCTTGTGTATAAAGCAAATATCTACTTTTAGTGTTCAATAATCCACTGTGCATCTCTCTTTTTTTTCTACCTTTGTAGACAACTAATCTAAAATAAATATACTAGAAAATGAAAAAGTTAGTCTACACACTGTTCTTTGTCCTTATCTCCGTTGTAGCCAACGGGCAGGCAAAGTACGTATTCTATTTCATCGGAGATGGAATGGGAGTCAATCAAGTAAATGGTACGGAGATGTATCAGGCGGAAATTCAAAATGGTCGTATTGGAGTCGAGCCTTTGTTATTTACTCAATTTCCGGTTGCTACCGTAGCAACCACTTTCTCTGCTAAAAATTCAGTAACAGACTCTGCAGCTGCAGGTACTGCATTGGCAACAGGAAAGAAAACTTATAATGGCGCTATTTCTGTAGGAGAAGATAAAAATGCTATTCAGACTGTCGCAGAAAAAGCAAAGAAAGCAGGAAAAAAGGTGGGCGTAACGACTTCTGTCAGTGTGGATCATGCTACTCCTGCCGCATTTTATGCACATCAACCCGATCGTAATATGAATTATGAAATTGCTCTTGATTTGCCGAAAGCCAATTTCGATTTTTATGCAGGCGGTGGTTTCTTGAAACCTACCACCACTTATGACAAGAAAGAAGCTCCGAGCATTTTCCCTATTTTTGAAGAGGCAGGATATACAGTAGCACGTGGTTACAATGACTATAAGGCAAAAGCTGCAAAAGCAGAAAAGATGATCTTGATTCAGGAAGAGGGAGCCAATCCTTCTTGTCTGCCTTATGCTATTGACCGCAAAGAGAATGATTTGACATTAGCACAAATTACGGAAAGTGCTATTGACTTTCTTACTAAAGGCAATAATAAAGGCTTTTTCCTGATGGTAGAAGGAGGTAAAATAGACTGGGCATGCCACGCTAATGACGCCGCTACTGTGTTCAACGAAGTGAAAGACATGGATAATGCCATCAAAGTAGCTTATGAATTCTATAAGAAACATCCGAAAGAAACGCTGATTGTGATTACCGCAGACCATGAAACAGGTGGTATCGTGCTCGGTACGGGAAAATATGCGTTGAACCTGAAAGCATTGCAATATCAGAAACATTCTGCTGACGGACTTTCACAACGTATCAGTGAATTGAGAAAATCAAAAGGCAATAAAGTCACTTGGGAGGACATGAAAACATTCCTCGGCGAAGAAATGGGCTTCTGGAAACAATTCCCTCTTTCTTGGGAACAGGAAAAGACGTTGCGTGATGAATTTGAGAAATCATTCGTGAAGAATAAAGTCGTATTTGCTGAAAGTATGTACTCTAAGAGCGAACCGATGGCTGCACGTGCAAAGGAAGTGATGGATGAAATCGCTATGATAGGTTGGGTAAGTGGCGGGCACTCTGCCGGTTATGTTCCTGTATTTGCTATTGGTGCAGGTTCTCAACTGTTTGGTGAGAAGATTGACAATACAGAAATTCCTAAAAGAATTGCGAAAGCTGCAGGATATAAATAATAGAACTGTATGAATATAAAAATAGCCGGAAGTCCTTGGACTCCCGGCTATTTTTATATGTTTTTGCAAATTATGCTTTCACACGTCCTACGTAAGAACCGTCACGAGTATCGATTTCGATTGTTTCACCCTCGCTGATGAACAAAGGAACACGTACTGTTGCACCTGATTCCACAGTTGCAGGTTTCAGTGTGTTAGTAGCTGTATCACCTTTCATGCCCGGTTCTGTATAAGTCACCTTCATCTGAACCTTGATCGGCATGTCTGCATAAAGTACAGTTTCAGTAGAAGCATCAGAAACAACTTCCAATACTGAACCTTCGAGCAGGAAGTCAACACCATTAATCAGATCGTGAGCGATAGGATGTTGGTCGAATGTTTCCTGGTTCATAAAGATATAATCTTCTCCTTCTTTATACAAAAATTGGTATGGACGACGTTCTACACGTACATCTTCCAACTTTTCACCGATGTTGAAACGGCGTTCGAGAACGTATCCGCTAACTACATCTTTCAGTTTAGTACGCATAAAAGTGTTACCTTTACCTGGTTTTACATGCAGGAATTCTACACAGAAATAGAGCTTTCCGTCCATACGGATACAAGTTCCGTTTTTGATGTCTTGAGCATTAATCATACTGCTATTTTTCTTAATCTATTATTGTTATTTAATTGTTTTCGCAGGAATTCGACTGCAAAAGTAATCTAAATCGGTAAAAAACACAAAAACTTTTGAGCAAAAATGAGTTATCTCTTGGTTAATTTAAAAAAAGTGCCTATTTTTGCAGCCCGATTACGTAGAATAATAACATAAAAACAAGATACAGTAATGAAAAGAACATTTCAACCCTCTAACAGAAAGAGAAAGAACAAACACGGTTTCCGTGAGAGAATGGCATCGGCTAATGGTCGTAGAGTATTAGCTGCTCGTCGTGCGAAAGGCAGAAAGAAACTGACTGTTTCTGATGAGTACAACGGACAAAAGTGATAATCACTTGTCATCAGGAAACAAAAAAGGCGGAGAATTTAATCTTCGCCTTTTTTGTTTCTCTGTTTTTCAAGGGGATAGTATGTTAAAAAGCGGTATTGTTTGCTCTTATTTATGACTTTTTGCTTTTCTTTGTGAGATTAAATAAAACTCATAAACGAACATACGCGATGGTAGAGTATATCCGGGACATGAAACCCCGTATCATTATAATAAGGTTGTTGAAATCTATAGGAGTGGGGATTATAGTTGCAGCAATTCTGGCGATGATAAGCGTCTTTGCATAATAGGTAGGGACATTTTTCATCGCCTACTTTTTAAAAGTTCAACTATTTTGTCGTATCTTTGGCGCATATTAACAGCAATGCGTATGACTATTAAAGAATTCTTTTCTTTTAAAACCAATAAATATTTCTGGGTGAATATTATCGCCATGATTGTGGTGATGGTAGTGATGATATTTGGTGTGTTGAAATGGCTTGATATACATACACATCATGGTGAAAGCGTGGTAGTTCCCGATGTGAAGGGAATGACAGTGGAAGAAGCTACGAAGATGTTCCGGAATCACGGTTTGGTATATGTGATTTCTGATACCAAATATGTCAAAGATAAAGCAGCGGGTATCATTCTTGAACTGAAACCGGGAGCCGGTGAAAAAGTGAAGGAAGGACGTACAGTATACCTGACAGTCAATACCCTGGATGTCCCTTTACGTGCCATTCCCGATGTGGCGGACAACAGCTCGCTCCGCCAGGCACAGGCCAAGTTACTGAATGCCGGTTTTAAACTGAATCAGATTCAATTGGTAAATGGTGAGAAAGACTGGGTGTACGGCGTGAAGTATCAGGGACGTCAGTTGGCTGCCGGAGAAAAGATTCCTTTGGGAGCTTCTTTGACATTGATGGTGGGAGACGGCTCCGGTGATATGTCGGAAGAAGAGGACTCGGTTGATGTTTCCGTGGATACGGAGAAACCGGTTACGTCGGAATCATCACCTGCTCAAGATGATAGTTGGTTTTAATAGATAAATAACAGAAACGGACTCGCATGATAGAGGAAGAACTTCCGGATGAACTGGAGAATGATTTGGATGATATAGAACCTGTCGGTGACGAATCCCAGCTTTACGAACACTTCCGCGTGGTTGTAGACAAGGGACAGGCGATGGTCAGAGTCGACAAATATCTGTTCGAACGTATTGTCAATGCTTCGCGCAACCGTATTCAGAAGGCTGCCGAAGACGGATTCGTTATGGCCAATGGCAAACCGGTGAAGAGTAGCTACAAAGTGAAACCGCTGGATGTCATTACGGTAATGATGGACCGTCCCCGTTATGAAAATGAAATTATTCCTGAAAATATTCCCCTTACTATCGTTTATGAAGACCCTTATCTGATGGTTGTGAATAAACCGGCGGGATTGGTCGTGCATCCGGGACACGGAAACTATCACGGCACGCTGGTCAATGCGCTGGCCTGGCACATGAAGGATATACCGGATTATGATGCCAATGACCCGCACGTGGGACTTGTTCATCGCATCGATAAAGATACTTCAGGCTTACTGGTGATTGCCAAGACACCGGATGCCAAAACAAATCTGGGAATTCAATTTTTTAATAAGACTACCAAACGCAAATATCGTGCTTTGGTGTGGGGTGTTATGGAACAGGATGAAGGAACGATTGTCGGTAATATTGCCCGTAATCCGAGAGACCGGATGCAAATGGCGGTGATGTCCGATCCGACAGTGGGCAAACATGCCGTTACACACTACCGCGTACTGGAAAGACTGGGATACGTAACCCTTGTGGAATGTATACTTGAGACAGGACGTACTCATCAGATTCGTGTCCACATGAAACATATCGGTCATGTGTTGTTCAATGACGAACGCTATGGCGGTCATGAGATACTGAAAGGAACCCATTTTAGTAAATACAAACAGTTTGTAAATAATTGCTTTGACACTTGTCCCCGACAGGCTTTGCATGCTATGACATTGGGGTTTGTGCATCCCGTCACAGGTGAAGAGATGTATTTTACTTCCGAACTTCCGGATGACATGACCCGGCTTATCGAGAAGTGGAGAGGCTATATAAGTAATAGAGAATTAGAATGAAACGCAACATCGCTATCGTAGCAGGAGGAGATACCTCTGAAATCGTAGTTTCCCTGCGTAGCGCACAGGGTATTTATTCCTTTATTGATAAGGAAAAGTATAATTTGTATATCGTGGAGATGGAAGGCCGTCGCTGGGAAGTACAATTACCGGACGGAAACAAAGTGCCGGTGGATAGAAACGACTTTAGTTTTACGAACGGAACGGAGAAGGTTGTGTTCGACTTTGCTTATATCACCATCCACGGTACGCCGGGTGAGGATGGCAGGCTGCAAGGCTATTTTGATATGATGCGTATTCCGTATTCCTGTTGTGGAGTGTTGGCGGCTGCCATTACTTATGACAAGTTTACCTGCAATCAATATCTGAAGGCTTTTGGAGTGCGCATTGCCGAATCATTGTTGTTGCGCCAAGGACAATCGGTTTCTGACGAGGAAGTAGTGGAAAAGATTGGCCTGCCTTGTTTTATCAAGCCTAGTCTGGGAGGTTCGAGTTTCGGAGTTACGAAAGTGAAGACAAAAGAACAAATACAACCGGCCATTGTTAAAGCTTTCGGAGAAGCGGAAGAGGTGATTGTTGAAGCGTTTATGGACGGAACGGAACTGACTTGCGGCTGTTATAAGACAAAAGAGAAGTCGGTCATCTTTCCACCTACGGAAGTAGTGACGCACAATGAGTTCTTTGATTATGATGCTAAATATAATGGACAGGTAGATGAAATCACTCCTGCGCGTATCTCGGATGAATTGACCAAACGCGTACAGATGCTGACTTCAGCTATCTATGATATATTAGGTTGTTCCGGCATTATCCGTGTAGATTACATTATAACTGCCGGTGAAAAACTGAATCTTCTCGAAGTAAATACTACTCCGGGAATGACTACTACCAGTTTTATTCCCCAGCAAGTGCGTGCAGCCGGACTGGATATAAAGGATGTGATGACTGATATTATTGAAAACAAGTTTTAAGTATTAAGTATCAAGTATAAAGTATTAACCATGCGGTTTGTACGCAGTCTAATACTTTATACTTATTACTTAATACTTGAGCACATAATACTTGAGACTTATGGATCTGACAGAGTTTAATGAAATTCGTCCTTACAATGATGAGGAACTTCCTCAAATCTTTGAGGAACTGATTGCCGATCCGGCTTTTCAGAAAGCTGCTACCGGTGCTATACCGAACGTTCCATTTGAACTTCTGGCGCAAAAAATGCGTGCCTGTAAGACTAAGCTTGATTTTCAGGAGGCATTTTGTTATGGCATTTTGTGGAAGATAGCGGCAGATCATACTGCCGGACTGACACTGGATCATACCGCCATACCGGATAAAAGTAAAGCTTATACGTATATATCGAATCATAGAGATATTATTCTTGATTCGGGCTTTCTCTCTATTTTGTTGATTGACCAGGGAATGGATACGGTAGAAATTGCGATTGGCGACAATTTGCTTATTTATCCCTGGATTAAGAAACTGGTGCGTGTCAATAAATCATTTATTGTACAGCGGGCGTTGACCATGCGGCAAATGTTGGAATCTTCAGCGCGTATGTCCCGTTATATGCATTACACCATTTCAGAGAAGAATCAGTCTATTTGGATTGCGCAGCGTGAAGGACGTGCAAAAGATTCGAATGACCGTACACAAGACAGTGTATTGAAAATGTTGGCAATGGGAGGTGAAGGCGATTTGATAGACCGCCTGATGGAAATGAATATTGCTCCGCTTGCTATTTCATACGAATATGATCCGTGTGATTTTCTGAAAGCGCAAGAGTTTCAGCTGAAGAGAGACATCGAAGGATATAAAAAGACGACACAGGACGATTTGATTAATATGCAGACAGGTCTTTTCGGATATAAAGGCAGGGTACATTTTCAGGTTGCTCCTTGTTTGAATGATGACTTGCAAGGCTTGGACCGTTCGTTGCCGAAACCGGATTTGTTTGCCCGTATTTCTGCCTGTCTTGATCGCCGCATCCATCGTAATTACTGGATATATCCGGGAAATTATGTGGCGTATGATTGGCTGAATGGCACAACGGAATTCGTGTCCAATTACACGGAAGAAGAGAAACAGCAGTTTATGAACTATATTGAACAACAATTGGCAAAGATCAAGATTCCGAATAAGGATGAAGACTTTTTGCGTGAGAAGTTGTTATTAATGTATTCCAATCCGTTAGTTAATTATTTAGCAGCTTGCCGATGAAAAGAAGAAAATTACATGTTGTTTGGTTGTGGGGATTGCTTTTCCTGATGACTGCCTGTGGAGATGATGACTATTATTATCCTTCGGTGAAACTGGAATTTGTGACTGTAGAGGCCGGGGAAGACGGTCGCATACAAACGCTTATTCCTGATAAGGGAGAAGTCTTGACTGTTTCGGAAGACCGTACGGGTTCTACTATCTCTCCAAACACTTCCAGACGTGTAATGAGTAACTATGAGGTGCTTTCCGGTGAGAACACTGCTACTATATATTCTTTGCAATCGCTCATAACGCCGGTACCTAAACCGGAAGATGATCCGATTTACAAGGACGGTATAAAGCTAGATCCGGTAAAGATGGTCAGTATCTGGCTTGGAAGGGATTATCTGAATATGATTTTGAATCTCAAGGTCAGTACGGGCAAGGGACATGTTTTCGGTATAGTGGAAGATGTGTCCGAACTTAAAACAAATGGCATTGTGAATATGTTGTTATACCATGATGCGAACAGTGATGGAGAATACTATAATCGGCGTGCTTACATTTCTGTTCCTTTGGCGCAATATATAGATGAAGAGAATCCGGGTCGGACGATAAAGGTAAAGTTTAAATATTATACGTACGATAAGGATGGTTCTCCGATAGAATCTGATAAGTACTGTGATCCTGGGTTTGACTATACTCCGGGACAGAATTGAATAATGGAGTGTATATGTTTAAATTGAATCAATTAATCGTGGGAATATTTTTATTTCTCTCTTCCCTTTTCTCTTGTCAGCAGAAAGGGGATTTTCAATCAATGAATGTAGAGGAGTTTGATTCTCTTATTCAGAATGAGGATATACAACGTCTGGATGTTCGTACACTTGCGGAATATTCGGAGGGGCATATCACGAAGACGATTAACATCAATGTGATGGATGACTCTTTTGCTTCAATGGCTGATTCTTTGTTGCAAAAAGACAAACCGGTGGCTGTATATTGTCGCAGTGGAAAACGAAGCAAGAAGGCTGCGGCAATTTTGAGCGAGAAGGGATATAAAGTCTTTGAGCTTGATAAGGGATTTAATTCCTGGCAGGAAGCAGGTAAAGAAATAGAGAAATAAAGTGCTGATTTATCAGCACTTTATTTTTTGGGGTTATTTCAGTCCTTCCAATAACCTTTTCAGAACGACAGTTGCCGAGATTTCACGGTTGGCAGCTTCCGGAATCACAATAGATTGCGGACTTTCAATGACATCGTCTGTCACAATCATATTTCTACGAACCGGAAGACAATGCATGAAATAAGCATTGTTGGTAACTGCCATTTGGCGGTCGCTGACAGTCCAATCACGATCTTTGCTTAATATCTGTCCATAGTTGTCGCCAGAATAAGCAGCCCAGTTCTTGGCATATATGAAGTCGGCTCCTTCGAAAGCCTTCATCTGGTCATATTCTACTTTTGCATTACCTACAAATTGCGGATCAAGCTCATAACCTTCGGGATGAGTGATGACAAATTCGTAATCCGTTGCATTCATCCATTCAGCAAAGGAATTAGGAACAGCCTGTGGCAATGGACGTGGATGAGGAGCCCAGGTCATAACTACTTTGGGACGTACTGTTTTCTTGTATTCCTCGATGGTAATCAGGTCGGCAAAGCTCTGCAATGGGTGGCGTGTTGCCGCTTCCATCGAAAAGACAGGACGTCCGGAGTATTGGATGAATTGATTGATAATAGTTTCCTGATAGTCAAAGTCACGGTCTTCAAAACGGGCAAAAGAGCGTACTCCAATGATATCACAATAGCATCCCATAACCGGAATGGCTTCTAATATATGTTCCGGTTTATCACCATCCATAATTACGCCACGTTCAGTTTCCAATTTCCATGCACCTTGATTGATATCCAGTACCATTACATTCATTCCCAAATTGATAGCAGCTTTCTGTGTGCTGAGGCGGGTACGTAAACTAGAGTTGAAGAAGATCATCATTAAAGTCTTGTTTCGTCCCAGTTCTACATATTTGAAGTGCTCTTTTTTAATTTCGAATGCTTCTGCAAGGGCTGATTTTAAATCGCCAATGTCCTGTACACAAGTAAATTTCTTCATATCATTTATTTTTTAATTTTTAATTAGCTTCGCTCAAAACCTTGTTTGATTTTTAACATATAGGTATAGTCTCAATTTCTTCTCGTTTGTCCATCTCCTTCAATGACCCATTTGTAAGAAGTGATTTCCTCCAGTCCCATCGGACCGCGTGCGTGTAGCTTTTGCGTGCTGATTCCGATTTCGGCTCCTAATCCGAATTGTGCCCCGTCAGTGAAAGCGGTAGACACATTGGTGTATACGCAAGCTGCGTCCACGATTCTGGTGAATAAAGCTGCACGTTCTCCGTTCTCGGTAACAATACACTCGCTATGTTTAGAACTGTTTTCCTGAATATGTCCTAAGGCATCTTCGAAGCTCTTTACAGTCTTGACAGCCATTTTATAATCCAGAAACTCCGTGCCGAAGCTTTCTGCTTTTGCATGTTCCAGGAGCTCGGCAGGATAGCGGCCTTCCAATGCCTGGTAAGCTTGCGGATCAGCATAAATAATGACATGGCTGTCTTTTAGTTTCTCGCAAATCAGAGGGAGGTCGGCCAGTCTCTTCTCATGTATAATGGTGCAGTCCAATGCATTACATACGCTAACTCTACGTGTCTTTGCATTATGAATAATGTCTGCTCCCTTGTTTGTATCCCCAAATTCATCGAAGTAAGTGTGACAGATACCTGCTCCTGTTTCAATGACAGGAATCCTTGCATTCTCGCGTACGAAATGAATAAGACTGCTGCTGCCTCTGGGGATAATCAAGTCTACGTAGCCCACAGCATTCAGTAACGCTGCCGTAGCCTCTCTATCAGCCGGAAGTAATTCTACAATGTGTGGATTGATTTTGAACTTCTTCAATACTTTGTGAATCACACTGATGATGGCCCGGTTGGAACAATCGGCGTCACTTCCTCCTTTCAATATGCAGGCATTTCCGCTCTTCAGACAAAGGGAGAAAACATCAAAGCTAACATTAGGGCGCGCTTCATAAATGATTCCTATGACTCCGAAAGGAACGCTGACTTTCGTCAACTTCATTCCATTGGGACGAACACTCTCTTTCAGCACTTTACCCAAAGGAGAGGGGAGTGTTGCTACATTGCGTGTATCTGCGGCAATACCTTTCAAACGTTCTTCCGTCAGTTTCAACCGATCGTACTTCGGATCATTTTTGTCCATCCGTGCGAGGTCTTTTTCGTTCTCTGAAAGAATGAAAGGTGTTTCTGCAATTGCTGCGTCAGCTACTGCATTTAAAATCTGATTGATGACATTATCATTCAGCAGGGCTAATTCCCGACTTGCTACTTGTACAGCGGCAAAGGTCTCGTTTAAATTTGTAGTCATTTGCTCCTTTTTTGCATTAAATGGAAAGATAAACTATGCAAATATAGTGAATGATGTGAATAAAACTTGTTGAAAATAGAAATAAATGTGCTCTTTACTTATTCACTGGGGTTTTTACAAGATTAATACTAAAAAAATACGAGACTCAATTCTGAATCTCGTATTTTTCATTTATGCACTATATTGGTATAGTGCTTGTTATTCGAACTCCTATTTGGCATTATCTCATTGCCATGGAATGTCTTGTTCAATATCTTCTCCCATTTCTCCTGATTCGACTTCAATTCCTATGTCACTAGGTGTTCCTATATGTTCGATATTGGTTAGTGCGATAGAATGGGTATAGTTTCTCTTGAATGTGATACTGCTACTGATGATTGTCTTTTCTTCTGCTCCTGGAGTCTCTTCCCAAAATACTGCCACTTTTACATTCTCTGTTAAATGTTGATTATCACCAGTAGGTATATTGGCAGTGAGATTTCTCATGCTGACCATTTTTAATTCAGATTCAACAGTCTTATGAATATCTGCATTAGCATTCAAATAGATGCTTGGTGCGTCTTCAAGTTTTATTCTAAGACGTCCTTTCTCTAAACCTGTTTGTTTGAATTTTACTCCGAAAAAACGGCGATAGAGCATGATGTGATTTTGCATGCCATCTGTCACTTCCACTTTATCGTTTAATCCATGATAACGTTCGATGAACGGGCGGTTGCAGGCGTCTTGTGATCCGTTTCTCGTTTGTATTCTCGGGTTTTCAATATTGTATAAGAATTTGATTCCATCTGCTTGTTCGGCAGTCAGGAATTTGTTCAGGCATTCCCCTTTGATTTTTCCGCTACGTTCCAAATCGAAAGGGGCTCCGAAGAAGCCTTTTTCGTCTTTTATGATTGAGTCCTTTGCATTTGCAATCATAGAGCAAGAGATGCGGTAAGTGTATCCATCAATAACTTTTATTTTTAGGTTATTGGGATCTTTCGCCTTGTCTAACTGGAAAATACCATAAGCGTATGGTTTTGAAGATGGATTCTGTCCCTCTTTGGGTGTCATGGTAATGGCGATTCCCACTAATGTTTCACTTTCATTAATTTTGGTTGGAGTTGTAGCGCGTGCCATGGGCAGTTCGGTTGAGAGGTAGTCTCCGTCCAGTTGTAAGTTAAGTTCGGAATACGTAGTAGGAGGTGCCTGATACAGATCTTTCTCCTTAATACATGATTGTAGAGTAAAAGCTGTGAATAGACAGCCTGCGATCATAAGATGTTTGATTTTCATATGAATCTTTTTTAGTAGTTGTTGAGTATGATAATTATTTCCCTATTTCTTGTTCTGATTCTTCCATTTCTGCTTCTTCACCAAAAGAGATAGTAGCATCCCCTATATGCTCATCTATCTTGACTATTTTGACTATGTTCTTTTTGTTTCTTTTCATTTTAATACTTTGATTGGTATATAGAGAATACCATTTCTCTTCATTGGCCGGGCGGTAGGAAATAGTGAAAGCGATTGTTTCTTCTTCCTTAAGTTTGGCCGTATAATAGTCGGATATATCGTACATAGAGATAATTCGTTCCTCCGTCCGGGATGTTCCATCTTTGGAATATAGTAGATAAAATGGAGCAACGTCCGCTGCTTTAATTTTGATGGAGTCACCCGGTGCAAGTTCGTCTGTAACGAATTGTATAGAATAATAAGCACGTTTCAATGTCATTGAAACGGAGGTATTCATATTGGGATTTGAAAAGTCCAATTGCTCACTGCCGAAAAAGCGTTTGACGGTAGGGTGAGTACTAGTACTATCGCATTTTATATGCATTTCTCCTTTGTAAATATGTTGGTGAAATGCCCCATTGATATTCAGGGGATTGATTGAAATCTTTAAATCGTTGTTGACTAACCCGTTCACCTCTTTCTGCAGAGTAGATGAAAAAGGAAGTCCATAAAGTATGCTGTCACTTTGTATTGTATAATATGGGCGGTCTTTATATCCCAGGAAGCTGCAGTCAAAGCGATACACATATCCTTCGATTAACCCGATTTCTACTCGATATGGATTATCGAAAAGGCCTGAAGCATAGGGCTGAAAAGAAGTCAGGCCTTTTCCTTTCCAAAAAACATTAACTGCATATATTCCGTCAGCCACCGTGGAGGTGGAACGGCTTAAAGGTTGTTCGGCTACTTCAAGAAAAGGAGCTATATTTAAACTGACATTAAACTCTCTGCCGACAGGAAATGACGGTGTACTGTTTACTTCAGGTTCATTCTTACTGCTCTCACAAGATATAATTGAGAATGTTAAAAATATGAGTATAAGGTTCCAATGTTTTAGTAGCATGGGGATTATATTGTTTGTTTAGAGGGCAAATATACTGCTATTAATAGTTTTTTGCAAATAAAGTCCCTGTATTTATGTTGCAGATGTCTATCTATAATACATTATATAACTGAAAATAAAAGCGCTTATCTTCACTAAAGAAGCTAATATTCTACCTGAATAAGAGCTTCATTTGGGTGCAGAAATGAGGTAAACTCATACAATTATAATTCAAAAAAACTTCCGTAAACATTCTCAACTATACTTATCCCTATGAGAAAAAATACTCATAGGGATGAGAAGAAATACTCATTACAATGAGAACTTTTTCTCATTGCAGTGAGAATATCCCCTTGCTAGAATAGGATGAAACAGTTTATTACCGTGCAGTCATGAACAAGATTCACCTCTGTGTACTCTGTGGTGAAAACCGTACAGAAACAAGCTAATTTTAGTCTAAAATCGGATAAAACAGAAATTCTTATTATTAATTATTCAATGTATAGATAGTCATAATGTACTACTGGTTTCTTTCCATGCTTGCCAATCGCTTCTTGTGCCTGTTTGGAGTCACAGTTCACTTTTCCAACGCCAACCTGGTTTCCTTGAAAGTCCATGATACGTACAATGTCATCTTTCTCAAATTCACCTTCAATATGAGTGATTCCAATCGGGAGGATGCTGACAGCTTTTTCAGAGTTTAGAACTTCTGTAGCGCATTCATTTATGTGAATTTCCCCTTTGGCAAAACCTTCGCTATGGGCAATCCACTTTTTGACGCTGGATACCGGTTCGTCTGATGGTATAAAACGTGTACAAAGAGTTTCTTCAGGATGCTGTAATAAATCTACCAGAATATTATCCCGCTTCCCGTTGGCAATAATCACTGTAATTCCTTCATCAGCAACTTTGCGGGCAATATTGGTTTTCGTCAACATCCCCCCCCGTCCGAAACTGGACTTAGTTGTCTGAATATAGTTGGATAAGTCTTTGCCGTGACCGATCTCCCGGATAACAGAAGAGTTTGGATCGGAAGGAGAACCATTGTAAATCCCATCAATATTACTTAGGATAATGAGTGCCTGCGTATCCATCATCGAAGCGATGAGTCCGGACAATTCATCATTATCGGTGAACATCAGCTCACTGACGGAAATCGTATCGTTTTCGTTGACAATAGGAATGACATTGTTTTCAAACATTACCGTCATGCAATTTTTCTGATTCAGATAATGGCGGCGAGTTCCAAAACTTTCCTTCGTTGTCAGTACCTGGCCGACAGGTATATTGTGCTCACGGAAAAGTTCGTAGTAACGGTTGATTAGTTTGGCCTGACCCACAGCAGAAAATAATTGGCGCTGATCTACACTATCGAGTTTTTTCTGCGGATGCACTTCACTGCGTCCGGAAGCAACAGCTCCCGAAGAAATCAAAATGATTTCTACCCCGGACTTATGTAATTCCGCTATCTGGTCAACAAGTGCCGACATACGGGTAACGTCCAGCGTTCCGTCGCGGCGTGTCAATACATTGCTTCCTACTTTTACTGCGATTCGTGTAAATTCCTGTTTCATCCTTACTAACGATTTGAAAGCACAAATATAGAGCTTTTTGCCGATATGCTACCTAAACAGGCTAAAAAGAATTATCTTTGCAGCCAGATAGAGAAAAGATAAACAATGAAACATACAAATCCACAAGTAGAACAGATGACCTCCTTCATCGTAATGGATGTGTTGGAGAGGGCAAACGAATTACAGAAACAAGGTGTTGATATTATTCATTTGGAAGTTGGTGAACCCGATTTTGATGTACCGTCTTGTGTGTCGGAAGCAGCAAAAGCGGCTTATGATCGTCATCTTACTCACTATACACATTCTTTGGGGGACCCGGAACTCCGGCGGGAAATTGCTGCTTTTTATCTACGGGAATATGGAGTGACGGTAGATCCGGATTGCATTGTGGTGACTTCCGGCTCTTCTCCATCCATTCTTCTTGCGTTGATGTTGCTCTGTAATACGGATAGTGAAGTGATTCTTTCCAATCCGGGATACGCTTGTTACCGTAATTTTGTGTTGGCTACCCAGGCTAAACCCGTTTTGGTTCCTTTGTCTAAAGAATATCTGCAATACGACATAGAAGCTATTCGTAAATGTGTGAATCCACATACAGCGGCTATCTTTATTAATTCTCCGATGAATCCGACCGGAATGTTGCTGGATGAAAAATTCTTGAGAGAAGTGGCAGCACTGGGAGTTCCTGTTATTTCGGATGAGATTTATCATGGACTTGTCTATGAAGGACGTGCGCACAGCATTCTTGAATATACCGATCAGGCTTTTGTCTTGAACGGATTTTCTAAACGTTTTGCGATGACAGGTCTTCGGCTGGGTTATTTGATTGCACCTAAATCTTGTATGCGTTCTTTGCAGAAGTTGCAGCAAAATCTATTTATTTGTGCGTCCAGCGTTGCCCAACAGGCTGGGATTGCTGCATTGCGGCAGGCTGATTCGGATGTGGAACGGATGAAACAGATTTATGATGAGCGTCGCCGGTACATGATTACTCGTCTTCGGGAAATGGGGTTTGAGATTAAAGTAGAACCTCAAGGAGCATTTTACATTTTTGCCAACGCACGCAAATTTACTACCGACTCTTATCGCTTTGCATTCGATGTACTCGAACATGCGCATGTCGGCATTACTCCCGGGGTGGACTTTGGTACGGGAGGTGAAAGATATGTACGCTTCTCCTATGCAAACTCATTGGAGAATATCAAAGAAGGACTGGACCGTATCAATCGCTACCTTTCTCGTCTCGGCTTCTGATTAGCTCGGTGGCTGCTTCGTATTCTTCCTCTGTCACGAGGACGGATACGGAAGGAGCGATATAGGGTGCTAATGTCCCCATAATTCCATCTTTGATTACACAACGGATATTATTGCTTTCTAATAACCCTTTAATGATCTCGGCTTCCCAGGGGGATCCGGAGAATACTTCTATTGCCTTGCTATAATCTTCTTCTTTCATGATCTTACTTATTAGGGGTTGTTATCTACAAATATAACAAAAAAGAGAGAGAAATGGTTATTTATTTTCTTAAAAATTATTCGAGTGTGATATGTTTTACGCTAATCTGCTGTTTCAGGAAAGTAGAGGCCGATTCTGAAAACTTTTCTTCCGCTTCGGTCGTGTAAAACTGGCAGTTGCCATTCTTGGTACATTTGGCATCCATTTCGGGATGTCTTTTCAGATAGTCTTTCAGGCTTTCTGCAACATACTCTCCTTGTGCAATTACACTGATATGATCCGGGATGTATTGCCGGATTTTAGGTAGGAGTATAGGGAAATGGGTACATCCGAGGATGACAGTATCTATTTGAGGATCCTTTGACAGTAATTGGTCGATGTACTTCCGGATAAAATAGTCTGCTCCTTCGTCTTGTGATTCGTTATTCTCAACTAAGGATACCCACATCGGACATGCTGTCCCGCTAACCTGAATTTCAGGAAATAGTTTATGTATTTCTAATGGATACGATTCGGATTTGATGGTGCCTGCTGTTGCCAGTACGCCGATATGCTGATTCTTGCTAATCTCTCCAACACATTCTACAGTGGGGCGGATGACTCCGAGCACACGGCGGGCAGGATCGATTTGGGGTAAATCATTCATCTGAATGCTGCGCAAGGCTTTGGCGGAAGCAGTATTGCAAGCTAATATAACCAGATGGCATCCCATATCAAACAGTTTGTTGACGGCTTGCCGGGTAAATTCGTATACGACTTCGAAAGAACGTGTCCCATAGGGGGCACGTGCATTATCTCCCAAATAGATATAATCATATTCCGGTAATACTTCTCTAATCTTGTCTAAGATGGTCAGACCTCCGTATCCGGAGTCGAATACTCCGATAGGTCCGGGCGTATGGGATAGATGTTGCTTCATGACACACTTGATTTATATACGCAAATGTACACCAAAAAAAGGGAAAGAGAAAGAAGATGATCCTTCTTTCTCTTTCCCTTTTGGTATTTCTTTATTCTTGGTCAGCTCTTATTTGATACCAAGATTTGCTTTTACCTTGCTAGTCAAGTTGATGCTCTGTGATTCGTTTACATAAGGAATCGAAGTTCTTGCCAGGTCGAAGATATAGATCACACCTTCAGCAGCACCTACTGCTTTGATAGCATTGTCCAACTTCTGGTAGATAGGAGCCATTGCATCATTTTGAGCTTTCTGCATTTGTTGTTGAGCATCCTGTTGGAATTGCTCTTGTCTCTGCATCATATCTTGCAACTCTTTCTGTCTTCTTTCAGCGATGTTAGGAGGAAGAGAATCCTTAGCGATAGCTTGTTGGAATTCCTGATATTTCTTGTTGAATTCTTCCTGCGTTCTCTGTAGTTCGGCAGTAAGTTGTTTTTCTAAAGTCTGAATATCATTTTGAGCTTTGGTGAATTCCGGCATCACAGTGATGATTTCCTGTGCATTAATGTGGCCGAATTTCAGGTTCTGTGCAAATACACCCATTGGGAGTGCAAGCAACATTACAAGTGCAATTTTTTTTAGCATAGTTCTATAATTTATTTGAATGATTTTTAGTTATTTCCAGCTGCAAATGTATGAAATTAATTTGAATATCCTAATTTTCTTAGGATTTCATCACTAATATCTATGCGTGGATTTGCAAATATTATACCTGTAGCAGAGGCTCTGTCAATTACCATATCATATCCATGTTGCTGTGATATAGCTTTCACTGCTTCATAAATATCATCCTGAATCGGAGTAATCAACTTGTCTCTCATCTTGGCTAATTCGCCTTCCGGACCGAAGTAGTTACGCTTCAGCTCGGCTGCTTCTTTTTCCTTCGCTACGATTGCATCTTCTGTCTTTGTTTTTTGTGCGGCAGAAAAAGTGGAAGATTTTGCCTGGTAATCCTGGAACATCTTCTGTGCTTCTTTAGCCAGAGCTTCTACTTCACTCTGGTATTTCTTCGTAGCTTCTTGCATTTGCTCGTTAGCGCTTTGAGCTGCCGGAATATTCTTCATAATATATTCCGTATCGATCAGTGCAAATTTCTGTGCATTTGCTGCCATGCTGACAGCAAATAGCATCATGATTAATAGAACAGACTTTCTCATAACGTTTAGTTTTTGATGATACATTAGAATTCTTGTCCTAAGATAAAGTGGAACTGGCTTCCTCCATATTGTTTAGAACCAAATACTTTGTCGAAACCGTAACCCCAGTCAATACCCATCATACCAATCATCGGAAGGAAGATACGAACACCGACACCGGCAGAACGTTTCAACTCGAATGGATTGAATTTCTTGATATCATGCCATGCGTTACCTGCTTCAAGGAAACCTAACACATAAATGTTAGTACTTGTTTCCAGCATCAACGGATATCTCAATTCGATACCGAGACGTGCATAGGCATAACCTTCAGAACCGTATGGTGTTAATGAGCTGTTTTCGTAACCACGCAAAGCGATACTTTCAGTTGCATAAGTTGAATAACCGGTCATACCGTCACCACCTACGTCGAATGTACCGAACGGAGATTTCTTGTATTGGTTATAGTGACCTAACAGACCGAATTCCGTACGTGTCATTAATACCAGACATTTAGGATGAGCAACCGGATCCATCAGCGGAGTATATGTTTTGCCTTTGAATTTCCATTTGTGGTATTCTATCCATTTATGAAGTTTATTCATGTTGTCCTGGGTAATGCTACCTGTTTCAGGGTTGCTGTAATATCCCTTATAGTCTTTACCGTCCATCAACGAGTAAGGCGGTGTGAACTGAACTGACAGTGAGAAATCTGAACCCGAACGAGGGAAGATTGGGTTGTCAATAGAGTTACGAGCCAAAGTCAATGAAATGCTAAGGTCATTACATTTACCGTTGGTGACCGGGAAGTATTGCCAGTCGCTCAAGTTATAACGTTGGTAAGCTAATTCTGCAGAAAGAGTGAAATAGTCATCCGGCCATTTCAGACGTTTACCCCAACCTACGGAAAGTCCCCACATCTTGATAGACTTATCAGGGTCATAATAGTTTTCGTAGTTGTTATAGTTACCATAGTTGTACATACCATAACCACCGTAGCCACTATACATACTGTTGTAGTAGTTGTTGAAGTAGCTGGAGTTGTAGTAACGGCTACTGATATCTGTCTGTACAGAGAAGAATGCCGATACAGAGAATGAATTCGGACGTTTACCGCCAAACCATGGATCGAAGAATGAAATACTGTATGATTGGTAGTATTTAGCGTTCGTCTGTCCGCTGATAGTCAATGTCTGACCATCACCTTGAGGAAGTATACCACGGTAGTTTTCACCCGGGTGCAACAAGTTGGCTACAGAGAAGTTGGTAAACTTCAAGCTCAACTTACCGATAATACCCGTCTGTCCCCAACCTGCAGAGAATTCCACCTGGTCGTTAGCTTTGGAAGTCAAAGGCAAACCTATGTCAACAGTTCCGTTCATCGGATCCGGTTGAATATCTGGTTGCAGTTTTTCCGGGTCAAAGTGTCCCATCTGCTGAATTTCACGCAAAGAACGCATCAAGTCTTCTTTGCTGAACAATTGTCCCGGACGAATACGAAGTTCACGGCGAACGACGTTTTCATACAAACGGTCATTACCGCTGATCTTGATCTTATTGATAGTAGCCTGACGGCCTTCATAGATTCTCATTTCGAGGTCGATAGAGTCGCCAACGATATTTACTTCTACCGGGTCAAGGTTATAGAACAGGTAACCGTTGTTGTAGTATAAGTTACCGATAGCGTCATCATCTGTAGAAACACGTTCGTTCAATAACTTCTGGTTGTATACGTCACCTTTCTTCATGCGGAGCAGGAAGTTCAACTGTTCTGACGGATAGAGAGTGTTACCTACCCATGTAACGTTACGCAGATAATATTTTTGTCCCTCGTCTATATTCAAATAAACGTTTACAGTCTTTTCGTCATACTGTGAAACGCTGTCTTTTACAATCATTGCATCACGGTATCCCAACTCATTATATTTGTCGATAATCAGTTGCTTGTCTGCCTCGAAGTTCTCTGGCACGAATTTCTTGGTGCGGAACAGGTTACGAAGTTTACCTTTCTCATTGGTTTTCTTCATAACTTTCTTCAGCTTGGAAGTCTTGATCGCATGATTACCAACGATTTGGATTTCGTGTACTTTGATTTTTTCTTTCTTGTCGATATCAATGTCGACGATCACCTGATTTTCGCTGGATGGATCGTCTTTCTGCGAGATGATTACTTCTGCATTTTTGAATCCCTTATCGTCGAAGTAACGTTTGATTAATGTCTTGGCACGGTCTACGGTATTCGGAGTAATCTGCATACCTTTTACCATTCCCAGCTTGCTTTCAAGGTCGGTACGTTCCGACTTCTTCACACCATGATAGCGTACATCTGCGATACGTGGGCGTTGTGTCAGACTGATTTTTAACCAGATTTTGTCACCTTCAATTTTCTCGGCTGTGATTTGTACATTTGAGAACAAGCCATGACGCCAATAACGTTTGATCGCTCCAGTAATTTCGTCACCCGGCACAGTAATTGTCTGTCCTACCGATAGTCCGGATAGTCCAATCAATACATAGTCTTCATAATTCTTTACGCCTTCGACTTTAATATCTGCTATCTCATACTTTTTGGGTGTTCCGGAGTATAAGATGACAGGTTTCGAGTCTTCATCAGTGTTAGCATTTTGCGCAATGCCTGTTGTCGCAAAGCAGCACAGGCAGACAAACGTTATGAATATAAAGGAAATACGATAATGCATTTATGTTATAATTTGATGTTTCGAGTTATATTAGCTGATCTGTTCACTGGTTTTGCCGAATCGGCGTTCCCTTTGTTGATATTCCCAAATGGCCTTGTAGAGTTCTTCTTTATCGAAGTCGGGCCAAAAGGTGTCACAAAAATAAAGCTCCGAATAAGCGCATTGCCATAGGAGGTAATTGCTTAGCCGGATTTCTCCTCCTGTGCGGATCAGTAGATCCGGATCGGGCATAAATTTAGTATCCAGATGAGATGAGATACATTCATCCGTTATCTGTTCGGGAGACATTTCTCCTGCTTTTATCAGTGTTGCTATTTGCCGTACAGCTTCGGTTATTTCCCAACGGGATGAGTAACTAAGAGCTAATACCATATACATACCACTATTTTTGGATGTACGTTCTATGCATGATGCCAAACTTTTTTGGACTTCAACAGGTAACTTTTTGAAATCACCGATTACATTGAAGCGAATATTGTTTTTCATCAATGTCTCTTCTTCAATAGATTCTAGCAATAGATTCATCAGAGCCGCAATCTCGTCTTGCGGCCGATTCCAGTTCTCGGTTGAGAAGGTGTACAGTGTCAGGTACTTGATTCCCAAACGGGCGGCATCTTCGGTAATATTCTGTACCGTTTCTGCGCCAGCACGGTGACCGTAAGTACGTTCTTCCCCTCGTTGTTTTGCCCATCGTCCGTTCCCATCCATAATGATGGCCACGTGTTGTGGTATCCGAGTTTTGTCTATTTGTTCTATATAGGACATCTTTTTATTTTAAACGTATACGTTTTTTATTTGCCAGCATTTGCTAAATCAAACCATAGCTGATTAAGACGACCACGCCATACCTCTGAATCATGATTATAAGTACGTGTTTCAGTTGTGGTAGACTTAGTACTTTCTGCTTTATCTACCTCTTCTTCGAAACTGGCGTTTCCTTTACTAAATATAATCCATAGATTTTGAGTCGCAGGGTCTAGTACCATTGAGTAATTCGTTTTACCTCTGAATTCAGGATCTACGCTAGGGTTTGGAGTTCCTCCTTTGCTCCAATCTCTATGAGGGAATGCAAACTTGGAGTTAGCTTTTCTCCAGAATAACCCTTGATTGGAAACATAAATGGAACTGAAATTTTGGCCAAATATATATACTAAGTCATTGTAATATATGATAGATGGTTGAGTATATTTGGGACAGTATGCAACGGAGGAAGTTGTTGAGAACTCAACCCATTTACTACCGTCATACGCCCATACAATGGTCGTTTCTAATTCGCTGTCATCAGCCAAAGTCGCCGTTTCTGTATCTCCCACTAAAAGGACGGATTTAATATTTGTCGCAGACTCATATACTGTGTAGGATATGTTTTTAGTTGGGAAATTAGCAGGTACTTTTCCTCCATTTTCTGCTTCATCCAAAGTCTCTTGTGGTATATCATTTGTTTGATAATAGAAATAGCGTTGGTTATCGGCTCCTTTCTTTGTATAACAAATTCTGCTGATATCGTTATTGGTCAATGTGGCTAGAAGTAACTCCACTCCCTCACCAAACATACTTGATTTTCCCCAATTTATACCATCTGCAGATTCATATACATGACCATCACCTGCGGATGTAGCATATAACATGGTTATGCTTCTGTTGAATTGGAATGTGACGATAGAAGTCGGAAGTTGACCTTCTGGTAATCCCACAGTTTCTTGTGAGACCCCATTGCCGAAGTTAGTTAAAGAATTCTTATACACACGTAACTCGTTACCAACTACAGAGTATGTGAGAACTTCACTTCCCAAAATAATGGATTTTTGTTCTCCTGTAATTTGATTATCTATTTCATTTATATACTTCCATCTCAACGAATCCGGATCATGCTGATGTACTCGTACTTTAATAGTATATTCCTTAGTTTGATTAGGAGATATTCCTGCTAACGCTTCTGTTGACCACACTTTAATAGTGAGATCTTCCCGAAGATCGATAGAGTCATTGATGTTTATGACAGAATCGTTACCGCTTTTGTCTTTCATTGTTACGACGCCTGATGCCGTAGTTAATGTTTTGATTAAAATCTTGTCAATGATGGTATCGGCATGAACAGGAAGAGAGTCTTCATTATAAATTTCACGTGATAATTGATCAATAGTGAATTTATAACTCCCAAGGCCTGCTGTGTCAAGTGCAAACGCATGGATAGTTGCATCCGGGCTATATTCGATGTTATTATCGTCATCAAGACATGACGTTATAACAAATGACACCATGAAAAAACTCGCAATGAATGATAAAA
Organism: Bacteroides sp. AF32-8BH; assembly: GCF_003435205.1. Classification (NCBI taxonomy): domain Bacteria; kingdom Pseudomonadati; phylum Bacteroidota; class Bacteroidia; order Bacteroidales; family Bacteroidaceae; genus Bacteroides; species Bacteroides sp. AF32-8BH. The sequence continues at coordinate 157,937 of NZ_QVLZ01000007.1, read as the reverse complement.
ACTTTATTCTCATTTGAAAGATTGTGTTTATTTACAAGTTGCAAAAATAGAAACATTTTTTCCGATAATGAACATTACAGGTAAGTTTTATATAAAATTATAGATAATAACACTGTTTTTATCGACGTAAAACCCCCTGAATAGAACTATCTTAGCTATATTCGGCGAACATAATGCCAAATTTGTCTTTCGAAGTGTTCTTCTATCGAATAACTAAATTTATCGTCCATTTGAGGTGCTTTAACACCGGAGTGTAACCTGTTGGGACACTTTTCGATATAAGCTTCATCCCACAACTCGTCGTCGATGAACGACTGTAGCAGTTGACTACCTCCTTCCACCAGTAATGATTGTATTTTCCGTTGATACAGTACTTCCATAATCTGCTCCAGTGTGTTATGATTGAAGTCGATGGAGATATATGTGATGTTGGTTCTTGCTGGTTGTTTCTTTTCAGTAAAGACTAATGTAGGCACATTTCCATCGAATATTTGTAAATCATTCGGAAGAGATAATGCGCGGTCTAATACGACACGTATTGGATTATGCCCATACCAGTTGCGTACCGTTAGCGACGGATTATCCAATAAAGCTGTTCGTCTGCCTACCATAATAGCATCGGCCTCCGCTCTTTTTTTATGTACTAGCATTGAAGTGAGAGGAGAGGAGAGTATCACAGGCATTCCACTTGTACGTTCTATATCAATAAAACGATCGGCTGACTCTGCCCATTTTAATGTAATATAAGGCCGATGAAGTGTATTGAAAGTAATAAAACGACGAATCAGTGATTGACATTCTTTCTCTAATATGCCGACTGTAACTTCTCGTCCGGCATCCCGTAGTTTTTGAATCCCCCGTCCGGCTACTTCAGAAAAGGGGTCCTGGCATCCGATAACAATGCGTGGAATCTGTTTCTCTATAATCAGATCCGCACAAGGGGGTGTTTTCCCGTAGTGGGAACAAGGCTCCAGACTGACATAAATTGTAGAATGTTTCAATAATGACTCATCTTTGACAGAGCGAATTGCATTAACCTCCGCATGTGCCTCTCCACAACGAATGTGATAACCTTCACCGATAATACGCCCGTCACATACGATAACAGCCCCTACCATCGGGTTTGGAGGCACATTGCATAACCCATTCTTTGCAAGCTCAATGCAACGCCTCATGTATTTTTCTTCTTCCATTTTGGTGCTCTTCGCCATATTATTCTTACTTTTGCACTCCGAAATTGTGAAAATATGAATCGTATCACCGCTTACATTCGCCAATCTTTGCAGGAAATCTATCCGCAGGAAGAGATAAAAGCTCTTTCAATGCTGATTTGTTGCGACATGTTAGGCTTAGATGCGTTTGATATTTACATGGGCAAAGATATAATTTTATCCGAATGCAAACAGCGTGAATTAGAAAACATTATATTCCGTTTACAGAAAAATGAACCGATACAGTACATTCGCGGTTTTGCAGAGTTTTGTGGAAGGAATTTTAAGGTTGCTTCCGGCGTGTTAATCCCTCGACCGGAGACCGCAGAACTCGTAGAGCTAATAGTAAAGGAGAATCCGAATGCCCGTCATCTGTTAGATATAGGTACGGGAAGTGGATGCATTGCGATCTCTCTGGATAAAAAACTTCCGGATGTAGACGTAGAGGCATGGGATATTTCGGAAGAAGCGTTGGCTATTGCCCGTAAAAACAATGAAGATTTGGAAGCCGGGGTGAGATTTCTGCAAAGAGATGTATTGTCTGATGACTGGGAAAAGGTGCCGTCTTTTGATGTGATCGTCAGTAATCCGCCTTATGTGACTGAAACGGAAAAGAATGAAATGGACGCTAATGTCCTTGATTGGGAACCGGGGTTGGCCTTGTTCGTTCCTGACGAGGATCCTTTACGGTTTTATAATCGTATAGCCTGTCTGGGAAGTGATTTGCTATTGCCGGGCGGAAAACTTTATTTTGAAATCAACCAGGCTTATGGCCGGGAAACAGCACACATACTTGAAATGAACCAATATCGTGATGTTCGTGTTATAAAAGACATATTTGGAAAAGATAGAATAGTTACAGCTAACCGATGAGTGCACAATTAACTGATGAAGAGGCTTTAAATCGCGTAGCCTCTTACTGCTCCACTGCCGAGCATTGCCGGGCAGAAATAAATGAGAAGTTACAACGTTGGGGAATTGCCTATGATACCATTGCGCGTATTCTTGACCGACTGGAATCAGAGAAGTTCATTGATGATGAACGTTTCTGCAGAGCTTTTGTGAATGACAAGTTCCGCTTTGCCAAGTGGGGGAAAATGAAAATAGCCCAGGGGCTTTACATGAAGAAGATCCCTTCTGATGTGGCATGGCGTTATCTGAATGAAATTGATGAAGAAGAATACCTTTCTATTCTGCGTGACCTGCTGGCTTCCAAACGGAAAAGTATTCATGCGGCAGACGACTATGAATTGAATGGAAAGCTGATGCGATTTGCCATGAGTCGTGGATTTGAACTGAAAGATATTAAGCGTTGTATCGACATTCCCGATGAAGAGGAACAAATTGACTGAAAAAATAAACGGATTCTTCTTTTTATTCTCGTTCAATTTCTGTACTTTTGCGGCAAATAATTAATAGTTAGTTTAGTTATGAAAAACTTAGAGAGACTATTTGCGGAGAAACTGTTGAAGATTAAAGCTATTAAACTTCAACCCGCTAACCCTTTTACATGGGCTTCTGGATGGAAATCCCCCTTTTACTGTGACAACCGTAAAACTCTGTCCTATCCTTCTCTTCGTAATTTTGTGAAGATTGAAATTACACGTCTGATATTGGAACGATTCGGACAGGTGGATGCGATTGCAGGTGTGGCTACAGGCGCTATTCCGCAGGGAGCTTTAGTAGCTGATGCATTGAATCTGCCGTTCGTGTATGTTCGTTCTACCCCCAAAGATCATGGATTGGAAAACCTGATTGAAGGTGAACTTCGTCCGGGTATGAAAGTCGTAGTCGTAGAGGATTTGATCTCTACAGGTGGTAGTAGTTTGAAGGCTGTTGAAGCAATTCGTCGCGATGGTTGCGAAGTAATCGGTATGGTTGCAGCGTATACATACGGATTCCCGGTAGCAGAAGAGGCATTCAAAAATGCAAAGGTGACTTTGGTAACGTTAACCAATTATGAAGCCGTGCTTGATGTTGCTCTTCGTACAGGTTATATCGAAGAAGAAGACATACAGACATTGAACGAATGGCGTAAAGACCCTGCTCATTGGGATGCTGGAAAATAAGATTCATTTTTTGATCAAACATATTTGGTAAAAAGAACTGTTCGGGCAATATTTGGCCGGATTGTTCTTTTTTTGTTTTATACTAATAGAAATTTATGAGTAATTTTGAGAGTAGTGTCAAGGTAATACCTTACAGTCAGGAATGCGTATATAATAAACTTTCGGATTTGAGTAATCTGGAAGCTGTCAAAGAACGTTTACCGAAAGATAAGGTACAGGATTTGAGTTTTGATTCGGACACGTTGAGCTTTAGTGTCTCTCCTGTTGGGCAACTAACTTTGCAAATTGTAGAGCGTGATCCATGTAAATGTATAAAGTTGGCAACAACTAACTCTCCACTTCCCTTTAATATGTGGATTCAACTGGTTGAAACTGCAGAAGAAGAGTGCAAGGTGAAGGTGACTATCGGAATGGAACTTAATCCGTTTATGAAAGCAATGGTACAGAAACCTCTTCAGGAAGGCTTGGAGAAGATGGTTGATATGCTGGCTGTTATTGAATATTAAAAAAACAAGCATTAAGTATTAACCGTAGTCACTTTGGCTCATGCTGTTGTGCTTAATACTTGGCACTTAATACTTAATACTTAAACTTATTTTTTATGACACAGAAACTTTGGGAGAAGTCCGTACAGGTGAATAAGGATATCGAACGTTTTACGGTAGGTCGTGATCGTGAGATGGATCTTTATTTGGCCAAGCATGATGTGCTCGGCTCTATGGCTCACATTACGATGCTGGAAAGTATCGGTTTGTTGACGAAAGAAGAACTGGAACAGTTGCTGGCAGAGTTGAAGAGTATTTATGTCTCGGCTGAAAGAGGTGAATTTATCATAGAAGACGGGGTAGAAGATGTACATTCACAGGTAGAACTGATGTTGACCCGTCGTTTGGGTGATATCGGAAAGAAAATACATAGTGGTCGTTCCAGAAATGATCAGGTCTTATTGGATTTAAAACTTTTTACCCGTACACAAATAAAAGAAGTTGCCGAAGCTGTAGAGCAACTTTTTCATGTACTGATTCGTCAGAGCGAACGATATAAAAACGTTTTGATGCCAGGGTATACCCATTTACAGATTGCAATGCCTTCTTCTTTTGGTTTGTGGTTTGGTGCCTATGCCGAGAGTCTCATGGACGATATGCTGTTTTTGCAGGCTGCATTTAAAATGTGCAATCGTAATCCATTAGGTTCTGCAGCGGGGTATGGCTCGTCCTTTCCTTTGAACCGGACAATGACAACCGACTTGCTTGGCTTTGATTCGATGAATTACAATGTTGTGTATGCTCAAATGGGGCGTGGGAAAATGGAACGTAATGTTGCTTTTGCATTGGCTACGATTGCCGGAACCATTTCTAAGTTAGCTTTTGATGCTTGCATGTTTAATAGTCAGAACTTTGGTTTCGTGAAATTGCCTGATGACTGTACCACGGGGTCCAGTATTATGCCTCATAAGAAGAATCCCGATGTCTTTGAACTGACACGTGCTAAGTGTAATAAACTGCAATCGCTTCCTCAACAGATCATGATGATTGCGAATAATCTGCCTTCCGGCTATTTCCGTGATTTGCAGATTATAAAAGAAGTTTTCCTGCCTGCTTTTCAGGAATTGAAAGACTGTTTGCAGATGACAACTTACATCATGAATGAAATAAAGGTCAACGAGCATATCCTTGACGATGATAAATACCTCCTTATTTTTAGCGTGGAAGAAGTGAATCGTCTGGCACGTGAAGGTATACCTTTTCGTGATGCATATAAGAAGGTTGGTTTGGATATTGAAGCTGGAAATTTCTCTCATACAAAAGAAGTACACCATACTCATGAAGGTAGTATTGGCAACCTTTGCAATGCGGAAATCTCTGCATTGATGCAGCAAGTGATCGATGGATTCAACTTTTGCGGAATGGAGAGGGCAGAGAAAGCACTGCTTGGGAGATAAAATAGACTTTCGAAGGATAGTTTTTTAAACTTTCCTTCGAAAAGATTTGGCAGAAACAAGTAAACTACTTATCTTTGCACCCGTTGAAAAAAACGCGGAAATAGCTCAGTTGGTAGAGCATAACCTTGCCAAGGTTAGGGTCGCGAGTTCGAGTCTCGTTTTCCGCTCTTTCTTTGAAAGGATGCTCGAATGGTGGAATGGTAGACACGAAGGACTTAAAATCCTTTGGCCATTGCGGCTGTGCGGGTTCAAGTCCCGCTTCGAGTACGAGTATTCTTTATAGGCTTTATGAATCATTGATTCATAAAGCCTTTTTTATTTTTATGGGTGTGTAATATACATTTGTTTTGTTCTGGAAGGCTCTGTTTAATAGGTGCTTGGAAAAAAATAAACCAAAAAAATAGTGATAATATTTTTTTATTGTGTTATTAATCTTTTATTTTGCTTTCAGATTATGAATCGAGGATTAATATTATATTGATTATTCCTTTAACCTAACATGTGTAATATTTGATTTAACCGTAAATGCTGAAAAATACTAGAGAGATGGAAAATAACGACAAGCAGATTGAATTAAAGTTTCAGAGGTTTTTTACTGTGAATTTTCCGAAAGTAAAGAACTTTGCTCAAATGCTGCTTAAATCTGAAAGTGATGCAGAAGATGTGGCTCAAGATGTTTTTTGTAAGCTTTGGCTGCAGCCAGAGTTATGGCTGAATAATGATAAAGAACTAGACAATTATATCTTTATAATGACTAGAAATATAGTTCTGAACATCTTTAAGCATCAACAGGTAGAGCAAGAATATCAGGCGGAGGTTATAGAAAAGACTTTTCTTTATGAATTGACAGAGAAAGAAGAGATCTTGAATAATGTATATTATAAGGAGATGCTGCTGATTATTCAGTTGACCTTGGAAAAAATGCCGAAACGTCGTCGGTTAATATTCGAACTTAGTCGTTTCCGGGGATTAAGTCATAAAGAAATAGCAGATAAACTAGATGTTTCTATTCGTACTATAGAGCATCAGGTTTATCTGGCATTGATCGAATTAAAGAAGGTACTCCTCTTTTTTATTTTTTTCTCCAATATTTTTAAGTAGTGTGTCCGTAGTAGTTGTATTTAGTGTATAAAGCCAAAAAAAGAAAGAAAAAGATTCATGAAAAATTATATTCAACAACTCATAGAATTGTTCGGCCATAACAACTATTCAGCCGATACACAGAAGAAAGTGCAACAGTGGTTGGCTGATGAGGAGCATGTTGATGAAAAGAATGAGGCTCTTCATGAGCTTTGGAAACAAGCAGAAGGACAGAGAGTACCTGATGGTATGCAACAATCAATACAACGAATGCGGCAGAATCTGGGAATGCAGTCTGTCACTTCGCGGAGAAATTACCAGTTGCTTATATGGAGAGCTGCAGCTATTTTCTTGTTAGCTGTTTCATCCATTTCTATCTATCTGATGTTGGAAAAGGACCGACCGGAAAAAGATTTGGTTGAATGTTACATACCGACAGCAGAAATTCATGAACTTACATTACCAGATGGTACACATGTTATGCTGAATTCAAAAAGTACACTACTATATCCGGAACAATTTACGGGAGCAACTAGAAGCGTATATTTGATTGGTGAAGCAAATTTCAAAGTAAAGCCGGATAAGAAGCATCCTTTCATTGTGAAAGCGAATGATTATCAAGTTACAGCTTTGGGAACAGAGTTTAATGTAAATGCTTATCCTGAAAGTCATGAATTAATTGCTACATTGCTGGAAGGTTGTGTGAAAGTGGAATTCAATAATTTGATGTCAAATGTTATATTGAAGCCGAACGAGCAATTAATATATAATAAACAAACTAAAGAACATAATTTACGATTGCCGGAGATTAGTGATGTGACAGCATGGCAACGTGGAGAGTTAGTCTTTAGTAATATGCATTTAGAGGATATTTTCACTAATCTCGAGCGTAAGTTCCCTTATGCTTTTGTATATAGTCTTCATAGTATGAAGAAGAACACATATAGTTTCCGTTTCCGAAATCAAGCAACGTTGGAAGAAGTGATGGAAATTATATCACAGGTGGTAGGAGATGTAAATTATGTAATTAAAGGAAATAAATGCTATGTAACGAATAAGAAATAAAACCTGTTGTAGAACCTATTAAAAATAAAATGCTATGCCAAAAAGTATCCGGAAGGAATGCCCGTTCCCTCCGGATGTGAAATCAATTCTCTTCAATATTAGCGCATATTGACGCTATTCTAAATGATCCCAGAATAATAACCAATTAACTAATACTAAAAAGATGCTACAAATTTACGAAAAAATAGCAGAACAAATAGCTCATAAGCGGGTCTTTCTCACTTTTTTAAGTCTATTATTACTTATACAGACCCAAGCTTTTGCTCAAAACGATAGTAAAATTACTATCCAGCAAAAAAATATCACTGTTATTGATGCATTAAAAACTGTGGAAAAACAGTCTAAAATGTCGATAAACTATAGTGATTCCGAATTGAAAGGGAAGCAAATTGTTGATCTTAATTTGCAAAATGCATCGGTACTGGCAGCCCTTGATACAATCTTGAAAGGAACAGGTTTCGCTTATCAAATTCAGGGTAATTACATTATAATTACAGGAAAGAAGCCTACTGTTGTTGCACAGACAGTAAAAGATATCAAAGGAAAAGTAACTGATGAAAAGGGTGAACCATTGATTGGAGTAAATATAACTGTGGATGGCAGTTCTACAGGTACAATAACCGATCTTGATGGAAATTTCTCTATAAAAGCGCCGGATAATTCCCAGTTTAAAGTGTCTTATATAGGATATGCCACCCAAGTCATCCCTGTTTCAAAAAAAGATTTCTATCAGATTGTAATGAAACAAGATACAGAGGTCTTGGAGGAAGTTGTTGTAACGGCATTGGGTATCAAGCGTGCAGAAAAAGCATTGTCTTATAATGTACAACAGATTAAGGGTGATGATTTGACTACTGTGAAAGACGCGAACTTTGTGAATTCATTGAATGGTAAGGTTGCTGGTGTGAGCATTAACCGAAGTGCTACTGGTGTGGGGGGAGCTACACGTGTGGTAATGCGTGGTGCCAAATCTATTGAAGGTAACAACAATGCACTGTATGTTGTAGACGGTATTCCTCTGTTTAATACGGACATGGGAAATACAGATAGTGGTATTATGGGTGAGGGAAAGGCTGGTACGGAAGGTATCGCCGACTTTAATCCAGAAGATATCGAAAGCATCTCTGTGTTGAGCGGCCCTTCGGCTGCTGCACTTTATGGTAGTAGTGCAGCCAGCGGTGTTATCCTGATTACAACCAAGAAAGGTAAGGAAGGAAAACTCTCCGTGCAGTTCTCTTCTTCTTCTGAATTCAGCAAAGCTTATATGACTCCTGACTTTCAGAATACTTATGGAAATAAAAAAGATACTTACGAAAGCTGGGGTGAAAAATTACCCACTCCATCTAGTTATGATCCGAAAAATGACTTCTTCAATACCGGTACAAATTTCATCAACTCGGTGACGTTGACCACAGGTACACAAAAAAATCAGACTTTTGCTTCGTTCTCTTCTACAAACTCCAAAGGTATTGTTCCGAACAACAGTTATAATCGTCTGAACTTTACTATCCGGAACACTGCGACTTTCTTCGATGATAAGCTGCAACTCGACTTGGGGGCATCGTACGTCAAGCAGGACGATACGAATATGGTTTCACAGGGACTCTACTGGAATCCGATTGTGGCTGCTTATCTCTTTCCGAGAGGTGAGGACTTTGAAGATATTAAAACTTTTGAACGTTTTGATGACAGTCGTAAGCTACCAGTACAGTATTGGCCGGTTTCGGATGCAACTTATGCTTCACAAAACCCGTACTGGACTGCTTATCGCAATGTATCAACCAATGAGAAGAGCCGTTATATGTTCAATGTAGGTTTGACCTATAAGATTACAGATTGGTTGAACATTACAGCCCGTTACCGTATGGACGATACCTATGTGTTGTTTGAACGCAAAATTTCTGCTTCTTCCGATCAGGTTTTTGCTGAAGGTAAGAAAGGACATTATGAATATATTAACTACAACGACCGTCAGGAATATGCTGATGCTATGTTGAATATCAATAAGCGTATTCAAGACTTCAGCGTTTCTGCCAACTTCGGATGGAACTACTCTAACTATTGGGCACTACAAAGAGGCTATAAAGGAACATTGTTGGGAGTTCCCAACAAGTTTGCAACTTCAAACATTGACCCGTCAAATGGTCGTATTTCAGAAAAAGGAGGTGATAGTCGTGTACGTAATCATGCTATCTTCGGCAACGTGGAACTGGGATGGAGAAGTATGCTCTACCTCACTTTGACCGGAAGAAACGACTGGAACTCACGACTAGTCAACACAAGTGAAGAGTCATTCTTCTATCCTTCTGTCGGATTATCTGCAATTGTTTCTGAAATGGTGAAACTTCCTGAATTTCTTTCTTATCTGAAGGTGCGTGGTTCATATACCGAAGTTGGTGCTCCGGTGTCACGTTCGGGGTTGACTCCGGGAACAGTCACTACTCCGATTGTGGGTGGTAACTTTAAACCTACCTACATTTATCCGTTCACCGACTTCAAAGCGGAGCGTACCAAGTCATATGAATTTGGTCTGAGTTTGCGTTTGTTTAGCAAGTTCAATGCAGAAGTGACTTATTATAAGTCGAACACTTACAACCAGACTTTCTTAGGAAACCTACCTGAATCTACCGGTTATAACTCCATTTATCTGCAGGCAGGTAATGTCGAGAATCGGGGTTGGGAAGCATCATTTGGCTATAGCGACCGTTTCAAGAATGGATTCTCGATTTCTTCTACGTTGACTTTCTCAAAGAATATTAACGAAATCAAGGGAATGGTGAAAGACTATAATACAGAAGTGATGGGAGTTCCTGTTTCTATTAATATTCCGGAAGTACTGAAAGACAAAGGACGCACTATCCTGAAAGAAGGTGGAAGCATTCATGACATTTATGCAACCCGCTTTTTCAAGAAAGATAGCCAGGGATATGTGTTGGTAAGTAGTGACGGAAAATATGAAATGGAGGATGGTGATCCGGTGTATCTAGGCAAGACTGCTCCCGACTTCAACATGGGGTGGAATAATGCTATTTCTTATAAAGGGTTCGGACTCAGTTTCCTGATTAATGGACGTTTTGGAGGTGTGGTAACATCTTCAACAGAAGCAATTCTTGACCGTTACGGAGTGTCTCAGCGCACAGCCGATGCACGAGAGTCTGAAGGTGCATTATTCCCGGGACAAGGACGGGTAGATGCTAAGACATATTACCAAATGATTGGTACAGGTAACTATCAGACCTCAGGCTACTATGTATACAGCGCAACCAACATACGTCTACAGGAACTTACATTCAGTTATACTATGCCTAACAAATGGTTTGGTAATGTACTGAAAGATGTATCGGTTTCTTTCATTGCCAATAATCCATGGATGCTGTACTGCAAAGCTCCGTTCGATCCGGAACTGACTCCTTCTACAGCAACTTATGGACAAGGAAATGACTACTTTATGCAACCAAGCGTACGCAGCTTCGGTTTTGGATTGAAATTTAAACTTTAACAGATTCATTACATTATGAAAAGAATAAAACAATATAAATTTTTTGCCGTTGCTTTCGCCATTTTGGCACTAGCATCGTGTAATTATGAAGAGATTAACACCAATCCCTTCGAGATGACTGACAGAGAAGGTGTTATGGATGGTATCGTTGTGGGAGGATACATCACGGCTATGCAGAAATCTGTGTTTCCTACTGGAACGCAGGCTGATGATACAGGTCCGGTTAATGCATATCAAACCGCATACAATCTGTCTGCTGATGCATGGAGCGGCTATATTGGAATAAACAACACCTTTGAGGGAGGGAATTGTCACCTGAATTACGTGATAGTCAATAGCTGGGTTTCAACAACTTTTTCTAACTCCTATACTAATTTGCTTGACCCTTGGAAGAAGCTGACAGCTTCAGCCAAAGAGAATGATACTCCTGAAATAGCTGCTTTGGCGCAGATCCTGAAGATTTCAGGATGGCATAAAGTGCTGGAAAGCTTCGGCCCGATTCCCTATACGGCTGCCGGAAAGGGGGCTATAGACGTTCCTTTCGACTCGGAAGAAACGGTTTATACGGAAATGCTCAAGGATCTGGCAGGAGCGGTAGAGGTATTGACTCCGAAAGCGGTAAACAACGTAAAGGTGATGTCAGATTATGACTTGGTATTCAACGGTGATGTAACCAAATGGGTGAAATATGCCAACTCGCTGATGCTTCGTCTGGCAATACGTCTTCGTAGCGTTAAACCGGAATTGGCAAAACAGTATGCCAAACAAGCTGTAGAACATTCCATCGGTGTGATGACCGAAGCTGGTGATGCAGCTGGTGCTGGCCCGGGCCCGGTAATCGCTCTTCGTAACCCGCTGTACTGGATAGCTGATAATTACAATGATGCACGTGTAGGTACATCCATACTCGCTTACTTGATGGGATATAAAGATCCTCGTTTGAGCGCATATTGCGAGCCTGCCAATAGCCAATGTACGGTTGCAGTAACAGCTTTTGATAATAATAAGTATCAAGGTGTTCCTCTTGGTCATACTAATACTCGTTCGAAGGATACAGATCCAACGGATAGCTACTACTTTTATTCCAAACCGAAAATTCAGGGAAATACTCCACTGTACTGGATGCGTGCATCCGAAGTGTACTTCTTGCGTGCTGAAGCTGCCTTGTTTTGGGGTACGGAATACGGAAAAGGTGATCCCGAAACACTTTACAAACAAGGTATAGAAACTTCATTCCAAGAAAACGGTGCGACAGGTTCCGTAGATACCTATATGGCTTCCGGCAACAAGCCTGCTGCAAATAAAGTCACCAGTAGCAAGTTTGGTTTCGACTATCAAGCTCCCAGCCAAGCTACCGCCAAGTTTGAAGGAACCCAGGAACAGAAACTGGAGAAGATTATCATTCAGAAGTACATTGCTCTGTACCCTAACGGTCAGGAGGCATGGACGGAATTCAGACGTACCGGTTATCCCAAATTGAATCCTATTATATCAGGAGGAAATCACAATTCAACTCAGATCACTGCAGCCAGAGGTATGCGTCGTATGACTTACCCGAACAGCTTTAATGGAACGGGGCAATCTCATGAGATTTATCTAGATGCAGTGCAAAAACTTGGTGGAGTAGACAATGCTGCAACCGATTTGTGGTGGGCTAAGAAAAACTAATAATCGTACGGACTTTTTCCATATGAAAAACTTTAAACTAAAACAAAATCTTGATACATAAATAAATATGAAAGCATTAAGAAAACTATTATATTTCCTTTCTCTGGCAGGGTTGATGACAACAACCTCCTGTACTGATGTGGAGAATATGGAAGTGGAGCATATCGGAGGCTATAACACGTTGGGTGATGGTGAATATTATGCCAACTTGCGTGCCTATAAGGCAACCGCTTGGAACTACGGACGTCCCGTAGCTTTCGGATGGTACTCCAACTGGTCTCCTGCCGGAGCTTATCGAAGAGGATATCTGACTTCCATGCCAGATAGTATGGACATTGTTTCTATGTGGAGTGGTGCTCCCGGACGCTATGAGATTACTCCCGGACAGAAAGCAGATAAAGAATTTGTGCAAAAAGTGAAAGGTACGAAGTTGTTGCAAGTGAGTCTACTTTCGTATATCGGTAAAGGAGCAACTCCGGGATCGGTATATGCTGATGCGGAAAAGCAGGCAGAGGCAGAAGGTTGGACTGATAAACAATTAGAAGAAGCTAAAAAGCAAGCTCGCTGGAAATACTGGGGATTTGAAGGTCAATTCGAAAGTGAAAATCACTATCAATGTCTGGCTAAGTTTGCCAAGGCCCTCTGTGACTCTCTATACGCAAACGAATGGGACGGTTACGATGTTGACTGGGAAATCGGAAGCGGTGTATTCGATATGGACGGAACATTGAGTGCTAATAAACATTTGATTTATTTGGTCAAGGAGATGAATAATTACATTGGTCCGAAGAGCGACCCAGAAGGCAAAGGACATAAGATGATTTGTATTGATGGTAGTATCGGTGGTCTTACCAGAGAATTGGATGAGTATGTCGATTATTGGATTATACAGAGCTATGGTTCTTCCAGACCTGGTCTTGAAGGTTATGGAGTTGATCCTAAGAAAATAATTTGCACAGAAAATTTCGAAGCCTACGCTCCTACCGGTGGCGCACTGTTGAGCCAGGCTGCTACTATGCCATCAAAAGGCTATAAAGGCGGAGTGGGGGCTTATCGCTTCGAAAAAGATTATGACAATACACCTGATTACAAGTTTATGCGTCAGGCTATTCAGATAAACCAGCAGGTTTTCAATGAATGGAAAGCTAAACAAAATGAGGCAGAAAATAAGCCGCAAGAATAGGCCAATTTGTAAATTAGTAAAACAGAAGAATTATGAATAAACATATATTCAATTATTTGATATTAGGAGGTATAGCGCTGCTGCTGGGTGCTTGTAACGACAGTGAAAGTAAGCTGCTGGAACCTAAGGTTTATTTCGAAAGTAAGGAATATAATCTCTCTGTGGAAGATGATGATGTACTGACTTTTGACTTGACCTCAAGACTTTCTACCATGACCTCTTCGCAGGTTGATGTATCGTATACCATAGCTGATCCAAGCGTAGTGGACGAATACAATGCGAAGTATGGAACAGTTTACGAGATGTTTGATGCATCAAACGTAAAAATGAGTAGTACAACTTCAGCAATCCCAAGTGGAAAGTTGTATGCGGATAACGTAAAGATGGAGCTTTCCAGTCTGAAAACATTGAAAGAGGGAAAATCGTATGTTTTGCCAGTGCGTGTACAGTCGGCTTCTGTTCCGACTCTTTCCGGGACAAGCATTGCATATTTCTTTCTCTCTAAACCGATAAAGATTACCAAGGTTGGAAAATTTAGTAATACGTACATTTCAATCAAATACCCGGTCGGAACTTATTTCTCATCGTTCACTTACGAAGCGCTGATTTATGTCAATAGCTTTGCTAGTAACAATACAATTATGGGAACTGAAGGTGTGATGATTTTCCGTATTGGTGATGCACCTGGTGTTCCTAAAGATGTTTTGGAAGCTGCAGGAACACAGAACTATCATACTACGGAAGCGTTGAAGACAGGCCGTTGGTATCATGTAGCTTTGACTTACGATCAACCTTCGGGAAAAACGGTTATTTATGTCAATGGTTCGAAATGGGCTGGATCAGATTGGGGTCTTCCTGGTTTCGATCCGAATTCGGATGTCGGTTTCAATATCGGTAGGATTCCGAAATTCCCATGGGGAGAACGTCCGTTGAATGGTAAGATGAGTGAAGTCCGTGTTTGGAGTGTAGCTCGTACTGAAAATCAGCTTAAGCAGAATATGCTGGGCGTTGATCCGGCATCGGATGGTCTGGTACTCTATTATAAACTGGACGGATCAGAAACTCAAGAAGGTGGAGTCATTAAAGACGCTACCGGTCGTTTAAACGGTACAACTAGTGGGGTAACAATTGAAACATTGCCAACTCCGATAGCTATTAATTAACGACAAACATCAGTTTATGAAATAATAACCGATTTGAATCAATCAGCATAAAATAATAGCTGAACTTGAATAAACTAGGATTAGTTTTTTAGGTAAAAAAGAGAAGGGAACCTGCGAATCAAGTAATACTTATTCGCAGGTTTTTCATTTTTAATTCAACCGCCTTGCTTATATCATAATGTCAAGGAGATTCCGTTTGACTTTCCGAATTGGTCTAAAAAAGAACAAAATTGTCCGATAAAAGGAGTGAAGGAGACAAACTCAATATTTTTATTTATGTTTGTTTCATGAAGAAGTTACTATTTATCCTGTTTATATCTTTTGTGTCTATCGGATTAGCTCATTCGCAGTTTGCTATCCGGCAGCAGGTTGCTACTCCAAGAGCGGCAGACTCACTGGATATTTCTTTTTATTCTCAAAAGAAAGGATTGCGGGCAGCAACGATGACATTCGGCATTAACATGGGAGTATGGGCATTCGATCGCTATATTCGGAAAGCAGATTTTGCCTATATTGACTTTCATACAATTAAGGACAATATTAAGCACGGCTTCGTTTGGGATAATGATGCAATGGGAACAAACATGTTTATGCATCCTTATCATGGCAGTTTGTATTTTAATTCGGCCCGGTCAAATGGATATAATTATTGGCAATCCGGGTTATATGCTTTTGGAGGAAGTTTTATGTGGGAGATGTTCATGGAAAACGAATATCCATCTACCAATGATATTATAGCAACACCAATTGGAGGGATGGCGCTGGGAGAAGTGTTCTACCGTGCGTCCGACTTAATCCTTGATGACAGGAAAACAGGAGCATCCCGTTTCGGGGTAGAGTTTGCTTCGTTTGTCGTTTCTCCTATGCGTGGACTCACTCGTATTATAAATGGAGATGCATGGAGAAAGCGTTCCACTTCCGGTAAGCAATTCGGAGTGCCCGATGTCAGTGTTGATCTTTCCGCAGGAGTGAGGGCACTTGAGCTGCAAGATGAAATCTTCGATAAAGGAGTTGGGTTTGCATCCGAGATTGATGTAGAGTATGGAGATCGTTTTGATGCGGATAATAGAAGACCTTATGATTATTTCTCCGTAAGAGCAAAGTTGAACATACAAGCTTCACAACCAGTGTTGGGACAATTCAATATCGTTGGCCGTCTTGCGGGTAAGGAGTTAGTTGATAACCGGAAACATTATTTGAGTCTGGGGCTTTATCAGCATTTTGATTATTATGATTCGGATACAATATCCAGTGTGTCGGCTAAGACTCCTTATAAATTTTGTACACCAGCCTCTTTTGGAGGTGGACTGATTTATAAAAGGAAAAGTGGAAAACGTTGGGACATAGATGGATATGCTCATCTCAATGCCATCCTTCTGGGCGGTGCACTTAGTGACTATTATCGGGTGGAGGAGCGTAATTATAATCTGGCAAGCGGCTATAGTACAAAAGTAGGCTTTAATTTAATCTATAAGAAAGATAAGTTCTCGATATCTACTACTTATGATGTCTACCACATGTTCACTTGGAAAGGCTATCCACAAGATATGGATTGGGAACATTATAACTCAAAAACGCTGAATGCACAGGGAGATCGTTCAATGGCAATTCTTCATGCAACAGGGCTGCGGTTGGATATCAAACTGCGAAAAGGATTGTATCTCACCGGAGACTATATGAACTATACCCGTCATACGCGGTATAAACATTATGAGAATGTTTTTTCCAGTACCTCAGAAGGAAGATTAATGCTGACGTGCAAATTATAATCAGGGCATTTCTTTTCTTCTTTATAAGAAAAGGTATTTTAGCCAAATTTAAATTTTCCCTAAAAAGTTTTCTTATTATAAGCAAAATGCATTCCTTTGCAACATTTAATACTTATGGATATACTGGCGAATGGCTCAAATCAACTTCAACTCGATATATACTGCTTATTATAGGAAAGCCTTCCTATTTACCTTGTCCTATGTCCATAATGACTTAGTAGCAGAAGATATTGTTTCGGAAGCCATTATCCATTTATGGGAACTAAGTAAAGAACGGGAAATCCCAAGTGTTGAAGCGATCTTAATTACTTATATTCGCAGCAAATCACTCAATTACCTGAAACATATACAAGCACAGGAGAATGTTTTTCAAACTTTGCTTGATAAGGGACAGCGTGAATTGGAAATTCGTATATCAACATTGGAAGCCTGTGACCCGAAGGAAATATTATCAGAAGAATTACGGGCAAAAGTGCACGCATTACTGGAG
This sequence comes from Bacteroides sp. AF32-8BH, assembly GCF_003435205.1. NCBI lineage: Bacteria > Pseudomonadati > Bacteroidota > Bacteroidia > Bacteroidales > Bacteroidaceae > Bacteroides > Bacteroides sp. AF32-8BH. The sequence goes on along the minus strand of NZ_QVLZ01000007.1, from coordinate 140,798 downwards.
AGTATGCCGGAAAAAACTCGTACTGCTTTCATCCGCGATCGCCTGGATGGAAAATCCCATAAAGAAATAGCCGAAGAACTGGGCATTAGTGTAAAAGGAGTAGAATATCATATCAGCAGAGCAGTTAAAATACTGCGTGATAATCTAAAAGATTATGCTCCATTCCTTTTCTTTTTCATCTGAAAAGAAGGAAAATACCTCCTTGCTTGCTATTTTTTTTAAGCAATAACAAAAAAATCACATTTCTTACTAGGGAATCTCTTTAGTGAGTGGTATTCTTAATGAAAGGGGAATAATACCTCTATTCTCATTACTCATAAATTATTTATTGTATGGATAAGGAATTACTATTAAAATATATTGCAGGCAAGGCATCCCAAAAGGAAAAGGAAGACGTTGCTACATGGATTGATGCAGATGCAGCCAATCTTAAAGAATTCATTTCTCTTCGTAAGAGTTATGATGCATTCATTTGGCAAGACACAGGCGTATTCTCAAAGAAGACAAAAAAGACAATTTCATTGCATCCTGTTACACAACGAATCTTGCGGATTGCGGCAGTGTTTGTTGTAGCTTTCGGATTAAGTTATGCAATGATACAGGTTCTCCAAAAAGAGGATCTAGAAATGCAGACTGTTTATGTGCCAGCCGGACAACGCACATTGGTGACACTTGCTGACGGAACTACAGTATGGGTGAATGGAAAAAGTACATTGACTTTCCCGAGTCATTTTTCTTCCCGTACACGTGCTGTGGAACTTGATGGAGAAGCCTATTTTGATGTCCGGAAAAACCCGGAAAAACAGTTTATAGTTTCTACCGCTCACCAGTCTGCCATAAAAGTTCTGGGTACAAAATTCAATGTAAAGGCATACAAAGAAGCAGATGAGGTTATTACTACTTTAGTTGAAGGAAAAGTCAATTTTGAATTCAACAACGCCAGTCAACAACCTCAGTATATTGTGATGGCTCCGGGACAGAAGCTGGTCTATTATTCCCAGAATGGAAAGACGGAGCTCTATACGACTTCCGGCGAGAGAGAACTTTCATGGAAAGATGGCAAAATCATTTTCCGTCAAACGTCATTACGGGATGCACTGGATATCTTGGCAGATAGATACAATGCCGAATTTGTCATACAGGAGAATGTACCTCATGACGACTCATTCTCCGGAACATTTACCAACCGGAATCTGGAACAGGTACTTAACTTTATCAGTGCCTCCTCGAAAGTTCGTTGGCGTTATCTGAATAATGACGCAGATGCCGGTAAAGAGAAAATAAAGATAGAGATATTTATTTAGTACTAAAAGATAAAAACCTTAATTCCCAAAAACTTATTGCCATGAAAAACAAAGATCCCTAGCAACCCAAAAAATACGGGATGATATTGGCCGTATCCTCCCGTATGAGCTTCAGTAATTGTGAACCTACTTGTTTCCCGACAAGTATAACTACCAATTTTCTAATTAAACTCGTTACAAATTTATGCAAAATTATTGTATCGTCCAATTTCTTGGAGGATTAAAGTCTATTAGACGGACCTTAAAGGAAATATCATTGGCTATGAAATTACTATTTATACTCCTTATTTGTTCAGCCGGACTAGCGTATGCATCAGATGGATATGCGCAAAAAACTTCTATCACTTTACGGGTTAACGATTGTACTATAGAAGAAGTGCTGCACAAGATTGAACGTGAATCTGGATTCAGCTTTTTTATAAATAGCAAGAATCTTAACCTTAATCGCCGGGTATCGGTTTCAGCTTCCGAGAAGAATATTTTTCAGGTGTTGGAACAGGTCTTTGCAGGTACAAATGTCGAATATAAAATATTGGATAATAAGATTGTACTGACGGCTAAAGAAACGAAAGTAACTCAACAAAAAACAAAACCCGTTGCAGGTACGGTAAAAGACAAGAATGGCGAACCGCTGATTGGGGTCTCTATTATGGAGAAAGGAACCACTAACGGAACAGTGACCGATCTTGACGGAAACTATACATTGACCCCACAGACTGCCAGCCCGGTATTGTTATTCTCGTATGTGGGTTATCAGAAAAAGGAATTACCTGTCTCCGGTCCGGTATTGAATGTCACCTTGGAAGATGATTCGCAAGTGTTGAACGAAGTGGTGGTTACCGCTCTCGGTATTCGTAAAGAGGCGAAAGCACTGTCTTATAATGTCCAAGAAGTTTCTGCCAGTGAAATTGTCGGTGTCAAGGATGCCAATTTCGTAAATAGCTTGTCCGGTAAGATAGCAGGTGTTGTCATCAATTCCAGCTCATCCGGTATCGGTGGTGGAGCTAAGGTGGTGATGCGTGGTGCGAAATCTCTTTCCGGAAATAATAACGCCCTGTATGTAATCGATGGTATTCCGATGCCTTCGTTGGAAACAACACAACCGGACGACTTTATGACCGGTATGGGCCAATCCGGTGATGGTGCTTCCATGATTAACCCCGAAGATATTGAAACGATGTCTGTGTTGAGTGGTGCTGCCGCTTCCGCACTCTATGGTAGTGATGCAGCCAATGGTGTTATCATGATTACCACAAAGAAAGGATCGAAAGATAAGCTTCGTGTCAACTATGCCAATAATACCTCATTCTTCAATCCGTTTGTAACTCCGGAATTTCAAAACACTTATGGTGCAACTACGGGAGAAATAAGAAGCTGGGGACAGAAATTGGGACAAGCCAGCAGTTACGACCCGTTGGACTTCTATCAGACTGGATGGAATGAAACCAACTCTTTGACCATCAGTAATGGTAATGAGAAGAACCAGATATTCCTTTCTATGGCTGCTACCAATGCGGCAGGTATTGTTCCGAACAATACGTTGGATCGCTACAATTTCACTATCCGTAATACGACTAGCATGCTCAATGATCGTCTGCGTCTCGACCTAAGCGCAAGCTATATGAATGTGCGTGAACAGAACATGGTGTCACAGGGACAGTATTTCAATCCGATTGTTCCTATCTATCTGATGTCGCCGAGCTATAGTTTGGAAATGCTTCAGCAGTTTGAAATGTACAACGAAGCCCGTAACTTCAAAACACAATACTGGCCTTGGGGTAATCAGGGTATTGCCATGCAGAACCCCTATTGGATTGTCAATCGCGACAATTTTATCAATCACAAGAACCGTTTCCTCATGAGTGGAGGTTTGAGTTTCGAAATTATGAAAGGCATTACATTAGGTGCGCGTGCCAAAATGGATTATACGTCGGCTCTGTACGAAAAGAAATACGCTGCATCTACCGATAATATTTTCTGCCAGAAATTTGGAGGATATTATAAAGGTGATGCATCCACTCGTCAACTTTATGGCGATGTGATGCTGAATATCGACAAATATTTCGGCGACTTCTCACTGACCGCTACACTAGGTACCAGTATTCAGGATGTCAACTACCAGTATTATGATGTGGGAGGTAGCTTGAATTCTGTGGCAGACGGATTTACAATGCTCAACCTGATGCAGTCTGCCGTGAAATTCCAGCAGGATGGTTATCATGACCAGACGCAATCCATCTTTGCTACAGCACAGCTGGGTTGGAAGAGCAAACTCTACTTGGACGTAACGGGGCGTGTTGACTGGTCGTCTGCTTTGGCATGGACCGATACGAAGTCAGTTGCTTATCCGTCGGTGGGCGTTTCTGCTATCTTGACAGAGTTACTGCCCATCAAGAACAATGTGCTTACCTTCTTGAAGGTACGCGGCTCATACAGTGAGGTAGGTAATGCCCCTACACGCTACATTGCTTATCAGACTTATCCATACGAATCGGCTTCTCCCGTCACGGCTACCACATATCCCAATACGGATATCAAGCCGGAGCGTACCAAAGCTTGGGAAGTCGGACTGCAGTCTCATCTTTGGAATGATAAGTTGGAACTGAACGTTTCTCTTTATAAGACATCTACCTACAACCAGCTGTTCAACCCATCAATTTCCGCTTCTTCCGGTTATTCTTCTATTTATATCAATGGTGGACAAGTGGATAACAAGGGTATCGAGGCAAGCTTGACATTAAACCAGCCGCTCGGACCGGTACAATGGAACTCTACGTTTACTTATACTATCAACCGTAATAAGATTAAGAAACTGTTGAAACCAACTACTTTGTCGAATGGAGAAGTTGTCAAACAGGACATGATGGATTTGGGGGGATTGGAAATTGTGAATTCACGTCTTTTTGAAGGTGGCTCTATTGGTGACCTGTACGTGACTGCACTTCGCACCGACTCGCATGGTTACATTGACGTAGACTATGTGAACAATACAGTAGCTATAGATAATAAGGCTGGCGAACGCCAGGACGGATGGATTTATGCCGGTAACTCGCAAGCCAAGTACATGATGGGATGGCGCAACTCATTCTCATGGAAGGGACTGACTTTGGGCTGTCTGGTCAATGCACGTATTGGCGGTATTGTTGTCTCACAGACGCAGGCGATGATGGATGCTTACGGCGTTTCCACAGCTACCGCTGAGGCACGCGATTTAGGTTATGTGTTGATTGATGGTTATAAAGTCCCCGCTGTACAGAAGTATTATAGCACTGTGGGAAGCGGTGTCGGCTCTATGTATGTTTATAGTGCGACGAACGTTCGCCTTGCGGAGTTGTCTCTCGGTTATAATATCCCTGTTCAGAAGTGGGTTCCTTGGATACAGGGCATGAATGTAGCCTTCACGGGACGTAACCTGCTTATGTTCTATTGCAAAGCTCCTTTCGACCCTGAACTGACGGCAAGTACAGGCACGCATTTCAGCGGAATGGACTACTTTATGTTGCCGAGCTTGCGCAATTTAGGTTTCTCTGTTAAACTCAATTTCTAAAGAATCGATAAGATGAAACATATATTAAAATGCATGAAAGTGTTCAATGGTGTGTTGCTTGCCGGAGGCTTGTTGTTTACCGCTTGTACCGACCATTATGAAAGTTGGAATATCAATCCGAATGAAGTAACTCCCGAGCAGATGGAACGGGATAATCTCCTGACGGGAGCCTATTTCACGCAGATGGAAAGAGGTATTTTCGTAGTAGGTAAAGACAAAGGTGGCTTGTTTGAGGAGACTCAAATGCTGACCGGTGATATTTTTGCCAGCTACTGTGCTCCTATTAAAACATGGAACTATGCCGGAGAGCAGGACAACGATTGTTACAAACTCTATCCGCAGTGGTACAACTCTCCGTTTAGCACCGCTTATACAGAGGTGATGCAGCCATGGCGGAAAGTCGTGGATTGTACTAGTGGAACGTCCCCCGCACGCGCTATGGCTACTATTGTCAAGGTGTTCGGTATGAGTCGTATTACAGATAAGTATGGTCCCATCCCTTATTCAAAGTTTGGTACTGGTATTCAAGTGGCCTACGATAGCCAAAAGGATGTGTATTATCGTTTCTTTGAAGAATTGGAAAATGCCATTGAGGTGCTCACCAGCTACAACAGTCGTACTTCCGAACCTTACTTGGAAGACTATGACTATATTTATAATGGTAATGTGGGGAATTGGATAAAGTTTGCCAATACCCTCCGTCTTCGCCTGGCGATGCGTATTTCTTATGTAGATCAGACAAAGGCAGAGACTGAAGCTAAAGCAGCAATAGACCATAGTATCGGGCTGATGACTTCCGTTAGTGATAATGCAGTTCTAAAACAGTCTGTATCGTTCTCTTTCATCAATGAATGGTGGGAAGCATATGAAAGTTTCAATGATTTTCGAATGAGTGCCACTATGGATTGCTATTTGAAAGGCTTACAGGATCCACGTTTGGCTGCTTACTTCAAAGTTGCTAAGAAAGATGGCGAATATCACGGAGTCCGTAACGGGCAAACCAGTCGTAGTCAGGGCACTTTGTCTGAAGCAGCGTCTAGTATGAATGTAGGACAGGCTAGCTCTATCCTCTGGATGGATGCCGCTGAAACATATTTCCTTTTGGCTGAAGCTAAACTGCGTTTAAACTTGGGAGATAAAACAGTGAAGGAATATTACGAAGAAGGTGTGAAGACCTCTTTTTCTTCCAAAGGTGCTTCCGGTGCGGAGAGTTATCTTGATAATGATGTAAATGTACCATCAATTTCATTCATTGATCCGACAAACGGACGTAATACCGATGTGAGTCGTATGGTTTCTAATTTGACCGTGAAGTGGGATGAATCGGTTTCTGATGATAAGAAACTCGAGCGCATTATGGTGCAGAAATGGATTGCTCTTTTCCCGGACGGGCAAGAAGCGTGGAGCGAGATGCGGCGTACTGGTTATCCCGGCATTGTGACTATCAACACAAATGCTTCCGGTGGAGAAGTTGCCACTGGAGAGCTCATCAGCCGTTTGAAGTTCCCTACGAAGGAATATTCTGACAATGGCGAGAACACACAAGCTGCTGTTTCCCTGTTGAACGGTACGGACATTGCCGGCACACGTCTTTGGTGGGATGTGAAAAGGTAATCAGATATATAATGTAGAACAATCTAACTAAGTAATCAGAATATGAAAACAATGAAATACATATTGGCCGCACTGACTGTAGGCGGTATGATGGCCTCATGTAATACAGACATTGAGTCGTTGACTATTCAGCGGCCGCTGACTTACGACGACCAGTACTACCAGAATTTACGCGACTACAAAGAAAGCGATCACGAAATAGCTTTTGGATGGTTTGCGCAATATGGAGCGCAGAACTCTGCCGCTGTTCGTTTTATGGGATTACCTGACAGTCTCGATATTTGCTCTATGTGGGGCGGTATTCCATCAACAGAAAATACAGAAATCTGGGAAGAAATCCGCTTTGTACAGAAAGTGAAAGGAACCAAGATGCTTTGTGTGGCAATCACCCGTATCGATGCGGAAACAGATGACCATGCTTTCAAGCAGGCTTATAATGAAGCGAAGGCAATGCCGAATGGCGAAGAACGGACTGCCGCACTCAATCGCTCTTTTGAAATGTATGCCGAATATTTTCTCGATCAGGTATTTCTGAACGACCTTGATGGTTTTGATGCGGACTATGAACCGGAAGGTGATTTTTTGAGTGGCTCTAATTTTGAATATTTCTACAAACACATGGCAAAGTACATGGGACCGAATCCGGACATTACCAGAGAAGAACGTTTACAGCTTATCGAAGAACGTTATGGTAAGGAGATCGCTTCGCGGGAAGGTAGCTGTGATAAAATGCTCAATATCGACCAGACCAGTACCAGCATGACCAGTCTTATTCCGTATAGTAACTATTGCTTCCTTCAAGCTTATGGCGGCGGTACGGGAGCAGGCGGATGGCCTGATGAAAAAGTGGTGTACTGTTGCAATATGGGTGATAACTGGCAGGGAGATATGCAGTCTATGTACAACCAAGCACGCTACAAGCCGGCGAATGGAAAACGTAAAGGAGGCTTTGGCGCATTCTTTATCCATCGTGACTATAATGTACATGAATACAACCCCGAACCTTATTACCGGTTCCGCCAGTGTATTCAAATACAGAATCCGGCTATCCATTAATTAACCTTTTAATGAAAAGATGACAATGAAAAGTAGAAAGAATCTATTTTATATAGGAATGTTCGCCCTCTGTGCCATCGGCTTTGCAGCTTGTGATGATGATGAGACTTACGATGTCTATGGTGATCCGTTTAACCGAGTGTATATATCAGATAATTCCAAGGCATACAAAATTGTACAGACTCCTATTAGTACAGTCAGCAATGTAGACTTTAAATGGCCGGCAAAATGTTCGCAGAAAGCGAGCGGTACTATAAAAGCTACGGTCGTAGTGGATAACTCTCTGATTGCTGCCTATAATGAAGAACACGGCACCGTGTTTGAAGCTATGCCCGCCGAAGCCATCGTGTTGGAAAATGCCGAGATGACTATCCCTGCCGGGAAAATGGTAGTTGCTGACACTGTGCACGTAAAACTTACGGATGACGCTAATGTGCTTTCTACGCTTAAGAGCGAAAAAGGATACATTATTCCCTTGCGTTTAGTGTCTGCAGAAGGACCTAATACACAGTTGAGTACCAATATGGTAGCACCTTCTTTCCTGACCGTTACCGTGACGGAGGACAATGTAAATCATGAGGCTACTGAAGCCGACATTACAGGTACGTTGGTAGCAAATCAGGCGGGATGGAGCGTGAATGTGTTAAGTGGTAGCGGATCAAATCTTGACAGATGGTTCGATGGAAATCCGCAATCTACTGCTTCTATTTCCGATTGGTCGAATTATAAGGCAGCCTTTACTGTGGATATGGGGAAATCTTACACCTTTAGTGCTATCGTGGCATACAGAGGGACTTCTTGGGGAGAATATAATTCCATCAGTGCCGGAACAAAGATTAGCACCAGCGATGATGGTACGAACTTCAAGAGTGCTGGAGAAGTGACCGGCAGTTCTAAATTCATCGTATTTTATGCACCGTTGACTGCACGTTATATTCGTGTGGAAACAACCTCTTATTCTGTGAATTGTGGTGTATTTAATGTTTATGCAAAATAATAATTAAGACTATGAAGAAATATACACTTTTATCTTTATTGGCTTTGTTGTTCTGTGTTTCAGGTTGCAAAACCGAACCGGATTACAGTGATGCCGTATACATGACCGGCACGCTGACTTCGTCGAACGTGAAATTCTTGGTAGAGGGGCAGTCTACTTTAGGATTGACTGTGACTTCCACCGATAAAACGGAAACTGACGTAGCGGTAGGCGTACAGGTAGCTCCTCAATTACTGGAAGCTTTCAATGCCTCTACCGGACGCAACTGCCAAATGCCACCCGAAGGCAGTTATAGTTTTGAAGCAGGTGATGTGATTATTCCTGCCGGATCAAACCAGTCTACACAAATCAAGGTAACTGCTGATGCAGATAAATTGCAGGAAGGTGTTTCCTACTGCCTTCCCGTATCTATTACTTCCGTATCGAACAGTGATCTGAAGGTGATGGAAAGTTCTCGTACGGCTTATGTCATGCTCACTAAAGTGATTAAAATCAAAGCGGCTTACTTGGCACGTCGGGGATATTTCAATATTCCTTCGTTCGGCGATCAGGAAAAAAGTCCGGTGAAAGCACTCGGACAGATGACCTTAGAAATGAAGGTGCTTCCTGTATCCTTCCCTGTCGGTTCTGAAAGAAGTGCTAATGGTATCAGCTCATTGTGCGGATGCGAAGAAAACTTCCTCTTCCGTTTTGGCGACGGTGCCGGTAATCCTGTGAATAAATTGCAGTTTGTGAAAGGTTCTATCGGTTCGGCTTCACATCCCGATAAGAAAGACCATTATGAATCGTGGGTAGAGAAAGAGTTTCCTACCGGTCATTGGTTGCACTTTGCTGCCGTATATGATGGTCAGTATCTTCGTCTTTATTTGGATGGTGAGCAAATTCACTTCGTAGAAACCAAAAATGGCGGGAGCATAAACTTGAGTATGGCTTATGATGGACATACTTGGAATGATACATTCTCCATCGGTCGTTCAGCCGGTAATGCTCGTTTCTTTGATGGTTACATTAGCGAATGTCGTGTGTGGAACGTAGCGCGTACATCCGCACAGATTGAAGATGGTGTTTGTTATGTAGACCCAACCAGTGAAGGGCTCATAGCCTACTGGCGTTTTGACGGTGAAACACAGGATGATGGTTCGGTGCTTGATATGACAGGTCATGGTCACAATGCTGTGCCCGGTGGAACCATCACCTATGTAGACAACCAGAAATGTCCGTTCTAAAAGAGGTAAAATAGAGGTTGTTCTTTAGTATGATGAGGTCTGCTGTCGAATCGGTTTTGCGCAAAGCATTACGGGGAGATGGCAGACTTCTCTTTTTAATATCTTATTCGTTTATAAAAAATAGTTATGCTAAATAGAATCTGTAAATCACTACTGTTTACGGCTATAATGACAGGAGTTTCTTATTCCTTTGCACAGCAACTTCCGGTGGTAACCTATAAAAATCCGACTTTGCTGGTAGAAACAAGAGTAGCGGATTTGTTATCCCGTATGACATTAGAAGAAAAAGTCGGCCAGCTCCTTTGTCCTTTGGGGTGGGAGATGTATGAAATCAAAAGAAACGATGTTTTTCCTTCTGATAAATTCAAGCAACTCATAAAAGACAGAAAGGCCGGTATGCTTTGGGCAACCTATCGCGCCGACCCGTGGACAAAGAAAACATTGTCAACCGGATTGGATCCCGCTTTGGCTGCAAAGGCCGGAAATGCCTTGCAAAGGTATGTAATAGAGAATACCCGTTTGGGAATCCCCTTATTCCTGGCGGAAGAAGCGCCGCACGGCCACATGGCAATTGGTGCAACCGTTTTTCCAACCGGAATCGGAATGGCTGCTACCTGGTCGCCCCAACTTATCCGTGAAGTAGGAAAAGCAATCGGCAAAGAGATACGTTTGCAGGGCGGACATATCAGCTATGGACCTGTGCTCGATTTGGCTCGTGATCCGCGTTGGTCTCGTGTAGAAGAAACCTTTGGTGAAGATCCGGTATTGACGGGTGAAATAGGAAAAGCGATGGTGGAAGGACTGGGGAGCGGTGATTTGTCACATCCATACAGCACATTAGCTACTCTTAAACATTTCCTCGCTTACGGTATCTCGGAAAGCGGACAGAACGGAAACCCCTCTTTTGCCAGTATACGTGAGCTGCACGAGAACTTCCTGCCCCCGTTTAGGCAAGCTATCGATGCCGGTGCATTATCAGTAATGACTTCTTATAATTCGATGGACGGTGTTCCCTGCACAGCCAATCACTCTCTGTTGACCGAACTTCTTCGGAATGAATGGAAATTCAGCGGAATCGTCGTTTCTGATTTATACAGCATAGAAGGTATTCATCAAAGCCATTTTGTTGCGCCCACTATGGAAGAAGCAGCTATTCTTGCATTATCAGCCGGAGTAGATGTGGATTTGGGAGGCGATGCATATATGAATCTGATGAATGCTGTAAACACAGGTCGTATCAGTAAAACAGCACTTGACGCTTCTGTCGCCCGTGTTCTACGGTTAAAATTTGAGATGGGGCTGTTTGAAAATCCTTATGTAGATCCTGAACAAGCAAAGAAGGAAGTGCGCAGTGAAGAATCTGTAACTTTGGCACGCCGGGTAGCACAAGCTTCAATCACGTTGTTGAAGAATGAGCACTCTTTGCTTCCGTTGAACAAAAATAGGAAAGTAGCATTTATCGGACCTAATGCTGATAATCGCTATAATATGTTGGGGGATTATACCGCTCCGCAGGAAGAAGAAAATATAAAGACTGTCTTGGATGGAATCAGGACCAAACTTTCTTCGTCGCAAGTGGAATACGTGAAAGGCTGCTCCATTCGTGATACTGTGACAACTGATATTGAACAGGCCGTTGCAGCCGCCCAGCGTTCCGAAGTCATTATTGCCGTGGTGGGAGGTTCCAGTGCCCGTGATTTCAAGACCAGTTATAAAGAAACGGGTGCGGCCATTGCCGACGAAAAGACGATCAGCGATATGGAATGTGGCGAAGGGTTCGACCGTGCAACACTCTCTTTATTAGGAAAGCAACAGGAACTGCTCAAAGCCTTGAAAGCTACCGGAAAGCCATTGGTAGTCGTTTATATTGAAGGCCGTCCCTTGGATAAAAACTGGGCATCAGAAAATGCAGATGCAGTGTTAACCGCTTACTACCCGGGACAAGAAGGAGGGATTGCCATTGCCGATGTTTTATTCGGTGATTTTAATCCGGCAGGACGATTGCCATTCTCTGTGCCCCGTTCCGTCGGACAAATTCCACTCTATTATAATAAGAAAGCCCCTCAAAGCCATGATTATGTAGAAATGTCTGCTTCTCCGCTTTATCCTTTCGGATACGGTTTGAGTTATACCTCTTTTGATTACTCGGATTTGCATCTGTCAGCTTTAACACCACGTTCTTTCGAAGTTTCATTCAAAGTCCGGAACACAGGAAAGTACGACGGTGAAGAAGTGCCCCAACTTTATTTGAGAGATGAATACGCTTCAGTAGTGCAACCGTTGAAGCAATTGAAACACTTCGCACGTTTCTATTTGAAGCGTGGTGAAGAACGGGAAGTGAAGTTTATTTTATCTGAAGAGGATTTCTCGCTTGTCGATCGGAATTTAAAGAGGATTGTGGAGCCGGGAACTTTTCAGATAATGATTGGTGCTGCTTCCGATGACATAAGATTACAGACGAAAGTGGAGATAAAATAGGAGATGCTATCTTTGGCAGTTCGATATGTTCTAAGTACATTTGTTTCTTCTCGAAGTAATACAAAGTAAGATTTACGACATACGGGGGCAAAAGGTGATGTTAGACTTTGATTTGGCGGAAATGTACGGAATAGAAAACAGGGTGCTAAAACAAGCTGTTAGACGTAATTTAAAAAGGTTCGAAGGTGAGGACTTTATGTTTGAACTCACGAAGGACGAACTTTCAAGATCACAAATTGTGACCTTGAACAAAGGAAGAGGCGGTAATTTTAAATATATGCCTTTTGCTTTTACGGAACTAGGCGTAGCAATGCTTAGTAGTGTTCTAAACTCTGATACTGCTATTGAAATAAACAGGGGTATAATGCGTGCTTTCGTTGCGGTTCGTCAGTTACTGTTAAACCCGCCACCGATTCAGTATATGAACTTCAAAACGAAGTCAAGGAGCTAAAGGAGTACATAGAAAGCTTTCTACTGTAATTATGATCTTTTTAGGGAACTTTCCAGATAATGATTGGTGCTGCTTCCGATGACATAAGATTACAGACGAAAGTAGCTATAAAATAGGAGATACTATCTTTGGCAGTTCGATATGTTCTGAGTACATTTGTTTCTGATAAAAGAAATAAGTGTTCAAGATGAATATGGAAGAAAGTAATAACGGAAGCAAGAAACTGCAAATACGCAATAGTACGGCTGAATTTCTTATTTTTCAGATAGAGAATAAAGAAGAAGGCATTGAAGTGCTTTATCAGGACGAAACTTTGTGGCTGACGCAGAAGACGATGTCGATATTGTTCGATGTTGATATACGCACAATTAATGAACATTTGAAAAATATATATTCGCAAGGAGAAGTAGATAAGAATACAACTATCCGGAAAAACCGGATAGTTCAAAAAGAAGGTAATCGGAATATTTCTCGTGAAGTTTTTATTTATAGTCTCGATGCCATTATTTCAGTCGGTTATCGTGTCAATTCCGTACGCGCCACTCAATTCCGTCAATGGTGTACGTATATTCTTCGGCAGTTTGCTATTCGTGGATATGTCATTGATAAAAAACGAATGGAGAACGGATCATTCATCAATGAAGATTACTTTGAACATTTGCTTGCTGAAATTCGTGAAATACGGCTAAGTGAGCGACGTTTCTACCAAAAGCTAACAGATATTTATGCTACCAGTATAGACTATAATCTCAATGCTCCGACCACACGTTTGTTTTTCAAAAAGGTGCAGAACAAAATGCACTATGCAGTTCATGGGCATACAGCTGCAGAGCTTATTGTAGAGCGTGCCAATGCGGGAAAAGAACATATGGGGCTGACTACGTGGGAGAAAGCTCCTGACGGAAAGATTGTAAAAACAGATGTGTCGATAGCAAAGAATTATTTGAAAGAAGAAGAACTGGAGTCAATGGGGCGGTTGGTCAATGCTTTTCTGGATTTGGCAGAAGACCGGGCAAAACGCCACATTCCTATGACGATGGAGGACTGGGCGAAACGCATAGACAAATTCTTGGATAGTGATGACCGCCCGGTTTTAAATGATTCAGGAAAAGTTTCTACCGAACAAGCGAAAGACTATGCGGAAACTGAATTTGAGAAATACCGTATCATTCAGGACTGTTTGTTTCAGTCTGATTTCGACAAATTTAATACTGGTGATACACTAGACTTTGTGGATGAAATTAAATAAGATTACCTCTATTCATCTATGAAACCAAAATATCAAATTTAGATCTCATAATGATTTGTACCTGTTTTATTGTCATACTGTCAGGATTATGCGCAAGTAGATGAATATCAACGTTCTATCACCTGACAATAACCATTGATAATAGGCTGATAATAAAATATCCAGACTTTTATTGTCAGCCTTACTTTTATCTCTTATGATAGCTTTATTACCTGATAAACAGTACCTTTATAAGTATGCTTCGAAGGAATACCGCATTTTTGCAGCAATCTCCCGAAGTGATATACTTTGTTATCAGACAATGACATACCGCTTTTCTTTTTCAGATAATTCAGTATTTCGACCGGAGTAAGAAATTCTCCTTCCTCTTTCGTTTGCGCAGCTTTAAAATACTGATAAAACAATTGCAGCATAGCCGGTGTTTGCTCAAACTCACGGTTATTTTCAGTCATAATCTGCTCATCTTCACTGTCAAACCAGTATCGTTCACCATGATAAATCTCGTGCATGGCTTGTGCATAAAGCTGTTCATAATCTATCGGCTGTGTAGTGTCGATGTTTCCTGTCACTTCAATACAAATGAAACGGCGGCTTCCCGAAGGATCAGTCAACAAATCCTTCTGATTGCTTGTACCGATAAATGAAGCATACCGCTGCAATTCAAGTACCGAGCGACCGTGCGGTTTCCGTAGATTGACCACAGGCTTTTGAAGAATATGTTTCAGAAATCCCTGTTGTGGCAGGGTAATCTGGTCAAACTCATCGATGTTGATGAGCGCAAATCGATTCAGATACAGTTCTGCGTCCCGTTTTTGGCTGAAATCAATACTGTCTGTATAGTAAGCGCGAAGTGCAGGTGGAATCATTTCACGACAGAAAGTTGATTTATGAGTTCCCTGGCGGCCCACTAATATGGGTGACGTATTGTTCGCGTGCATTTTATCTACCCCTCTCCAATGTGAAACCATATTCAGGAACCAACGGTGGAAAAGTAATTCCCAATGCGGATTTTTGCAAGGAACCCTGTTTGCCAAAGCATGAATACGGTCTTTGCCGTCCCAATGAGGCAGATGAAACAGAAACTCTTCCAACGGATTGTAGATCGGCACACGGTTGGAATGTAAGTATCGGTCTATATCCCTATCCCATACGCCAATACCTTCGGATTGTGCGTCGAGCATGATGCTGTTTTGTGCCCGTTTGTCAATGGGATGAAAGTAAAACTGAAACGAGAAACGCTCCCGATATTCCACTTCCCCGATCTGCGTATTATAACGGAACTCATAACGACGGTTCATAAATTCATCCATTTGCAGGCTAAGACGTTGTTCTTTAGTCAGGCAGCTGCTTTTGGGCACTCCCTTACATTCCTTATATACGTTTCTTATCATTTCGCGTACCAGCATCGGATTTTTTCTTTTGTAATAACGCATGATGGTTCGTCGGGTTACCTCCTCTTCCGGGATGCCGGAGTAGTAACAATTTTCGGCAAGCGGGACTACTAATGTTTGCAAATCATGATCGTTTCGATGCCAGTCCGTTTCCATTTCTTCGAATGTTTTCCGCAATGCCGCTTCATAAAGCAATGCTACCGTATCTTCCGTGTCATACCCCGGCAGTGCTCGATTCAGCGGAGATGCTTCAGTGCTCGATTTCTCATGATAAGTCATCTCGCCGGGCATACCGATGGGCTGTGAAAGATAGAAAGGTACGGGAGCGGGACGATAAATCAAGTCCGGATCATAACTAAGACGTGAGAATTGTTCCAGTTTCGGCTCTTTTAATAGAATGTTGAAGGGAAGTTGAGGCTGATAACATTTAATGGCAAGCCGGTAAGCATGTGCCTGAAACACTTCGGCTTCTTCCGTTGTTTGCGGTAAAGTGCCGTCCGGACGGGTGAAGCAAGTCCATATCTTGACGCTTTTACCACTTGCTCCCATAAAAGCCAGCATTGTTTGGGGAAGTTCGGCAGCCTTTTGCTTCACGATTTCCACTTCTGTCTTTCCGGCTAGCGGACCGATGGTCAGTTCTACAATGCCATTGTAGGTTTTCATTCGCTTCACTCCGTTCACTCGCCCGAAGGCTGCTGCGGGAATCACTCGTGGTAGTTTGCTGGCGAGGGAACAAGGCTCATCGGGTAGAACAAAATGCAGGGCCTGACGTAATCCGGTTACCGGGCGGAGCTTGGTTTCTTTTTTCATTTTTTCTATCAGCAGGTCGATGTCTGTTACGCTTAGTGCCTCCGTATCTCCGTTTTCCCTGATTTGTGTAATCTTCATTTTTCTTCTCTTGATATTTAATGAGAGTAAGTGTTTGTTATTGGTTTCAAAGGTACGGATAAGGTATCTGTAAAGCAAACTATTTGCGCTTTATCGCGATAAAGAATGTGCTTTCTTGTTATACTCTATTCAAGAAGGCGGACTTGAAACATTAACAAGCAAGTAAAGATATGCTCGCCACTGTGTATTGTTGCATAAAGACACCGTTATTCTTACGTTAACTTACCGGTATTGGTAGTTCGCCACGGCCGTGACGAGATCTTCCCACGGCCGTGGTAGGAATTCGTCACGGCTGTGGAAAGAAGTAACCACGGCCGTGGGAAGGTAAAGATACCGGTACTTTAGCTGAACAATACTGCTGCTTTAGCCGAACAATGCTGCTGCTTTAACGGAACAATACTGTTACTTTAGCAGAACAATACCTGCTTCTTTAGTGAAAGATACCGGATGTGCAGTACTCATTTAACGGGGCGACATTCGCTTCGTAGCGAGTTTATATTTCTTATAGGCTCTTTGCTAATATTGAACTTCCTCTCTTTCAATACAAAACTTCCTGTATTTATTTCCGTATTTCCACTTTGTTTCGAAAAAAAAGCATATCTTTGTCATACGCTTTCTGTTCACCAGCGTGATGAAACAGGTAAGAAGCGTTTTTTATTTATAAATAGGAATATTATTGCATTATCCCTCGTATTTGAAATCTAGCAAGTTTCTGTCCGTAGAGGGGGGGCAACAGATATTCCACGTGAACGGCCGTATGTCAACATATCGATGAAAGATGTGTTATATATACACAATTAGCGTGGATGTCTGTTGTTATCATTATCTTTCGGACGGGTTTGCTAGGCCTCAAATACGGATAATGATTCAACAGCATTCACGCTTTTTTTTGTATCCGGTTGGTTTCATAACCCTTAAAAATCCCCAACCCCAATCTCCTGTCCGCCCGGAATACAAAAAGCGCGAATGTTTGTTGAATCAACATCAACAGAGCACTATTTATTCCTTGTTGTATAACAAATTAAAAACAAACACTATGTCACAATGGATTAGCATAGAAGCGGCAGCCGAGAAATACCGACTCGAAAAAGAGTATATCTGGCTCTGGGTGGAAATGAAAAAAATCACAGTGTCTTATGAGAACGATACAGTTTCCATAGATGATGATAGTATCCAGCAATTCATAAAACGGACTAAGCTGGGAATTACGTCTGAATATATCGATGAGTTAGAGCAACTTTGCATGGAAAAAAACAAAACCAGCAGATTGTATGCTTCACTCTTGAATATGCGGGATCAGGAATTAATGGCAATTAGAGGACAAAGTTCGCGACTGGACGGTTTATGGAAAATGGTGGAGGAACAATACGAAAGACTGCGATCCTTCGAGAAGAATTCTATGTCGGACAACGCTATTTGTAGCAACTGCTGGATCAGAAAGATATGCAGGAGATTGAAACGAATTCTATAATTCTGCTGTGAATTTATCTATTAAATAACAGGCTGACAATAAAAGTACGATCTTTTTATTGTCAGCCTATTGTCATAGCCTATTGTCAGGGTGCAATGAGTTGCTAGTCACCGTATTATCCAGCCAAAACTCCTGCTGACAATAAGAACCCTCCAATTTATATGTAAACCTAAAACCTATGAAACTTTTCTGTTATTAATTACACGCATGGCCGCAGTATAGTATTCGCAAGGAACAGAAATCAAAATACTGTTTAAACCATTGTCTTTCGTTGACACTTGAATATAAGCTGCATTCAACAAACTCTTTACGCTGGCTACTTCCCAAGGACTACCAGCAAAAACTTTGACTTGAGAAATCTTTCTACTTGTAATCATGATCTTTATAGTGTGTTTTTGTTTTTACTGCGACAAAGATAAGAGAGAAAAGCAACATAGAGGTGCAATATTGTTTCATCTATAGTATACAAATGATTCATTGAATCAGGATTTGTATTAATTGACCAGTTTTTTGCGTTAATAAGAGTTGTTTTCCCTCACATCATTCATTTCTTATTTTGCGTATTTGTTATTGTTTCTACAAGGCTATTGATATAAACCTCTATATTATCATAGGCAGTACTTAGATTTCTTCCGTTTGCATCATATTTGTTTGGGTTCAATCCGTTGGCGGTTTCCCATTCGTCAGGCATGCCGTCATTGTCAGAATCAGTAATTTGTGGCAATGATTTTAATGTTGGCCATGCGCTCCAGTCGCTACCAGCTCCGGAAGGCTTTAGGTCTTTCTGACTATCGATAAGTCCGCCCTTAGGATAATTCTGACTTTTCCAATGGATGATACCTTTGTCGCAATGTTCACAAGGACCGTTCGGGCAGGGGGCATCTCCTAATCCGTTGTGTTCGTTCTTTCCGATGAATTGTGCCGTTCCTGTGCGTGTCTCTTCAACGATACGAGTATCTATATCATCTCGTTTGAGACTGCAACCCGCATATTTCAACACCAGCTCGTAAGCTTTTTGTGCTGTGTGGGTAGTTACCGCATCTACTTCTACCGGAGTATCCCGTTTCAGTTCATCGAGAGAGTGACCGGTGTTGTTACGGATACCAGTCCAGTTGTCTTTGTTCACTTTTGCGGCGGATGCTTCTGTCAGTTGGTTTCCTGCCTCGAAGTGATTCCGGCTGATATGATACTGTCCCAATACCCCTTTGATCGGTGCAAAATCTCCATCAGAAGAGCTGATGTCGATAGCCATCACACGGTTGGCCACTTTGGCATCCGTAGCGGGTCCGGGTTTGTAGTAGTTGTCCACAATGTTAATACCCATTGCTGCGCCGCCATAACATCCGTTACCGCTCCAGTTATAAATAACATTATTACGCATATCAGTACGTTCCTGACCTTGATATTTTACTCCGGAACCGAAACGTGGTGTGCGACTGTCATGGTGTGCCATCAGATTATGATGATAGGAAGCGTTGACTCCTCCCCAAATACCGCCATATCCATGAGGGCCTTTGGTATGTCCCGATAAGCGGAGACTTTCTGAAATAATACACCATTGCATAGTAAAGTTAGTATTATCATAGAATGAAGCACATTCGTCAGTGCTCCAACTGATGGAACAATGGTCAATCATGATATTGTTTTTCTGGCGTCCTCCCAGAGCATCTGCACCGTCGGAAGCCGAAGAGCCCAGCAAATCCGTATCTCCCATTCGGAAACGCAGGTATCGTAGAATTACATTATCGGCCGATACATTTACTGGAAAGTGAGCCAGGCAGATACCGTCTCCGGGAGCTGTCTGGCCGGCTATCGTGACATCACCGTTCCGAATGTCCAGTGTCGATTTTAGATAAATGGTGCCGGATATACAGAAGACAATTATACGAGGCTCCTTTTGTTCGATGGCATACCGGAGGGTACCCGGTGCTTTGGAGTCTTCCAGGGATCTGACAATATATACCTTTCCACCTCTTCCTCCTGTAGTGTTCATTCCTCCTCCTTCAGCTCCGGGAAAGGCATATGCTGTTTCTTCTACTGGTGGAGATACGGAGGGAGAATCCGGTGGAGTCTCCTGTTCTTTATTATCTTCATTGACTGAAGATGTGGAACAGGAGGAGAACGATTCTACTTGTGTGGCAAACAGTAGTGCCACGAAAATGAATTTTACCTTGTTGTTTTTCATATCTTACCTGATTTTTTATAAAATGTGATGATAGTGATACTGATACAAATGTAAGTGGATAGAATTTGATAGACAACTGGTTGCATAGATAGTGCACCAGATTGCACAAAAAGTCCGCAACTTTTGAATGATATTAAAAAAGTCCACGCAAACAAACAAATAGTGAGAAAGTATTCATGTTGTTCCGTATACTTTTGTAACGTGAAATAGTAACTGCTCAAGGCAGGACGACCAAATAATAATGGAATAAGAATCTATCATTAAGAATATAACAAATAATTTATGAAAGCACATTTATTTTCAAAGATGTCCCAAGGACTATTGTTGTTATCAGCTTTGCTGGCAACAAGTTGCAAGGAAAGTAGCAATAACTTTTTTGTTCCCGACCATGAAGCCCCTTCTTTGGTGTCTGTAACTCCTGCAAATGGTGAAACGGCCGAAGAAAACAATACGATTCTGCTTACTTTTAACGAGTATGTGAAAGCGGGAGAAGGGAAAGCGAATTTTAATGGCGAGGAAGTGGAGTTGACTTTCAAAGGTAAAACAGCGTCTTACGCTTATACTGCTTTGGACTATAATCAGGCCTGTCAGTTCAGCCTCCCCAAAGGTGCAGTCATAGACTTTCAGGGAAATGTATTCGAAGGTGTCAGTATTCAGTTTACAATCAGAGAACGTCCTCAACCGGAAGCACGCATATTTGATGCGGTGGTCAGTCCTGACGGAAAAGGAAACTATACCAGTATACAGAAAGCAATAGATAATGTCCCCTCGAAAAGAACAGAACCCTGGCTCATTTTCGTGGCGAACGGAACGTATGAAGAACAAATTATTATTCCTGAAGACAAACCGTATATTCATCTCATCGGACAGGATGTGGATAAGACAATTGTCAAGTTACGAATTAACAGCTCAACCGAAGCCAGTGCGACTGATCCGGATGTGTGGAAGTACTCTTATAAGAACTTAGGAAAAACGGAAGCCGCTATGGTATCAGTGAAAGCTACGGATTTTTACGTAGAGAATATATCTTTTGTAAACGGATATGGCAAAGAATTACAGAAAGGTCCTATGGCATTGGCAATGTATACCCAGAATGACCGCAACTCATTCAATAATTGCAAATTCCTCTCGTACCAAGACACTTGGCAGACCGGGCCTAAATCGGATAACGGCAGACTGTATGCACAGAATTGCTGGATTGAAGGAGCCGTTGATTACTTCTATGGAAACGGGAATTGCTTTCTCGAACATTGCACCTTTTATAATATGAGGGATGGCGCAATTATTGTTGCTCCTTCTCATAAAGTAGGAACACGTTGGGGATATGTGTTGAATAATTGCATTGTGGATGGAAATGAATTGGCTGATACAGAAAGTGTCAAGTTGGGGCGTCCCTGGCATAATTCTCCGATAGCTGTATATCTCAATACGATTTTTAATATAAAGATAGCTCCGGAAGGATGGACGGATATGGGAGCTATTCCTCAGATGTTTGCTGAATATAACAGTAAGGATAAGGAGGGGAATGCTGTAGATTTAAGCCAGCGTAAAACGCAATATACCTATCAGGATGAACAAGAGAATCCGGTGACAGGCATTTGTCAGGCTGTCCTTACGGCAGGTGAAGCAGCTCGGTATACGTATGAAAACGTTGTTCGTGAGGGCGATAATTGGGACCCGAAGAAATATATGGAACAAATATCCGCACCGGAAAATCTGAAAAGAGAAAACGGAATATTAAGTTGGGATGCTTCAAAATATGCAATTTGTTATTTGGTAATTGCGAACGATGAAACTGTACAAATAACCAAGGAAACGTCTTGTAATGTTGAGGAAGGAAAGACATATCAGGTGAAGGCCGTTAGTGAGTATGGGTCTTTGAGTGAACCTTCAAAAGAGTGATGACAATTAAAACTTTAAAATATGAAAATGATAAGTAAAGTATTCAGTTGTATGTTGGCTTTTTCTTCTCTGTTGGGGAATGTGGAAGGACAAAACATCTATAGAATATGGTATGACAAACCCGCTTCTTATTGGGAAGAAGCACTCCCGGTTGGTAATGGACGGATTGCAGCAATGGTGTTCGGTGACCCTCAACTGGAACAAATACAGTTGAACGAAGAAACAGTGTCGGCGGGCTCTCCTTACCAGAACTATAATGAAGAAGCAAAAACGGCTTTGCCGGAAATGCGCCGGTTGATTTTTGAAGGAAAGTACGAAGAAGCGCAGAACATGGCGGCAACGAAGATTCTTTCACAAGTGGGGAATGAAATGCCTTACCAGACAGTGGGTCGTCTGAATATCCGTTATCAAGATCACAAAAAAGTAAATAATTACTATCGTGATCTGGATATAAGCAATGCAGTAGCTGTGACTCGCTACGAAGTAGACGGAGTGGAATTTACCGAAGAAACATTTGCATCATTTACCGATCAACTGGTTATCAGGCATATCAAAGCATCCAAACCGGGAACAATCAATTGCGAACTGTTTTTTAATACCCCGATGAGAGATCCGAAACGTAGTATTTATGGAAAGAAAGGTTTGCGGCTGGAAGGTATTACGCATGGCAGCCGTTATTTTCCGGGTAAAGTGCACTATTGTGCCGATTTGGATGTGAAACATAAAGGTGGGAAAGTGATAACTGCCAATGACACGTTGCTTAGCGTTCAAGGAGCCAGTGAACTTACATTGTATATCTCGATGGCGACTAACTTTGTCAACTATAAAGATATATCGGGCGATCCGTATCAACGGAATAAAGCTTATTTGAAAAATGCAGCGAAAGATTATAGTAAAGCGAAAGCCGCTCATATTGCTGCTTATCAGAAACAATTCAATCGTGTAACTTTGGATTTGGGTGAAACTTCCCAAGCCAATAAGCCGATGGATGTACGTATCAAGGAATTTTCTTCATCCTATGATCCGGCATTGATAGCATTGTATTTCCAGTATGGACGTTACTTATTGATTTCATCTTCACAGCCCGGATGCCAGCCCGCCAACTTGCAGGGCAAATGGAATCATAACCCGGGACCTCCCTGGAGCTGCAATTATACAACGAATATTAATGCTGAAATGAATTACTGGCCGGCGGAAATCACCAACTTGGCCGAACTTCATAAACCATTCATCCAGATGGTACGTGAATTGAGCGAGAATGGGCGTGAAGCTGCCAGTCGAATGTATGGTTGTCGTGGCTGGGTGTTGCATCATAATACGGATTTGTGGCGTATGACGGGTGCGGTGGACCGTCCTTATTGTGGGACATGGCCTGTGGCTAATGCATGGCTTTGCCAGCATTTATGGGACCGTTATTTGTTTTCCGGTGATAAGAAGTATTTGGAGGAAGTATATCCGATGATGAAAAGTGCTTCGGAATTCTTTGTCGACTTTCTGGTACGCGACCCGAACACGGGTTATCTGGTTGTCACTCCTTCCAACTCACCCGAGAATTCTCCGCGCTGGATAAAGAAGAAAAGTAATCTTTTTGCAGGAATCACAATGGATAATCAGTTGGTTTTTGATTTATTTTCAAATACATGCGAAGCTGCCAAAGTGCTGAACGCAGATACTGATTTTTGTGATACATTGAAGAATATGCGCCGGCAGTTGCCTCCGATGCAGGTAGGGCAGTACGGACAATTGCAGGAATGGTTTGAAGACTGGGATCATCCTAATGATCGTCACCGGCACATCTCTCATCTTTGGGGGCTATATCCCGGTTATCAGATTTCTCCTTATCGTTCTCCGGTACTCTTTGAAGCGGCAAAAAACACATTGATACAACGGGGAGATCCTTCTACCGGTTGGTCAATGGGATGGAAAGTTTGTTTCTGGGCCCGTATGCTTGACGGGGACCATGCTTATCAGTTGATAAAGAATCAGCTGACTTATGTCAGCCCTGAAATACAAAAAGGACAGGGAGGCGGAACGTATCCTAATTTATTCGACGCGCATCCACCTTTCCAAATAGATGGTAACTTCGGTTGCACGGCTGGTATTGCCGAAATGCTGGTGCAAAGTCATGATGGTGCGATTCATCTGTTGCCTTCATTGCCTTCGGAATGGAAGAGCGGGACAGTGAAAGGGTTGCGTGCCCGGGGAGGTTTTTTGATTGATGAATTGACCTGGAAGGGCGGTAAGCTGGTAAAAGCTGTGTTACGTTCGGAAACCGGAGGCAATCTGCGCCTGCGCTCTTACTGGAAATTGGCTGCTGAAGAAGCATTGTTGAAACAGAAGAAGGAAGAGGAAGCGAATCCGAACGCATTATTTAAAGTACAGCAAATCTCACGCCCGATGATTAGTGAGAAAGCGCCTTTAAAAGGAGTGGCATTACGTGATACTTATTTGTATGATGTGGATACACGCGAAGGAGAAGTGATAATTATTACAGTAAAATAAGGCATTCTATATAAAAAGTCCACGCTTTTGCATAAATAATGAGTGGAAAATAGCTGTAAAAGTGTGACTTTTGTAACATCAAAAATGAAACAAATTAATCAAGATAATACTATGGATGTACAAAGACATTTATTTTTGCGAAGATGCTTCGCGTATATATGTTGCTTGCTCTTGTGCTTTATAACGGCGACAACAGTATATGCACAGAAGGTATCTGTGAAAGGAACAGTGGTGGATACCAACGGCGATGCTATTATTGGTGCTAGTGTGAAGGTGTTGAAAAAGTCCTCCGTCGGTACAATTACCGACTTGGATGGAAATTTCACTTTGTCTGTTCCCGAAGATGCAACAAAGTTGGAAATTAGTTTTGTAGGAATGAAATCAGTTGTTGCGACTGTGAAACCGGGCAAACATCTGAAAGTTGTGTTGGAAGAAGACAATCAGACTTTGGACGAAGTGGTAGTGGTAGGGTACGGAACCTCACGCCGCGGAGATTTGACCGGTGCGATTTCTTCAGTGAGTGAGAAGGTTTTGAAGGATATTCCGATAACTTCTGCGGCTGCGGCTATTACAGGAAAACTGGCAGGTGTGAATGTCGTGGCTACTGATGGATCGCCTGATGCAACAATCCAGATTACAGTGCGTGGCGGTGGTTCTATTACCCAGGACAATTCACCGTTATATATTGTTGACGGCTTTCAGGTGAGTAATATCAATGATATTCCTCCCGGTGATATTCAGAGTATTGATGTATTGAAAGATGCTTCTTCTACCGCTATCTATGGAGCTAAAGGAGCGAATGGTGTAATTCTTGTTACTACGAAAAGCGGTAAGGCGGGAAAAACAGAAATCTCATTCAATGCTCACTGGGGTATCAGTAATGTATATAATCTGACAGGGGTACTTTCACCTTACGAATACTATTGTTATCAGAAAGAACTTGATCCGGGCACCTCTCTGACCAGCAGCATCAATTCGATGTATGGGCGTTGGGACGACCGTAATATTTATCGTTCGGTAGAAGGCACGAACTGGCAGGATAAGGTATATGGAAACACCGGATTCAAGCAAAGCTATAACGTTGGTATAACGGGAGGAACGGACGCTACATTGCGCTATAATTTGAGCTATACGCGGGATGATGAGAAATACATTATGCTCAACTCCAATTATGTGAGGGACAATTTGAGTGTGAAGATGGATAAAAAGTTGAGTAACAAATTGAAGTTTGAGTTTTCCAGCCGACTTACTAGAATGGTGATTGACGGTGCGGGTACAAATGGAGGCAAATTGAGAGATGCCGTTCTTTTCTCGCCGATCAACAGCCTTGCAAGCATAGATGCGGGAGATGCTTTGGGGGGTGAAATCGATTACTCGGATGATGCATTGCTGTCATCATTGAATGATCCTGTATATAATACGGTGAATGAGTATAAGAAACAAAATCAGTTTTCTATGACTTACAATACCGGGTTCAACTGGGAAATTGTTAAAGGATTGACTTATCAGTTGAAAGGTAGTTATGCATATACTTATAATTATACTGATAATGTCTGGTTGAAGAAAACCGGAGAGTCGAGTTCCAATGCCGGTCAGCCTGTAGCTAAACGTACGGATGAGAAAGGTGCACGATGGAACTTGCAGAACATATTGAGTTACCGGTTCTCTCTGAAAAAGAATCACCGTCTTGATCTGATGGCCGGACATGAAATGGTGAGTAATTACAGAAATCAGATGATTGCCTCATCCAAATATTATCCTATGGATTTTACGGCGAGCGAAGTGTTGGCTATGTGGAATTATGGAGAATCCCAACCTACGTATACCACTATCGGCGAACCTTCCCGTACGGCATCTTACTTCGGTCGTTTAAACTATGCTTTCAAAGACCGGTATATGTTCACTTTTACAGCCCGTGCCGACGGAACGAATGTGTTTGCTCCTGAAAACCGTTGGGGCTTTTTCCCGGGTATGGCATTGGCATGGCGCGTTTCCCAGGAAAAATTTATGAAGCAGACGGAAGACTGGTTGGATAATCTGAAACTTCGTGTGAGTTACGGATCAGTTGGTAATGCGCGTGTCAATTCCTACTGGAGACAGGATTATAAAATGGAATCCTCCGCCAATAAACAATATTATCTGAATGAAACAGTGCAGAGTGCCCTGAAATTGCAGAACACCTTGCGGAACGAGAATCTGACTTGGGAAACGAAGTTATCTTCTAATGTGGGAATAGACGCCAGCCTCTTTAATAGCCGTTTGAATGTGACAGTTGACCTCTATAATGATATAACGAAAGATTTGATCTTACGCATGGATCTTCCTTCAAATTCGGGATATGAATATCAGTATCAGAATGTAGGCCGCAGTACGAACAGGGGAGTTGAACTTACGCTTAGCGGAACGATTATCAATAGTAAAGATTTCTATCTGGGCGCTAACTTCAATATATCATTCAATAAAAATATAGTGAATAAACTGGATGGAACGGCGAGCGTATTGAGCGCACAATCCAACTGGCGACCGGATATCGGCTCTGATGATTTCCGTGCCATTGTAGGTCAGGCGGTAGGACAGATTTACGGTTTTGAAGTAGAGGGCTTTTATTCTGTAGACGACTTTACGTTTGATGAGAATACGAAAAAATGGGTACTGAATAAAGGGGTAGTAGACGACAGGGCTTTGTTCTCTAACGATCTGCCTAACTTTGGCCCGGGCTTTATCAAACTGAAGGATCAGAATAATGACGGTGTGATCGATGCGGATAATGACCGTAAAGTGATCGGTAGTGTACAGCCAAAGCATATTGGCGGATTCGGGCTGAATGCTGCATGGAGAGGGTTTGACTTGGCGGCAATGTTCAACTGGTCATATGGCAATAAAGTATATAATGCCAATAAGATTATGGCATCCACTCATACGAATCGTAAATATAATAATATCAGAGATTTTATGAGTTTGGAAAACCGTTGGTCGATTATTGATCCGGAAACGGGTGCCAATGTAATGTATGGTAATGACGCCAATCCGGAACGCTTTGTTGAAATCAATTCCAAAGCCTCTATCTGGATGCCTATGATGGGGCGTACGCTTGTGACGGACTGGGCGATTGAAGATGGTTCTTTTTTGCGTTGTAGTAACCTGACGTTAGGGTATACGCTTCCGGTTACTGTGACTCGTAAGCTAGGAGTCAAGAACCTGCGCGTGTATGCTACGGCCAATAACCTGTTTTGCTGGACAGCTTATTCCGGACAGGATCCTGAAGTGAGCACACAACGTTCTACCCCTTTGACTCCGGGTGTGGATTATTCTGCATATCCGAAAGCACATTCTTATGTATTCGGTCTTAATGTTACTTTTTAATACTTGAAAAATGAAAATACAGAAACTATTTTTAGCGGTTTTATCCTCCTCTGTGTTATGCACTTCGTGTATGGATAATTTTTTGGATACCGAAAGTCCTTCTATTCCAAGTGATGAGAATCTGTTTAAATCGACTGCTCTGACGGAAGCAGCCCTGATGGGTGTATATGCGACAATGACGGACACCTATATATATGGTCAGAAACTGTGTGTCAACTGGCAGGGAGCTTCTGACGTGGAGGTTGGCTCGGGTGCGTTTTCTACGGAAAACTATAATTCGACACTTCGTGATGAAGGTGCTGGCAATTTTTATGACGATAATTATAACCGGAATACCAGATGGGACAAACTTTATTATCTGGCAGAATCCGCCACTACTATCGTAGATGGTATACGTCGGTCACCGTTGATGCAATCTACTTCGGACAAGGCTGCCATGCGTAGATATTTAGGAGAGGCATTAGCACTAAAAGCGTTAGGCTATTTTGAATTGATTCGTTATTGGGGAGATGTGCCATATAAAGAGCATGCGTCTGAAAGCGGATTGGGAAATGTCTATATAGGAAAAGTGGATCGTGATATTGTTTATAATTATATCATAGGGGATTTGAAAGAGGCAATTGAATATCTGCCTTGGATGGGAGAAGAATCATATACGGTAGAACGCATGAATAAAGGTTTTGCCAAAGGACTGCTGGCAAAAGTAGCGCTATTTGCCGGAGGATGGTCTGTACGGGATGGAAATCAGTTTCCGGACTTGGATGTGGAACATCATCCGACCATTCCGGAAATGAACGGATATTTCGTCGGTCGCCCTAAGAATTGGAAAGATTATTATGAACTGGCTGCCAAACAGTGTGCGGAGATTTTGGGAGCGACTGATAATCCTCATGAGCTTGATCCCAGTTATGAGAATATTTGGTCTACTGTCAATCATCTGGAATACAACAAGTATAATGAAAACCTGTTTGAAGTTGCTTTTGGTGAAGGACAGAATGGAGATGTGGGGGCCACGATGGGATACAACCTGAACAGAGGGGTTTTTAATACCACCCAAGGTATGGGAGGGGCAGGATATGCGGCTACTACTGCTTACTATTTTTATTCATTTGATCCGGCAGACACCCGTCGGGATGTTACTTGTGTTTTCCAGGAATATATCAATGAGAATGGAAAAAATAAGGAAGTTATTCGCTGTAATCCATTAGGAGTGGCTTGTGGTAAATGGCGTTGGTATTGGATGACTGATAATTATATGAAAGTCCGTTTCCCGAAAGCTAATTCACGTATTGCTACTGGTATCAACTGGATTTTGATGCGGTATTCAGATATTTATCTGATGTTTGCGGAGGCTCAAAATGTATTGACAGGGCCGGATGCAGTTAGTCCGATTGCCGGTATGTCTCCCCGACAGGCTTTGGAAAAGGTTCGTGAAAGAGCATTTGGTACTGGTGCTCCCGAAATCACGCAGTATGACGCGGATTTCTTCACGGCTATTGTCAATGAACGGGCATGGGAGTTTGGTTGTGAATCTATTCGTCGTCAGGATTTGACACGTTGGGGATTGTTGGCGGAGAAAATAGAAGAGATGAAAATAGGTCTTTGTATGTTGTATGACTACAAGCCGGTGACTATTTTCGGGAAGACTTATCAAGTGGATGAAATACCGAGAAAAATCTATTATAAATATGAAGACTCTGATAATCCGGAATACATTGATATGTCGTCTGTTAACTTCAATGAGGATATGGGAACCGGTACTGCTTCTACATCAAAAGGACAGTATGAGTGCAACTGGATCAGTATGCAGGTGACATTGAATAAGGATGGTGATATAAATGCAACCCTGAATACTAATTATGTGAAAACAATGGCTAGAATATTGGTTTGCGGTACAGGGCTGAATGCGTCTTACGACTATTCGAATTTGTTTGGCAGGCTGAACTGGGGCGGTGAAGCCGAAGCGGAGTTCCGTAAATATTCTGTTGGTAATGGAGTGTGTAATTATCGCCATGTATTCGCTATTTATTATGAGGATGTCAATAAGACGCAAGGGTATGTTTCTAATTCGTATGGTTATAAATAATTAATGGTAGGAAAAGATGAAAAGACTAGTTAATAGATTATCCGGAGCATGCCTGTATGTACTATTGGCTTTGATAGTGGGTATGTCTTCCTGTGAGGACGATGCCAATGACTGGACAGTTAATAAGAACTATGATGCTTTGTTCCGTCCGTTGACGTTCGATAAGTCGGCTACCGATGCGACTTCGGTTACATTAAGATATTCGCAGATTGTGAATGCAAAAGTCTATATTTTTGAGTTTTATACGGACAGCTTGGAGTTTAATGCGGAAAATTATGTAAGGACAGATACGATTCTGAAAGATACATTGACTGTATTTTCAGAGAGTAATACGCCTATGAGGGTGGAATATCGTACTTTGTTTCAGGAGTTCAACGGTTCTACGCAATATTCTGTTCGTATGAAAGGAGAAGATGCGCAGGGAAAGGCAAGCACTTATGTCAGTGTAGCATTTAAAACTCCGGATGAGCAATTATTTACCGGAGTGGAAGTTACAGCTAATTCCGCAACCTTGACATGGGAAGAAACGAACAGGGTAACTCATCTGACGTTGGCTCAAATGGTGGATACGAAATATGGTGAGGAAAAACAGATTGATTTGACTTCGGAAGATATAGCGGCTTGTTCAAAAACACTCTCCGAATTGGAGAATGGAGCGACCTATCGTGTTCGGATTTATAATAATGATGCATTACGTGGTTCGTATGTATTCAAGACACTGGGATTGGGTGGTAGCGAAATCCTTTTTGTGGAGGCTACGGAAACCGGAGTCATTGATTTAAGTACATTGTTATCTAATTTTGTGAAAGAGAAAGAATGTAGCAATGTAACTGTCCAACTTACTCCGGGGGCGGTGTATAAGGTAAGTGAACTAAAGATTCCGGGATTGGATAATATTTTGTTTACCAGTACGGAAGCTAATGAAAATAATCGTCCACAGCTTATTGTGACTAATAAAATATCATTGGCTTCTCCGATACAGTCTCTGTCATTCGAGTTTGTTTGCCTGAATGGAAATGGCGAGGCCAGTTATATGACGGATTGGAAAAATAGTTCTTATGCCCAGTCTATTTCATTCACAGGCTGTGCTATACAGAACATAAAACGTACGCTTGTACGTATTAGCGATGGAAGTGGTGTGTTCATGACGGATATTACGATTGATAACTGTGTCATATCCGAAGTTGGTACGGACGGATATGGAATGATTAATTTCGGAAAAAATATCGATCAGTTGGAAAAGGTTTCTATAACGAATAGTACATTGATTAATATTGGTGACCAGTTGATGGACGTGAAAGGGGGAATCGGTGATGTGATATTGGAAAATTGTACTTTCTATAATTCTATGGATGCTAAGAAGGAATTGCCTAAAGTTTTCCGTTTCGATAATGCGGCAAGTACTCCGCCTTCTCCGAAATCTGCGACAATGCGGAATTTGATTTTCTCCGGTCCGAACAAAGGAAAGAAAATGAATAGTGGAAATGGTGCTTATGACATTTTGAACTTCTCTGATAATTGTTATATCACCTCCGACCTGCAGGAAGGCAATAACAGGTTTGAAGAAATAACGAGAATAAAACAAAGCTCGGATGACTTGTTCGTTGATCCATTAAACGGTGATTTCCATATTAAACCGGGAGCCGGGTTCGCCGGAACGGGTAATGCTGGTGATCCACGTTGGTATTAATTGATCCTATAATTGTTAGGTATAAAGAATATCATGAAGAATATTGTATTATCAATTTTATTGATGAGTGCCTGTGCAATGATTTATGCACAGGCGGACTCATCGCCTTATCAGGCTATTGTAGCTGTTGATGGTAGTGGAGATTATAAAACGGTTCAGGAAGCAATCAATGCTGTACCTGACGGACAGACGAAACCTTGGTTGATTCTGATAAAGAATGGCTTGTATAATGAGCAGGTGATTATCCCTAAGAATAAGCCATACGTACATTTAATAGGCCAGGATAAGGATAAGACCATTATTCATTTAAACTTGAATGTTGGTAGTAAACTGACCGGTAAAGAAATAGGTGGAAAAACAGCTTATTGGGAACACTCGGTTCATAATCCTTCCTCTCCAGTTTATAAATACGAGGGATCGGTAGTGGTGGTAAAAGGAGACCACTTTTATACGGAAAACATTTCGTATGTGAATGACTGGGGAGTTTTATCAGATAATGGTCCGCAGGCTTTGGCTATGAATAGTCAGGCAGATTGTGCTTCCTTTTATAATTGTAAGTTCCGTTCTTTTCAAGATACTTGGATGACTGCCAATAATGATGTCAGTCGGCACTATGTGAAAGATTGCTGGATAGAAGGCGCGGTAGACTATTTTTATGGTGGTGGTGATGTGTTGCTGGAAAACTGTACGCTTTATAATGTACGGAGTGGAGCAGTAATAGTGGCTCCTTCCCATAAAGATGCTAAATATGGTTATGCTTTTCGTAATTGCACTATAGATGGAAACAGTGAAGCGGCTGACGGACGTTTGAAGTTGGGGCGTCCATGGCATAATAATTCGAAGACGGTGTATATCAATACCATCATGCTTATCCCTGTCGCTGATGAAGGATGGACGAATATGGGAACGGTTCCCGGGATTTTTGCCGAATACAATAGTCGTGATGCACAGGGTAATGTGTTGGATTTAAGTAAACGCAAAACGGAATATCAATATAAAGACCGCCAAACCGGTAAGGAAGTATCGGGTACCTGTCAGGCAACTATAACGAAAGAGGAGGCGGACAAATATACGTACGAAAATATGATTCCGGGTAATGATGGCTGGAATCCGCGTATTATGATGGAGAAATTAGGAAGTCCGCGCAGTCTGGTTTATCAGCAAGGCACTCTTAAATGGAATCCTGTGAAAAATGCGATCGGATATATTGTATATGATGGAGAACAGATTCTCGGGACGACTACTGATACCTCTTTTCCGGTGTCGGAAGTGAATTATGCTTTGAAGGTATCTGCCGTGAATCAATATGGAACGCAAGGTAAAAAAGGTGTATTGTAATTGAATATAGAAAACTGGTAAGGAAAGGGGAGGTGCTTATGAGGCATCTCCCTTTCTTTCTTTATATTCTGTAGGAGTGACTCCCATGATTTTTTTGAAGCGCCTGCTAAAGTACTTCGGGTCATTGAAACCGGTCATATAAGCAATTTGGGAGAAACTGTATTCACTTTTTTCAATTAGCTGGGCGGCTCGTTTGATGCGCATTTCACATACGAAATCTACCGGAGTCAGCCCAACAATGGATTTTAATTTTCGGTAGAATACCGTACGGCTTAACATTAGTTTGTTGGCGAAGTCGTCGATGGTGATATCTGTATTATCCATTTGTTCCTCCATAAACGCCATTACTTGTTGCATGAATTGTTCATCGTATGGAGTCACTTGAGGTTGTGAAGGCTCCCACCCATTTATATGATCCTCTTCTTGAGTATGCTCTGACAGTTTCGATAAATATAGATCTTGTAGCTGTTTACGCTGACGGAGCAGCGACAAGATTCTGGTTTTTAAGTATGTAGAGCTGAATGGTTTGGTAATGTAGTCATCGATACCTTGTTCCAGTCCTGCTATCCGATCATCTAAAGAAGATTTTGCTGATAGTAATATAATAGGAATATGGCAGGTGTCATGATCGGCTTTGATTGCTTTCACCATGTCTAATCCATCCATGACCGGCATCATAACATCACTGATTATCAGATCCGGAATGTACTGCTGTGCATATTTTAATCCTTCTTTTCCATTTGTTGCTTCGAGAACAGTGTAAGTCTCTGACAGGATATTCCATAGGAAATGACGTAATTCATTGTTGTCTTCGACAATAAGAATGGAAGTTTTTTCATCCTCTGCGTCGGTTTTATTTTCATTCTCTGCGTATGCTGCCTTGAAGGATGTACTATCCGAATCTTCTTCAGTAGCTTGTATCGTCGGTGAATTATTGTCACTGTCGGATAAAATAAATTCGGCTTGTTGATCGTCTGCAAATGCTTTTTCTTCCTTAGGAAGTGTGACAATGAATTCACTTCCACTTCCCGGCTCGCTTTTCACTTGGATATTTCCGTGATGTAATTCTATTAATTCGCGTACCAGTGAAAGCCCAATGCCGGATGAGGGCTGCAGGATATTGTATTGTGCCAGTGTTTCAAATCGATAAAATAGGGATTGTTGCTTTTCGGGAGCAATGCCAATGCCTTCATCAGATACAGAGATGGTGACTTGCTCCGAACCTGTTATCATATTTACCGTTACTTTCTTCCCGTTCGGTGTATATTTGAAGGCATTTGAAAGTAGATTGAAGAATATCTTTTCAAATTTGTCACGGTCTACCCATGCGTATATTTTGTCTGTATTAGTTTGAAGTTGGAAATCAATTCTCTTTTCTTTTGCTATAAGGTGGAAGCTTTCCATTATCTTCTGTAATTGGGATACGAGTTCTGTCTTTTCTACCAACACTTTCATCTTCTTATTTTGGATTTTGCGGAAATCCAGTAGTTGATTAACCAGACGAAGCATACGTTCTGTGTTTTTATGTACCAAATTTAGATGTTCCCGAACTGTCGGAGAGATTGTTTCATGCGCTAGAATTTCTGATACAGGGCTGGATATTAAAGTTAAAGGAGTGCGTAATTCATGTGAAATATCAGTGAAGAAGCGTAATTTGATATTGGATAAATGTTGTTCCAAGTCAACCTGATGCCGCAAACGGTAGATATAGAACAGAATGTATACAATGATGGTAGTGAATAACACGAACATGACAATATAGAATAACCATGCCCAGTATGTTTCCCAAAAAGTGGGTAAAACATGAATGGGGAGAGTGCGTATATTATCGGTCCATACTCCGTCGCTATTGCTGGAACGGATTTGCAGTTGATATTCTCCGGCAGGTAAATTTATGTATGTTGCAGAGCGGTTATTACCGGCTTCGTTCCATTCTTCTTCCAGGCCTTGCAGACGATAGGCGTATTCGATGGCATCGGGATTTACATAATCAATGGCTGCAAATTGAAAGGTGACATTACGTTCCGAAGGATTTAGTTCCAGTTCTTTTATGTCATCAAGCGCTACATGAAGTTGACTTCCTTGTATTTTGAGTCCGGTAAATACAATAGGAGGTACATAAGAACTTTTTTTCATTTGTTCTGTGTTGATTTCAAGTATCCCTTGATTGGTTCCGAGAACGATTTTCTTTTGACTGGTTAGTGTGGGAACTGCTTCAGTGAGATTCAGTTCTCTCTGAAAGTAATTACTTCCATAATTCTCAAATGTTCCTTGTTGTGGATTGAATTTGGATATGGAGTTTTCGGAGATTACCCATAATTGTTTTTGAGTATCTTCGAGCATTGAAAGTACCAAATCGGAAGCTAATCCGTCTTTGATTGTATAACTTTTGAATTGTATATCTTCCGTGAGCAGATTTTTAGAGATAACCTGGCTGATTCCTCCGGTGAATGTTATTACATAAGTGTTTTTTCGACTGTCAGTAAATATCTGCATGACATCATTACTGCTAAGGCTGGAATCTACATTAGGGATACGGTTGCTGTGATAGAACTTAATTTCTTCAGGCTGATCGAACTTATTGGAGAATGTAAGTAAACCATTGGTTGTGCCAATCAATAACACTCCGTTGGGGGCTTCTGCGATATGTCTTATTTTGAGTGAAGTAGAAACAGGATAGTTTTTCAGCCGGTTGCCGCTATGGATAAAGTTGGTAGAACCATCAGGTGCGTGTGATAATAGGTTGAGGCCACCTCCATAACATGCGATCCATATATTGTCATGACTATCCTGAATAATACTATAGACACTATTGTTGCTTAAACTGTATGTATCTTGTGGCTGATGGACGAATTGTTGTAAAAGATAGGAGTGCTCATTTTTCTTCTTTAGAAGGATGAGGCCGTCTTTTTTGGTTCCCATCCATATATTTCCTTGTTTATCTTCCATAAAACAGTACACACTTTTTCCGAAAGTAACCTCTTGAGGGGTGATTATGCCCTGTGGAGAAAGGTAGCCTTCTAATGTCCCATCCGGACGGTAAATTCTGACGTTTCCCTTTTTGGAAGCAACCCAGAGACGTTTCTGTTTGTCGGCAAGAAAAGCACGTATTTCCAATCCATTGTCTATGGGACGTATTTTGTATTTATTGGGATAGAAAGATATTTTGTCTACGCCCCGGTCATTGGTAATCCATACATTCTGTTGCCGGTCGGTATAATAATAGCGAATAGAGGGGGCAAATAGGGAAGCGGGATTATTTTCATCTGCAAAGTATAGTTTCAGTTGATTACTGTCGCGGTCATAATAGCACAAATGCCCTTTTTGAGGACTCATCCATAGTGTGCCTTCATGGTCTTCAAAGATCATGTACCGGTTGTCGCGTTCATATTGGATTAGGTTTTGTATAGGAGCTGTGAAGTGCTGCTTATCTCCTGTTTTCAGATTTAGCTTTATCACACCGGAGGTATTGGCAAAGATCCAGACTTCTCCGGTTTTGTCCTGATAAAAGAAATGAGCTTCATTGGATGGCTGGGTGGCTGTTTGTATATTAAAATGTTGGAATTTTTTCTTTTCTGTATCGTATGTTATAAATCCGTTGTCAGTTCCTAAGCCGATCTTGTCATTAGAAGGGGAAATGGAAGATATGGAATAGATATCTGTGACAGGACATGGTAGCTCCTGGAATTTTATATTTCCGTTCTTGGGATCATATATTGCGATTTTTCCGGAAGTTGAGATAAGATATATTCTCTTATTATATTCTTTGACCATTTTGAACGGATAATCGCTGTTGATTCGTTTTTTCCCGATGATGGTTACTCCCTTATCTGTCATGATCCATTCGTCCCCGTCGGAATCTTCGTAAATGTCGAATATCTTGTTTCCTTTTAAATTTTGGTTGAAACTGCTGTATAAAATGATATCTTTTCCTTCTTTGCAGGTTTGCTCATTGATTCTGAAAGCATAACCTTGTTCGCAGGTGATCCATGTAATCCCTTTATTTAAGGTATAGATATTGCTGACTGTGTTGGTCTGTTGCAGGGATGATTCAATAGGAAGGAGTATGTCAATAAACTTCTCTGTCTGAATATCGAATAGATATGCACGGTTATCATAAGATTTGCACCATATATCTCCGTCTTTGCTTTCTGTAATATAAGAGAAGCGGTTGGTCGTTAACGTACAGCCGTCTCCCGGGAATGCTTTGTAATTTTTAAATGTGTATCCGTCGAATTTGTTCAGTCCATTCCAGGTGGCGAACCAAAGAAATCCTTTTTTGTCTTGCATTATATTCACTACTACTCCTTGCGAAAGGCCACTATTGACAGAGAAGTGTTTAATCTGGCAAAGAGGTTGAGCTGCTACAGTCAGACTGGTGTATAAGCATAAAAGGAAAACATAGAGTGTCTTCATGATATTATAAATTATGTGTAGAGCAAAAATAGATAAAACTGGATTAAAAAGGAAATATAAAACCGTGATTGAACATAAAATGCACGCTTTTGCATATTTAATCCACCTGTCTATCCTCTATCAAGCACAATTATTACCCTATAAGGAGAGAAGATACCTCGTACTTTTGTTTTGACAATTAGAACTGGTAAAATTTTAAATGAAAACTATAAATGAAACGTCTATTTATTTGTGTAGTGGGACTTGTTATAGCCGTAACCGCATGGTCTCGTACCTTTAATATGAAGGAGCTTGGAGCTGATTCCCGAGGTATTGAATCTTGTACGGAGTTAATAAACCAAACGATTGAAAAAGCATCTTCTGAAGGTGGAGGAACTATTTATTTCCCGGCAGGTGTTTATTTGACAGCCACTATCCACATGAAAAGTAATATAACTTTGTATGTGGAGTCCGGAGCTGTTCTTCGTTTTTCAGATCGTTTTGAAGATTATCTTCCTTTTGTGAAGATTCGTTGGGAAGGTACAGTGATGAATACTTTGTCTCCCCTGATTTATGCGCATGATGCGGAGAATTTGACTATAACCGGGCGTGGAACGTTGGACGGTAATGGATTCAAATGGTGGAGCTGGGAGAAAGAAACACGGGAGCTGATTAAAAAGAACGGAGGAAAATTGCCTGCTTTGAATAAACTACAACGAATGTGGGAAGAGGCTAATGAAGATCTGGAAATTTCGGATTATTATAAACCTTCTTTAGAGCGTCGTATGTTTCGGCCTCCTTTTATTCAGTTTTATGAATGTAACAATGTGTTGATAGAGAATGTGAAAATTGTCAATTCTCCTTTTTGGACCATAAATCCGGCTTTTTGTGATAATGTAACAGTGCATGGAGTGACGATATATAACCCTTCAAAAGACCCAAAAGGTCCCAATACGGATGGAATAAACCCTTCTTCTTGCCGGAATGTGCGTATTTCTGATTGTTTTATTAGTGTGGGGGATGATTGTATTACAATTAAATCGGGGCGTGATGCTGATGGACGGAAATATGGAAAGGCATGTGAAAATATAACGATAACTAATTGTGTTATGCTTTCCGGTCATGGAGGGGTAGTTATTGGTAGTGAAATGTCAGGCGGTGTAAGGAGAGTGACAATTTCTAATTGTGTTTTCGATGGTACGGATTCCGGTATTCGCTTGAAATCTTCTCGTGGGAGAGGAGGAGTTGTTGAAGAGCTTCGGGTAGATAATATCGTCATGAAGAATATTCAGCGGAATGCCTTCATCTTTGATTTGTTCTATGATAAAGAATCAAAAGTGGAACCTGTCAGTGAACGGACTCCTGTTTTCCGGAACATTCATTTGAGTAATATCACAGGTTCTGATATCAAGCAAATTGGTTATATTAAAGGGATTGAAGAAATGCCTGTACAAGGTTTGTCCTTTTCAAATATTAATATGAAGGCAGAGGCTGGATTTATAGTTGATATTGCTGAAGATATTCGTTTTGATAATGTGGATTTCTCTTCGCAGACTGGTTCACCGTGGCAATTCAGTAAGTGTAAGCAGATTGTTCTGAATAATGTTAGATCGAAGTATCCTGTAAACCAACAACCGATTGTTACTTTTGAAGATGTCGATAATGCTATTATTAATAATTGTTTTCAGATGACTCCTGTGAAGGATTTTTATAAAGCTAATAACAGTCATATTATTGAAGGACATAATTATTGGAAAAAAGAGAGTTTTAAATAAACAGGAACTATCATATTATTTCTGTTGAATTTTATTGTTGGGTAGATATGAGAAGAACGATATTACATCATCTGTAATATCGTTCTTCTATTGATTAGAGTTGTTTATAATTTACTTCTTATCGTTTTCGCGAATCTCCACCCGGCGGATCTTACCGCTGATTGTCTTAGGTAGCTCTTCTACGAACTCGATCACACGCGGATATTTATAAGGAGCAGTCACTTTCTTCACGTGGTTCTGCAATTCCTTAATCAGTTCTTCTCCGGCACGTGCTTTATAGTCTTTGGATAGAACAATCGTAGCTTTTACCACCTGGCCACGAATCTCGTCGGGTACTCCGGTAATGGCACATTCCACAACAGCCGGATGAGTCATCAATGCACTTTCCACTTCGAATGGACCGATGCGGTAGCCAGAGCTCTTGATAACGTCGTCTGCACGACCAACGAACCAAAGGTAACCGTCTTCGTCTTTCCAGGCAACGTCACCGGTATAATAAATACCATCGTGCCAAGCTTCGTGAGTACGTTCCGCATCCCGGTAGTATTCTTTGAAAAGTCCGAGAGGTTTGCCTTTGCTGGTGCGGATTACAATTTGTCCTTGCTCACCGGCTTCAACAGAGCGACCTTCATGGTCAATCAAATCTACATCATATTGAGGATTCGGCAGCCCCATGCTTCCCGGTTTCGGTTCCATCCACGGCATAGTGGCGATGGTAAGGGTTGTTTCTGTTTGTCCGAAACCTTCCATCAGTTTGATACCTGTCAGTTTCTTGAATGTTTCAAATACGGCAGGGTTTAATGCTTCTCCGGCAATGGTGCAGTATTTGAGTGAAGATAAATCGAATTTTGTCAGGTCTTCGTGAATCAGGAACCGGAAGATGGTAGGAGGTGCACAGAGAGAGGTGACATGATATTCCTGGATTTTTTCCAGAATAGCTGCCGGGGTAAACTTCTCGTGGTCGTAGACGAAGATATTGGCTCCGGCAATCCACTGTCCGTAGAGTTTTCCCCATACTGCTTTTCCCCAGCCGGTATCGGCAATGGTGAGGTGAAGACTGTTCTCGTTCAGGTTGTGCCAAAAACTACCGGTAACGATATGACCTAACGGATAAGTAAAGTCATGTGCCACCATCTTAGGTTCGCCGGTAGTGCCGGAAGTAAAATACATCAGAGAGATGTCGTCGTTAGTGTTCGCATGGCGTGGACGTACAAACGGAGCGGCATTTTCGATGCCCTGATGGAAATCTTCGAAACCTTCCGGTATTTCCGGTCCGACACTGACCAACTTTTCTACAGTGGGACACTCGGGGAGAGCCTCTTTGATATGTTGCAGGATGATTCCTTCACCGGCAGCTACGATCATTTTGATATCGGCAGCGTTGCAGCGATAGATAATATCTTTTTTGGTCAGCAAGTGGGTGGCCGGAATGACGGTTGCTCCCAGTTTGTGAAGGGCGATGGTGCTATACCAGAACTCATAACGGCGTTTCAGAATCAGCATCACCATGTCCCCACGACCGATACCCAGACTTTGGAAGTAAGAAGCGGTCATATCTGTGTAACGCTTCATTTCGGCAAATGAAAATTGGCGGCTTTCACCTTTGTCATTTGTCCAAAGTAAAGCCTTCTTGTCGGGTTGTTCGGCTGCCCAGGCATCTACTACGTCATAACCGAAGTTGAAGTTCTCCGGGACGTTTATTTTCAAATTCTTGTTGAAGTCCTCTTGTGAGCTGAAAGAGGTCTGTGATAAAAATCTTTCTACCATGATGTTGTTACATAATTACTGCCAGAAAACGTACCGTTTTGCCATCGAGCGCTTTCATGCCATGTGGAAGTTTAGAGTTAAAATAAATACTGTCTCCTTGATTGAGGATGATTTCTTTGCCTTCGATGTTGATAAGCATACGTCCTTCGATGACAAGGTTGAATTCCTGTCCATTATGTTTGTTATAATGGATCGGCTCGTCGATTGCTTTCGGTTCAACGGTAACGATGAACGGATCGGCGGTACGGTTCATGAATCCTGAAGCCAGTGACTGGTATTTATAAGCTTTGGTACGTTCGATGCTGATACCTTTGCCGGCACGAGTCACAAAGTAGCTGCTCATTTTAGGTTCTTCGCCAAACATCAGAGCGTCGAGGGCTACATTATACGTACGGGCTATTTTTTGTAACATGCTGACAGAGATGTCGTAATCTCCTGTTTCCGCAAGCCGGTATTCTTCAGCAGAAATGTCACTATCGCGGGCGATATCCTCTGCGGTCAGTTCCAATACATCACGTAATCCGCGGAGGCGTTCTGCTATCTGTTTAATTTGTTCATTCATACAAATGGTTAGTATTTTATGATTAATAATTCTATGGTGTTATTTGGAAGCTTTCATGGCTTTGATAATAGCAGAGGTGAAGCCGTTGTGTTCTAATTCATTGATACCTTTGATGGTGATTCCGCCCGGAGTGGTTACTTTGTCGATTTCTACGCTGGGGTGGGTGTCGTTGTTCTGAATCAGTGCGGCCGCTCCTTTTAAGGATTGGGCTATCATCTGCATGGCATCTTTAGGGCGGAGTCCCATTTCGATTCCGGCTTGCATGGCTGCCTGAATGTATTTCAGTACGTAAGCGATACCGCAGGATGCCAATGCGGTGGCTGCCGCTATTTTATCTTCGGGGATAAGCATCACTGTTCCCATCTCGCTAAATAACCGGAGGATGAAGTTGTCTTGTTCATCATTCGTGTTGCGCGCGGCAACAAGCGTCATGCTTTCCAGTTCGCTGATAGCGGTGTTCGGAATCAGACGGAACATGGGCATTTCCGGTGCTACGACATAATGAGCCAGTTCTTCAAAACTGATGCCGGCAGCTACGGAGATGAGTATCTGTTTGCTTTTTAATTTCAACTCGCGCATCACCGATTCCATAAACCACGGTTTGACGGCAAGGATGACAATGTCTGCTCCTGTGGCTGCTTCCAGATTATTGTTGGTGGTGGAGATACCCGGAAATTCTTTTTTCAGTTTCTCTAGTTTTCCGGCACTGGGATTGGATACAATGATATCCGAATCGTCTATTAGACTTCCTTTTGCCAGGCCACGGGCTATTGAACCGCCCATGTTTCCTGCACCGATAATGGCTATTTTCATATACGCTTGTTTTTAATGAGTTGTTACAGACAAAGGTAACAGTTAATTACGAAAAAACAAAAAGCAGCCAGAATAAGAAATAAATTTCTAATAAAGGCTGCTTTTATCGTTGGCTGTTTATTAATCAAATGAGCGGTTAGAGTACTTTTTTGAACCGGGCGAGGAACTCTTTCGCTTCCTCCATGCTGAGACAGAGAGGAGGTAACAGGCGAAGTACATTCGTGCCGCTTGCTCCGGTAAATACATGCTCGTCATAGATGAGACGGCTGCGTAGTTCCTTGATCGGTTCTTCAAATTCGAGGCCGATCATTAGTCCGCGTCCGCGCACTTCTTTGATTTGCGGGAATTTTTTCAGCTCTTCCAGTAAGTAATCACCTACTGCCTTAGCATTTTCTACCAGATTTTCCTGTTCAATGACATCCATCACAGCGAGAGCTGCCGAACATGCCAGGTGATTTCCTCCAAAAGTAGTTCCCAACTGGCCATATACCGGTTTAAACATCGGGCTGATTAAGACACCTGCCATTGGAAAGCCGTTACCGATTCCTTTGGCTACAGTGATGATATCCGGCTTAATGTCATTATATTGATGAGCGAAGAATTTACCGCTACGCCCGTATCCGCTCTGAATTTCATCGAGAATCAGGATCGTTCCTGTTTCGCTGCAAGCTTTGCGGAGTTCCTGCATAAATTCGGTGGTTGGTATCTTGATACCGCCTACACCTTGTATTCCTTCAATGATAACAGCGCATGTGTCTCCTTTAGACAATTCCTGTTTCATCGCTTCCACATCGTTGAGTGGGAGATAGGTGACATGACCGTTATTGTTGATAGGAGCGATAATAGAAGGATTGTGAGTCGCTTCTACTGCAAGAGACGTCCGTCCGTGGAATGCTTTATTGAAAGATACAATCTTAGTACGTCCGTTGTGGAAAGAAGCAAGTTTCAGAGCATTCTCGTTTGCTTCGGCACCACTGTTAATCAGAAACAGGCTGTAGTCTTCGTAACCGGAAATCTTTCCTAGTCGTTCGGCTACCTCTTGTTGGAGCTTATTGATAACGGAGTTTGAGTAGAAACCAAGTTTAGCCACCTGATTACTGATCATCGCTACATAGTGGGGATGTGCATGTCCGATGGAGATAACGGCATGGCCTCCGTAGAGGTCCAGATATTCCGTTCCGTTTTTATCCCATACTTTACAGCCATCACCTTTGACAATGTTGATATTGTATAAAGGATATACGTCGAATAAATTCATAATTCTTCTGTTTTTAAAAAGCTGAAGGCTTCAAACGTAGTCCTACGGTTTCTTCCAGATTGAACATCAGGTTCATATTATGAACGGCTTGTCCACTGGCGCCTTTCAGCAAATTGTCGATACAAGAGATAATCAATAGTTTGTCACCGTGTTTCTCCAGATGTATCAGGCACTTATTAGTATTAACGACTTGTTTCAAGTCAATGTTCTTGTCTACGATGTGTACAAAGGAGTCTTTTGCATAATATTCTTCATACATACGAACGATTTCTTCCAGTGCTACTTTGGTTTTGACTACCAGCGTTGCAAAGATACCACGGGCGAAATCTCCACGGTATGGAATGAAGTCGATCTCCGCATCGAAACTGTTTTGCAGCTGTTTCAGCGATTGCTTGATTTCCGGAACGTGTTGGTGGTCGAATGCTTTGTACACACTCATATTGTTGTTTCTCCAACTGAAATGACTGGTAGCACCCGGTTTCACTCCGGCTCCCGTACTTCCTGTAATGGCATTTACCATTACATCATCCGTCAGCATCAGATTCTTGGCAAGCGGAAGCAAACCAAGCTGGATGCAGGTTGCAAAACAGCCGGGGTTGGCTACGTGCTTCGCCGTACAAGTGGCGCGGCGGTTCAATTCCGGCAGACCGTAGATAAAGTCGTGGTCGTCACTTTTGATACGGTAGTCCATGGAGAGGTCGATAATCTTCAGGTTTTCCGGTATGTTGTGACTTTCCATGAATTTCTTTGTATCTCCGTGGGCGGTACAGAAGAAAAGAACGTCGATTTCGTCCAGAGGTAACTGGTCGGTGAACGTTAAATCCGTTTCTCCATACAAGCCTTCGTGTACGTCGGTAATTCTGTTTCCGGCATTACTGCTGCTGTTGATAAATACGATTTCAGTTTCCGGATGGTTGAGCAGCAGACGGATTAACTCGCCTGCGGTATATCCTGCGCCACCAATGATTCCTGCTTTAATCATATCTCTTCGTCTTTGTGGTTATTATAGTAAACACGTAGCGGAGTAGAAGTCACTTTGATAAAGCCTTTTGCGTCTTCGGCTGTCCAGCCTTTCTGCATTTCACCGTATTCTCCGAATTTAGTCTTCACCAGATCATCTTCCGATTCTACACCTACGGTAGAGAAGGAAAGAGGGCGAAGCTCGAGGATAGCTGTACCGTTTACGTTGCGCTGGCTTTCCTGCAACATGGCTTCGATGTCACGCATCACCGGCTCCAGGTATTGACTTTCGTGGAGGAACATACCGTACCAGTTAGCTACTTGATCCTTCCAATATTGTTGCCATTTGCTTAATGTATATTTCTCAAGGAAACGGTGAGCGCCGATAATCAACATCGGGGCGGCTGCTTCGAATCCTACACGGCCTTTGATACCGATAATTGTATCGCCTACGTGCATATCACGGCCGATACCGTATGCTGCGCCAATCTCTTCCACTTTCTGGATGGCTTTGATCGGGTCGTCAAACTTCTCGTCGTTGACAGCTTTCAGTTCCCCTTTTTCGAAAGTCAGGCGGAGCTGTTCGCTACCTTCTTTTTCAACGTGCTTG
The DNA here is from genome assembly GCF_003435205.1 of Bacteroides sp. AF32-8BH. Taxonomy (NCBI): domain Bacteria; kingdom Pseudomonadati; phylum Bacteroidota; class Bacteroidia; order Bacteroidales; family Bacteroidaceae; genus Bacteroides; species Bacteroides sp. AF32-8BH. Next base: position 95,920 of record NZ_QVLZ01000007.1, on the reverse strand, counting down.
AGGTAAGCTGTTTCCGGGAGTCCTTGCGCGGAGTCGAGGATTTCGCCACCACAGATAGAAGTACCCCATAAGCCTACGTTATAAGAGTATTTCAGTTTGGTGAAGTCTGCACTGAAACCATGCTTGTTCAGATAGTCGATTTCTTCCTGACGGCTCAATGCCATGTCACGGGTCAATGTGATGATTTCTACATTGGGAGCCAGTACGAGGAAAGTCATGTCGAAACGGATCTGGTCGTTACCTGCTCCGGTAGAACCGTGTGCGATGGCATCCGCACCGATTTCGTTGGCATAGCGTGCGATAGCCAGTGCCTGGAAAATACGTTCGGAACTAACAGAAATAGGATAAGTACCGTTACGCAGCACATTTCCGAAAACCATGTATTTCAGGCTCTTTTCGTAGTATTCCTGGGTTACGTCCAGCGTCACGTATTTCACTGCTCCCAGTTTATAAGCATTTTCTTCGTTTGTTTTCAGTTGTTCTTCGCTGAAACCACCCGTATTGGCACAAGCTGCATATACTTCGTAACCTTTTTCTTTGGCGAGGTACATGACGGTGAACGATGTGTCCAGCCCGCCGCTGAATGCCACCACTACTTTTTTCTTCTTTTCTTCCATAGTGCTGTATCTTTTAAATGTTATTTCTTTCTTGTTCTTTTTTGATGTTCCGCGGCTCTGTCGGATCGTACAGCATGGCTGTGCAGATGCAGAACTTGCGGTTTTTCGCTACCAGAATATCATGGTTGATACATCCTTCGCATCCTTTCCAGAAAGCTTCGTCGTCTGTCAGTTCGTTGAAGGTGACAGGCACATAACCCAGTTCGGTGTTCATTTTCATGACAGCTGCTCCGGAGGTCAGACTGAATATTTTTGCTTTCGGCCATCGGAGACGTGCCAGTTGGAAAGAAGCCTGTTTGATGCGTTTTGCCAGTCCTAACCCACGGAAATCGGGATGAACGATCAGACCGGAAGTAGCCACATATTGCTTGTTTCCCCATGATTCGATGTAGGTGAATCCGGCAAAAGTATCGCCACAAAGAGCAATAATCGCCTTACCTTCTTTCATCTTTGTCGCTACGTATTCGTGTGTGCGTTCCGCAATTCCTGTTCCTCGTACGGCGGCAGCATTTCTGATAGTTTCCAAAATAGTGTCAACGTAAACCTCATGTGAGGCGTCGGCTACCATAACATCTATTTGTTGAGTGTCCATTTCTTTATTATATAATAATAGGTATAATTATTCGATATTGGGAATGATGAGTGACAAAAGCTGACGTATTTTACTGGTTGCAACTCCTTCACGCAACACCAACATGATCGTATCGTCACCGGCAATGGTTCCCAGAATTTCACTGAATTCATTGTTGTCGATGTCATAAGCCATGCTGCTGGCATAACCGGGACGGGTGCGGATAACGGCGATGTTACCGGAAAACTGCAAAGAGATAAATCCGTTGTTGCGTAACATTTCACCGGCACTCTGGTCGGTAGAACGTTTATACATAATGTTGTTCGGCAGTACATATACGTACTTTCCATTCATACTGGCAGCCTTGGCTACTTTCAATTGTTTCAAGTCGCGGGAAAGGGTGGCCTGTGTCAGTTCGAAGCCTTCGCGGTTCAGCTCTTGCAGCAGTTCTTCCTGCGAACCGACCTCCTTGCTCGAGATAATCATTTTGATGGCGTCTAACCGATTTGCTTTCTTCTTCATTGTATAATTATTCTAAGAATGGCGCAAAAGTATGCATTATTTTGGAGAAAAGATGCATAAAACCAAAGTTTTTTTGCATAAAAGTGAAAAATATGCTAAACGATAAGAGTCTGCTTTTCTGTTTTGTGTCAAAATGTATACCCTTTCAATCAAAATACATAAGGAAAAGGAGGAGGGAATCGCCTATCTTTGCCATGTAGGTAAATGGATACCTTAAATATATAGACAGAATACCATGAAACAAAACTTTTTTGCAGTCGACCTGGGCGCAACGAGCGGCCGTACAATCTTAGGAACTTTCATTGAAGGCGGATTGAATCTGGAAGAGATTAATCGCTTTCCTAACCACCTGATTGAAGTAGGTGGACATTTCTATTGGGATATTTATGCATTATATCGTCATATTATTGACGGGTTGAAGTTGGTTGCTCACCGTGGAGAGTCCATTGCTTCTATCGGTATTGATACCTGGGGAGTGGATTTTGTATGCGTTGGAAAAGACGGTAACTTGCTTCGTCAGCCTTATGCGTATCGTGACCCTCATACGGTAGGAGCACCGGAAGCTCTTTTCTCCCGTATTTCGCGTAGCGAAGTCTATGGCAAAACAGGCATTCAGATAATGAATTTTAATTCACTTTTTCAATTAGATACTTTACGTCGCAATCACGACAGCGCATTGGAGGCGGCAGATAAAATTCTGTTTATGCCGGATGCGTTGAGTTATATGCTTACCGGAGAGATGGTGACGGAATATACGATTGCTTCGACAGCCCAGTTGGTGAATGCGCAGACACGCCGTTTGGAACCGGAGTTGCTGAAAGCAGTAGGTTTGAGTGAAAAGAATTTCGGACGTTTTGTATTTCCGGGTGAAAAGGTGGGAGTATTGACGGAAGAAGTGCAAAAGATAACCGGACTGGGTGCAATTCCTGTGATTGCGGTAGCCGGCCATGATACCGGTTCTGCTGTTGCTGCCGTTCCGGCATTGGATCGCAACTTTGCTTATTTGAGTAGCGGAACCTGGTCACTGATGGGAGTTGAAACGGATGCTCCGGTGATTAATGCCGAAACGGAAGCGTTGAACTTTACCAATGAAGGTGGTGTGGAAGGAACTATCCGTCTATTGAAGAATATCTGTGGAATGTGGTTGCTGGAACGTTGCCGTCTGAATTGGGGAGATACAAGTTATCCTGAATTAATCAGTGAGGCGGATGCTTGTGAACCGTTCCGTAGTCTGATTAATCCGGATGATGACTGTTTCGCGAATCCTGCGGACATGGAAAAAGCTATTACAGAATATTGCCGGGCTACCGGACAGTCGGTTCCCGAGAAACGCGGACAAGTAGTGCGTTGCATCTTTGAAAGTTTGGCTTTGCGTTATCGCCAGGTGTTGGAGAATTTGCGTTCACTTTCTCCCCGTCCGATTGAAACATTGCACGTGATTGGCGGAGGTAGCCGGAATGATTTGCTGAACCAGTTTACTGCCAATGCGATAGGAATTCCTGTGGTAGCCGGTCCATCTGAAGCAACAGCCATCGGTAATGTGATGATTCAGGCAATGGCAGCAGGTGAAGCAACGGATGTTGCCGGTATGCGCCAGTTAATCAACCGCTCTATCCCGTTGAAAACTTATCAGCCGCAAGATACGGAAGTTTGGGACGCGGCTTATATCCATTTTAAAAATTGCGTTCGGAAATAAATAGAACGATCGACAGAATAATCATTTTTAAAACTAATAGAATATCATGAAAAAAGAAGAACTGATTCAGAAAGCGTATGAAATTGCTGTGGAACGTTATGCAGCAGTAGGTGTAGACACCGAAAAAGTATTGAAAACTATGCAGGATTTTCATCTGTCACTTCACTGCTGGCAGGCTGATGACGTTGCAGGATTTGAAGTACAGGCCGGTTCATTGACCGGAGGTATCCAGGCAACCGGTAATTATCCGGGCAAAGCTCGTAACATTGATGAACTGCGTGCTGACATCTTGAAAGCTGCTTCTTATATCCCGGGTACTCATCGTTTGAACTTGCATGAAATCTATGGAGATTTCCAAGGTAAGGTGGTAGACCGTGACCAAGTGGAACCGGAACATTTCAAGAGTTGGATAGAATGGGGTAAAGAACATAACATGAAACTTGACTTCAACTCTACTTCTTTCTCTCATCCGAAATCAGGTGACTTGTCACTTTCTAATCCCGATGAAGGCATCCGTCAGTTCTGGATTGAACATACAAAACGTTGCCGTGCAGTTGCAGAAGCAATGGGTGAAGCACAGGGTGATCCGTGTATCATGAATCTATGGGTACATGACGGAAGCAAGGATATTACGGTAAACCGTATGAAATATCGTGCATTGCTGAAAGATTCTTTGGATCAGATCTTCGCTACCGAATATAAGAATATGAAGGATTGTATCGAATCTAAAGTGTTCGGTATCGGTCTGGAAAGCTATACAGTAGGTTCTAACGACTTCTATATTGGTTATGGTGCTTCTCGTAACAAGATAATTACGTTAGATACCGGTCACTTCCATCCGACAGAAAGTGTAGCCGATAAAGTTTCTTCACTGTTGCTTTATGTGCCTGAATTGATGTTGCACGTAAGCCGTCCGGTTCGTTGGGATTCAGACCACGTAACTATCATGGATGACCCGACTATGGAACTGTTCAGCGAAATCGTTCGCTGCGGTGCTTTGGACCGTGTACATTATGGTCTTGACTATTTCGACGCATCTATCAACCGTATTGGCGCTTATGTGATTGGTAGCCGTGCAGCACAGAAATGTATGACTCGTGCTTTGCTCGAACCGATTGCGAAGTTGCGTGAATACGAAGCAAACGGACAGGGATTCCAGCGTCTGGCTCTACTCGAAGAAGAAAAAGCGCTGCCTTGGAATGCTGTTTGGGATATGTTCTGCTTGAAGAACAATGTTCCTGTAGGTGAAGATTTCATTGCAGAAATTGAAAAGTACGAAGCCGAAGTAACTTCTAAACGATAAGTTATGGAAATTTTAATCGGCTTATTGATTATAGCCATCGGTAGCTTTTGCCAGTCCAGTTCTTATGTGCCTATTAAGAAGGTAAAGGAATGGAGCTGGGAAAGCTTCTGGTTAATACAAGGTGTATTTGCCTGGTTAGTGTTCCCGTTTCTGGGTTCACTACTGGGTGTACCCCAAGAGAGCAGTTTGTTCGACTTGTGGGGAGCGGGAGGTGCTGGAATGAGCATCTTTTATGGTATATTGTGGGGAGTAGGAGGTTTGACTTTCGGACTTTCCATGCGCTATTTGGGGGTTGCACTGGGACAGAGTATCTCATTAGGGACTTGTGCCGGTTTCGGAACCCTTCTTCCGGCTCTTTTTGCAGGTACAAACTTGTTTGAAGGTAACGGGCTGATTCTTTTGTTGGGTGTTTGCATCACGTTGGCAGGTATTGCTATTATCGGGTATGCCGGTAGTTTGCGTGCGCAAAACATGAGCGAAGAAGAAAAACGTGCTGCTGTAAAAGACTTTGCATTGACAAAAGGGTTACTGGTTGCACTCCTGGCCGGTGTCATGAGTGCTTGCTTCGCTTTGGGACTGGATGCAGGAACACCTATCAAGGAAGCTGCCTTAGCCGGTGGAGTGGAAGGACTTTACGCCGGTCTCCCGGTGATTTTCCTGGTTACATTTGGCGGGTTCCTGACAAATGCAGTTTACTGCCTGCAACAGAATGTGGCTAATAAATCGATGGGTGACTATGCTAAAGGAAAAGTATGGGGCAATAATTTAGTTTTTTGTGCGTTGGCTGGCGTATTATGGTACATGCAGTTCTTCGGACTGGAAATGGGTAAGAGTTTCCTTACGGAAAGTCCGGTATTGCTGGCTTTCTCCTGGTGTATTTTGATGGCATTGAATGTCACATTTAGTAATGTTTGGGGAATTATTCTGAAAGAATGGAAAGGCGTGTCAAACAAGACCATAACTGTGCTGATAGCTGGTCTGATCGTACTTATCTTCTCATTAGTGTTCCCAAATTTGTTTTAAAAAATTTAGGTGTGGATTACATGGATTACGCGGTTTTTTTATAACTTGCGGCAAAATCAGTGTAATCCATGCCTAATTAAAATTATATATAGAATGAAATCAATTTTAGAGAATCGTCCGGGACTTGCCAAAGAAGTAAATAAGGTAGCAGAAGTTGCCGGATACTTGTGGCAGAAAGGATGGGCTGAACGTAACGGTGGTAATATCACTGTTAATATCACAGAGTTTGTAGACGATGAAATCCGTCAGATGAAACCGATCAGTGAAGTTAAATCTATCGGTGTGACTCTTCCTTATCTGAAAGGATGTTATTTCTATTGCAAGGGAACTAATAAACGCATGCGTGATTTAGCTCGCTGGCCGATGGAAAATGGTTCGGTAATCCGTATTCTGGACGACTGTGCCAGCTACGTAATTATTGCGGACGAGGCTGTGGCTCCGACATCGGAATTGCCTTCTCACTTGAGCGTACATAATGACCTGTTGAGTAAAAACTCTCCTTATAAAGCATCTGTACATACACACCCGATCGAACTGATTGCCATGACACATTGTCCGAAGTTCCTGGAAAAAGATGTGGCGACTAATTTGTTATGGAGTATGATTCCCGAAACAAAGGCATTCTGCCCGCGTGGTTTGGGTATCATTCCTTATAAATTGCCTAGTTCTGTAGAATTGGCGGAAGCTACCATCAAGGAATTGCAGGATTATGATGTTGTGATGTGGGAGAAACATGGTGTATTTGCAGTTGATTGCGATGCGATGCAGGCGTTCGATCAGATCGATGTACTTAATAAATCGGCTCTCATCTATATCGCAGCGAAAAATATGGGCTTCGAGCCGGATGGTATGAGTCAGGAACAGATGAAAGAAATGACTGTTGCTTTCAATCTGCCTAAATAAAACAACAAATAGCACAACCATGAATCGAATTATTTTAAACGAAACTTCTTACTTCGGTGCCGGATGCCGAAGTGTGATTGCTGTGGAAGCAGCTAGACGTGGCTTTAAGAAAGCCTTTTTTGTAACGGATAAAGACCTTATCAAGTTTGGTGTGGCTGCTGAAATTATTAAAGTATTTGATGAGAACCAGATTCCTTACGAACTTTATAGCGATGTAAAGGCTAACCCTACTATTGCAAATGTGCAAAACGGTGTGGCAGCTTACAAAGCTTCCGGAGCCGATTTTATCGTTGCTTTGGGTGGTGGCTCTTCTATCGATACTGCCAAAGGAATCGGTATTGTTGTGAATAACCCGGATTTTGCGGATGTGAAGTCTCTGGAGGGGGTAGCTGATACCAAACACAAAGCTGTACCGACCTTTGCACTGCCTACTACTGCCGGAACGGCTGCCGAGGTAACTATCAATTATGTGATTATTGATGAAGATGCCCGTAAGAAGATGGTTTGCGTAGACCCGAACGACATCCCTGCCGTGGCTATTGTAGACCCTGAACTGATGTACTCAATGCCGAAGGGGCTTACTGCCGCTACCGGTATGGATGCTTTGACACATGCCATCGAAAGTTATATTACTCCCGGTGCCTGGGTAATGAGCGATATGTTCGAATTGAAGGCTATTGAGATGATTGCACAAAATCTGAAAGCAGCCGTAGACAATGGTAAAGATGTGGCAGCCCGCGAAGCAATGTCGCAGGCACAATATATTGCCGGTATGGGATTCTCGAATGTCGGTTTGGGAATAGTTCATTCAATGGCTCATCCGTTGGGTGCATTCTATGATACTCCTCACGGGGTAGCTAATGCCTTGCTGTTGCCGTATGTGATGGAATACAATGCTGAATCTCCGGCAGCTCCGAAATATATCCATATTGCGAAAGCAATGGGAGTGGACACTACCGGGATGAGTGAAGCGGAGGGCGTTAAAGCTGCTATTGAAGCTGTGAAAGCACTTTCTATCAGCATTAATATCCCACAGAAATTGCATGAAATCAATGTGAAAGAAGAAGACATTCCTGCATTGGCTGTAGCTGCTTTCAATGATGTTTGTACAGGTGGTAATCCTCGTCCTACTTCGGTAGCGGAAATTGAAGCCTTGTATCATAAAGCATTCTAAATCTCGTCATAGTAAAGTTTGTTTTTATATAAACATCCGGGGATACTTGAAAGTACACTCCGGATGTTTTTTTATACCCTTGCATGTGTTTTCTGAAAATAATTCCTATTTTTGTCCAACTCAATTACATGAAAACACTCTGATATGATCGAGGATAATAGTTTGGGATTGGAATTTAAATATCTGATTGTAAATGACATGGACCGTAAATTCGGGCTGTGGGTGAATACCGTCGGCTATCAGTCTATCCCTCCTGATTCACCTTATCCATTGAAAGAGCATCCCTCCGGTTACTTTTTTAATGCGGAAAAAGGAAGGGTGCTTCGCGAATATCAGTTGGTCTATATCACAAAAGGGCGTGGTTTGTTTTCATCCGATTCCACTTCTGAAAAGCAGGTTTGTAAAGGCCGGCTGATGGTATTGTTTCCCGGGCAATGGCATACTTACCGCCCGTTACGGCAGACTGGTTGGACGGAATATTACATCGGCTTTGAGGGGCCAATGATAGATGCCATCGTTAATGATGCCTTTTTGTCGCAGGAGCAGCAAATATTGGAAATCGGTATTAATGAAGAGTTGGTTTCCTTGTTCTCCCGTGCTCTTGCTGTAGCTGAAGCGGATAAGATTTCTGCGCAACAATATCTTTCCGGGATTGTGCTCCACATGATAGGTATGATTCTTTCTGTCTCCAAGAATAAAGTTTTCGAGATGAGTGATGTGGATCAGAAGATAGAACAGGCGAAAATCATCATGAATGAAAATGTTTCCGGTAATGTAGATCCGGAAGAGTTAGCAATGCGGCTTAACATCAGTTATTCATGGTTTCGACGTGTTTTCAAGGAGTATACTGGTTATGCTCCCGCCAAATATTTCCAGGAATTGAAACTCCGTAAAGCCAAACAAATGTTAGTAGGAACTTCCCAATCAGTGAAAGAGATTTCTTTTTTTCTGGGTTTCCAGTCTACCGAATATTTTTTCTCTTTTTTCAAGAAACGTACAGGGCTTACCCCGTTGGAATATCGTTCGTTCGGACGGGAAGAATAAAATAGGGTGAAGTCTATATCTATCAGTTATTTTGCTCTGATTTTGGGAATATCATAAAAACTGTTACTTTTGTGACGAGATTAATGTGTGCTATAAACCATCATTCTTGATATGCGCGAACAAAGACTATCTAAGATCCATTTTTTTATTCTGCTATCTCTTTTTGGATTTGTATTTCCACTCCGGTCACAGGAATACAAGTTCAGAACATTGGGTGTGGAAGATGGATTGTCGCAAATAACGGTGAGCGATATTTGCCAGGATGAGAAATCTCGTATATGGATTGCCACTTTGGACGGGCTGAATTGTTTCGATGGCAATCACATCAAAGTCTTCAACCACTTTCATAACGACTCTATCAGTTATGGTAATTTATATGTGACTCAAATGGTGGAAGACGGTCAGGGAAGTCTTTTCCTGTTGACCTCTACCGGACTTTTCCAGTTCGACCTTGAAACAGAAAAATATTATATTCTTCCGGTGACTTCTCCCTCCACTCTTGCCAAAGGAAAGACGGGAGTGTGGATTGCAGAAGGAGGGAAACTGTTCTTATACGATAAGAATACCCGCCTCTTGAAACCGATGTATGCCGATTTGCAGCTGCCGGATAGTGGCCCGACGATGGTGGAAGGTTCCGAAGGAAGTCTCTGGATTGCTTTGAAAGAGGGTGGGGTGATGCGTGTAGATACTTGCGGATCGATGTCACTTCACTTGCCCGGAGTTAAAGTGATGAAACTGATAAAAAGTAACGACCAGAATATCTGGATTGGTTCGCAGGATCAGGGCGTTTTCTGTTTTTCACCTCAAGGTACGATCATACATCACTATGAATATAATGATAAGAGTGTTTACACGGTTCGGGACGATATGGCGAGAGCGTTATGTCAGGATTTGGAAGGGAATATATGGGTAGGCTACAGAAGTGGATTGAGTAAGATTGAAGTGGCTACCGGGAAAATATTCCATTATCAGGCTGATCCTAACCGGGTGGGTGCTATGTCCAATCGTTCGGTGACGTCTCTTTATACGGACAAACAAGGAACTGTTTGGGTGGGGACTTATTGGGGAGGGGTAAACTTCTTCTCTCCGGAATATCAGCATTTTGTGCATTATCATGCTTCGGACACCGGATTGTCTTTTCCGGTAGTCGGTGCTATGGCAGAAGATAAAGCCGGAAATATCTGGATTTGTACGGAAGGAGGGGGATTAGATTTATATCAACCGGAACAGGGAAAGTTCAAGCATTTTAATGCGCATACGGGATATCATTTCAGTACGGACTACCTGAAAGATGTTGTTTTTGATGAGGCTAATAATTGCTTATGGATTGCAGCCGACTTTACCAATAAGGTGAATTGTTTTCATCTTAATAACTATCGGAATGATATCTATAATCTCGAACCGCTTGGAGAAGAAAGTGTAGGAGAAGCCCTGTTTGCCTTGGCGGATACTCCTCGTAAATTGTATGTCGGGACAACATCCGCTATTGTGAGTTTGGATAAACAGACCTTGAAATCCGAGGTGTTGTTTCATCAGAAGGAACTGTTTACACATAATTATAACACTCTATTGCTTGATTCGAAAAACAGATTATGGTTTGCTGCCGACGACGGTTGTGTAGCCTATGTGATTGATGAAAAGCGGTTTGAAACCTATAGGATAAGTCTGAAGAAACGGGTCAGATCTCAAAAAGAGTTGGTCAATGTTATCTATGAAGATCGAAAGGGAAATATTTGGGTAGGGACACATGGCAACGGACTTTTCTTGCTGGATAAGAAAGAACGTTTGTTTCGTTTACATACTCCTGAAAGTGTGTTGTCGGGAGAAAATATCAGGGTACTGGGGGAAACCCCTTCCGGGAATTTATTGATTGGTACCGGGCATGGATTGTCAATGCTGGAACAGAAAGAGGGGAAAGTGATAAACTTCAATTCTAAAACCGGATTCCCGCTGACTCTTGTGAACCGGAAATCCATGCATGTATCCCGCAACCATGATATTTATATGGGAGGAGCTACCGGATTGGTAACCATTCGTGAAAGTAGTCTGTATTATCCTCCGAAAATATACGATCTGGAGTTGGCTCATTTGTATGTCAACAACAAAGAGATAACAACAGGCGATCAAACCGGTATTTTAAATAAATCCTTTGCCTATACCGGACGGATCAAATTGAATTACTTGCAAAATGTGTTTTCTATCGGTTTCTCAACAGATAATTTTCTGCATATAGGCGGTGGTGAGGTAGAATATCGGTTGATGGGGTATAATGATGAATGGAGCGAGAACCGTCTGGGAAATGACATTACTTATACAAATATCTCTCCGGGTGATTATGTCTTTGAGATCAGGCTGAAGAACTTCCCGGAAGTAATCAGATCGCTGGATATAACGATTACGCCACCTTTCTATGCTACTTGGTGGGCCTATACTATTTATGTATGCGTGATTCTGACTATTCTATTCTTCATCGTGAGAGAATATAGAATCCGTCTGTTCCTGAAAACTTCATTGGATTTTGAACTTCGCGAGAAACAATACATTGAAGAGATGAATCAATCCAAACTTCGTTTCTTCACGAATATCTCGCATGAAATCAGAACTCCGATCACTCTTATCCTGGGGCAGGTTGATCTGTTGCTGAATTCCGGCAAATTGTCTACCTATGCTTATTCGAAACTGTTGAATATACATAAAAATGCAGGTAACCTGAAATCATTGATTACGGAGTTGCTTGATTTCCGGAAACAGGAGCAGGGACTTTTGAAACTGAAAGTTTCTCAATTTGACTTATATTCTTTGCTCAAAGAGCATTATGTATTGTTTAAGGAGTTGGCTGCTAACAGGAATATTTCGTTTGTTTTGCATGCCGACTGCGAGCAATGCCTCGTGTGGGGAGACCGGATGCAAATACAGAAGGTGGTTAATAACTTGCTGTCTAATGCTTTTAAATATACTTCAGACGGTGGAACTATCCGTATGGAATTGGCTGATGGAACGGAGGAATGTATGTTTTCCGTTTCCGATAATGGTGCGGGAATATCCGAGAAAGACTATGTTAAGATATTCGAACGGTTCTATCAGGTTGAGAATATAGGACAGTATGGAGGAACTGGTATCGGGCTGGCTTTGAGTCAGGGTATTGTGAAAGCCCACCAGGGAGATATAACAGTAGAAAGTCAGCTGGGAAAAGGTTCTTGTTTTAAGGTGACTCTGAAAAAAGGGGATGCTCACTTTGATTCTTCTGTCGCCCGGGTTGAACCGGAGCAGGATAAGGAATATATTTATTATTCGGAAGACAAAGAACTGCTGGTTAAAGAGGTGCAGTCAGCCCAAAGTGAAAGCGGGACTACTGACTGTAAATTACTGGTGATTGATGATAATGAAGAAATCAGAAATATCCTTGTAGATATCTTCTCTCCGTTGTATACGGTTGAAACTGCAAGTGATGGCAAGGAAGGGTACGAGAAAGTAAAGGTAATGCAACCCGACCTGGTTATTTCGGATATCATGATGCCCGGAATGCCCGGAACAGAGTTATGTGCCAAGATCAAGAACAATATAGAAACCTGCCATATCCCTGTCGTTCTTCTGACTGCCCTTAGTGCGCCGGAACGTGAATTGGAAGGATTGAGAATTGGAGCGGATATTTATGTGGTAAAACCATTTAATATGCGGCGGTTGGTTATGCAATGCAATAATCTGATTAATACCCGCAGACTCTTACAGAATAAATATGCCCATCAACTGGATAGCAAAGCGGAGAAGATTGCGACGAATGAACTCGACCAGAAGTTTATCGAACAAGCTACTCAAGTGGTGGAAGATAATATGGAAAATCCCGAATTCAGTGTAGATACTTTCTCACGGGAGATGGGAGTAGGACGTACCGTCTTATTCCAGAAGATAAAAGGTATTACGGGAAGTACGCCAAATAATTTTATCATGAATCTTCGTCTGAAAAAAGCAGCATATTTTCTACTGAATGCTCCGGAGATGAACATTTCGGATATTGCTTACCGGTTAGGATTTGGAAATCCTCAATACTTCAACAAATGCTTTAAAGAACTTTTTGATATTGCTCCTACACAGTATAGGAAATCTCATGATGCCCCTTCCGATCCCTCTGTAAAGTGATTAAAATAAGTCATCTGAATTTTTAGACTAGATAAAACGAACAATTCGATAGGGTGCAATATGCTCAAATGCGATACTTTTGTGGCGTTGGATCATGCCAGCTTGTACTTGAGTTTTCTTTAATTGGGTGTGTCCGCACACACTTTTATTTAGCAGACCGGGTATTGTATAATCTTTATTCTAATATAATAATTATTGTATAGTATTATGAAAGACGATTATCTATGTAATAAATAAAAGATAACATCTTACGGGAGAGAGCCAATGTATTTCTCCTAATTAATTAAGTAGTGAGTAAAACCTTGATAATTAACCAATTTAATTTTATTCTAGTTATGAAAAATTTGCAGAGTAGGACAAAAGTGCGGTTGTTGCAGTCGTTTCTTTTGATTTCCTTGAGTCTCTTTTTCCTTGCCCATTCGGCTTATGCTCAAGGCGGGTTTGCAGTGAAAGGAGTTGTTGTGGATAAAACAGGATTTCCTTTACCTGGCGCTAATGTGATGGAGAAAGGAACATCTAATGGAACAATTACGGATTTAGATGGTAATTTCTCATTGAATGTTTCAAAGAAAGGAGTTACTTTGACTGTATCATTCATGGGATATACCCCTAAAGATGTGGTAGTGAAAGATAGAACAACGAATATTACGCTTGAAGAGAACTCTAAGTTACTGGACGAAGTAGTGGTAGTAGGTTACGGTACGATGAAAAAGCGTGATGTGACGGGAGCTATTACTTCCATCTCAAGTGAGGCTATTGAGCAGAAGATGGCTACTAATGTTTTTGAAGCACTGCAAGGTACTACTGCCGGTGTACAGGTAGTGTCCGGCTCGGGACAACCCGGTGAATCTTCTTCTATTAAAATTCGTGGTACTTCCACTTTCTCCGCCGAAGGAGTTACTCCCCTTTATATTGTAGACGGTGTGCCTTTGGAAAGTATTGATGGTATCAATACCAATGATATTACTTCCATGGAGATTTTGAAAGATGCTGCTTCTGCAGCTATCTACGGTTCCCGTTCGGCTAACGGTGTGATTATTATCACAACCAAGAGCGGTCAGGAAGGTAAGGCTCGTATTGATATCAAGTATAATCACTCATGGGGTACATTGTCTCATAAGGTGCCACAGGCAAATCGTAAAGAGCGTCTGTTGTACGACCAGTACCGCAAAGAGTATTTTGAAACATACGGCGGAGGTAATCCGGATGAAAGTATTGATATTCTGAATGATCCGTTGAACTCATTCTTCAATGTAGACAATGATTATCTGGACATGATTACAAGTACTGCGCAGAAAGATCAGGTGGATATCAGCGTAGGTGGCGGTACAAAGAAACTGAAATATTTCATCAATACCGGTTATTATAACGAGAAGGGTATTATTTCCAATACCGGTTTCCAGAGATTAAATACTCGTATCAACTCCGATTATTCACCGACAGACTGGATGAATATGGGTAGCCGTATTTCTCTTACTTATTCTAAAAAGAAAGGTCTGAATGAAGGTACGTTATTGAGCGCAGTGTTGACTCGTCGTCCTTATTTCAATACTTATTATCCGGATGGCTCTTTGGTCGGGGTGTTTAATGGCCAGAAGAATCCTATTGCACAGGTCAATTATACCACTGACTTTACGGATTCTTATAAGGCTAACTTCTTCCAGTTCTTTGAAATCAAATTCAACAAGTACTTGAAGTTCAGAGCCAATATAAATGCCAACTTCTATTTGGACAAGCGCAAAAAACTCGAACCTAGTCTTATTACTGATGAATGGCAGAAACAGAATAAAGGGTATTCTTATAATTACCTCAACTGGAACTGGATGAATGAAGATTTCATCACTTATGCACGCAAAATCAAAGGACATAATTTCAGCGCGATGGTGGGTGTCAGTGCTCAACAATGGCGTTATGAAAATGAAACCTTTGTAGGTTTGAATTCATCTACCGACTTTATTTATACGATGAATGCATTTGCTGCCAATTTGGATTTGTCATCTACAGGATCTACCTTGAGTAATCATTCCATGGCTTCTGTCTTTGCACGTGTGACGTATGATTATCTGGGAAAATATCTGTTTACAGCGAATATCCGTCGTGACGGCTCTTCTCGTTTTGCGAAAGAAAACAAATGGGGTAATTTCCCTTCAGTATCAGTGGGATGGCGTTTCTCTGATGAGAAATTCATGAAGTTCTCGAAGAAATTCCTGGAAGATGGTAAGATTCGTGTAAGTTATGGTATCACCGGTAATGAGGCGATCGGAAACTATGATTATATTTATTCTTATTCTCCGAATTCTATCTATGACGGAGTGGGTGGCGTTATTCCGACTCGTATCGGTAAAGACAATCTGAAATGGGAGGAAACCAAACAATTCAACCTTGGTTTGGACTTGAATTTCTGGAATAGCCGTTTGACAATCACTGCTGATTACTACGATAAATATACAGACGGTTTGTTGGCAAACTACCAACTGCCTAAAGAATCCGGTTTTGCATATATGAAGACAAACGTCGGTGAGATGAGCAACCGCGGTTTTGAAATTGCCGTTACCGGTGATATTATCCGCACAAAGGACTGGAAGTGGAATGCTTCTTTCAATATCTCCAGAAATATCAACCGCATTGAGAAACTGTCTGAAGGTAAGGCATATATGGAAGGTGATATCTGGTGGATGCAGGAAGGCGGTCGCGTAGGTGACTTC
Source organism: Bacteroides sp. AF32-8BH (assembly GCF_003435205.1). Taxonomy (NCBI): domain Bacteria; kingdom Pseudomonadati; phylum Bacteroidota; class Bacteroidia; order Bacteroidales; family Bacteroidaceae; genus Bacteroides; species Bacteroides sp. AF32-8BH. Next base: position 80,225 of record NZ_QVLZ01000007.1, on the reverse strand, counting down.
TATGGATTTAAAAGTGCCGGTGTCTTTGCTTATGACGAATCGAATGCTTTTACAGATAAATGGGAGCAACTGACTCCGGTGTTTGAAAATGGTGTATTCCAATACAAGTATTTATTGAATGGAAAGGAATATGCAGGTGATATTCGCCAGAAAACGTTACCGAACGGCAAACCGTTCCGTGGCGGAGATTACAACTGGGAAGAACCGGAAGGAACCCGGGATGGTGTGATTGATGATAACGACCGTATGGTGATTGGTAATGCCATGCCTGATGTGACCGGTGGTTTGAATACAACCGTGACCTGGAAAAACGTAAGTCTGTATTTGGGATTCTATTATTCTTTGGGAGGACAGATTTATAATGCCGCTGAACATAATCGTAACATGTTCAAATATACGGGAACCACTCCTTCACCGGAAGTAATTCATAATATGTGGTTGCATCCGGGCGACCAGGCTATCTATCCGCGTCCGTATAATGATGATTATAACAATGCACGTATGGGTAACTCGTTCTATTTGGAAGATGCTTCCTTTATTCGTCTGCAGAACGTACGTATAGCCTATGATCTTCCAGAAAACTGGATAAAGAAGCTGATGTTGAAGAATATAAATATCTACGCTTTTGTAAACAACGCATTGACATGGACCAACTATTCGGGATTTGATCCTGAATTCTCTACGAGTAATCCTCTGCAGGTAGGTAAAGACTCTTACCGCTATCCGAGAAAGAGAGAATATGGTATTGGTTTTTCTGCAAACTTTTAATTGAAGATATCGTATGAAGAATATAAAATATTTTGTTGGAGCTGTATGCCTGGCTCTATCATTGAATAGCTGTTCAGACTTTCTGAATGAGGAACCGGTGAGTGAAATCCCGGCAGGTGACATGTGGCAGACCGCCCGTGACGCTAAGGCAGGTATAAATGAAATTTATGGACTGTTGCGTTCCACTTTACGCGAGAATTATTTTTATTGGGGTGAATTCCGTTCGGATAATGTAGCTCCCGGAGCACCGGTGATGGCCGATCAGGCACGTGTGATTAACAACCTGATGTCTACGGACGAGAAATGTGCGAAATGGACGACCTTGTATCAGATGATTAACCAGACCAATCTGGCCATCAAATATGTTCCTAATATCAGTATGCCTGATGTGGCAGACCGTAATGATTACCTCGGACAAGCGTATGCGTTGCGTGCTCTGGCTTATTTCTATGCTATCCGTGTCTGGGGAGACGTACCTTTGTTTATAGAACCTACTGAAAAGTATTCGGAGGCTATCTATAAGGAACGTACAGATAAGAATTATATTCTGGAACATGTTATTCTTCCTGACCTGAAAAAGGCGGAAAGCCTGATTAACCGTAATAAGAATTACGAACGCAAGCGTATTTCTATCTGTGGCGTATGGGCTATCATGGCGGACGCTTATATGTGGGCTGAAGAATATAATCTGGCTGACCAAACCATTGATAAAATGGCAACTATTGCCTCCAAAAAGGGTGGACGCTTTGTAGACTTCGAACCTAACATTGCTACTTGGCATACCATGTTTACAGAAGAACTGAACAATAAGCCTTCGGATGATACGCCCGAAAATGATGAATATAACTCCAGAGAGTTAATATTCCTTGTTCATTTCAACATGGATGAAGTCGGCACGAATGGTTACAGTTATATGTATCAATGGTTTTCCGGTTCAGGAAACCGTGCGGCAGTTATGTCCGACAAGTTTATGAGCATCTTTGATGAAAAGGATATGAAAGGTGATTTGCGCAAAGATTATACGGTGAAGAATTACCAGAATGGAAATGAATTGCGTAAATATATGGCAGGTGACATCAGTAACTCTTTGAATAAGACATGCGAAGTAGCCTATCCAATTTATCGTTACACAGATATGATGTTGTTGCAAGCAGAAGCTCGTGCTCATCAGGGAAAATGGGGTGAAGCTTTGGATTTAGTAAAAACTGTACGTGACCGTGCCGGATTGAACACGTTGACTGAAAATGATTTTGCTTCTGAAGACGAAGTCGTTAATTATATATTGCGTGAACGGCAAGTGGAATTAGCCGGCGAAGGACGCCGCTGGTTTGACTTGTTGCGTACCGGAAAGTGGAAGGAAGTGATGAAACCGATTAACGGAATGGAACAGGACGGAAACGAACTCTTCCCGATTCACTATTCACATATCTTGGAAAATCCGAAGATTGTGCAGAACACGTATTATGGTAATACTAACAACTAAAAAAGGTAGAAACAATGAAAAAGACAATATTATATAAGACCCTTTTCTTTTGTTGGGCGATATTGGCATTGACCGGCTGTGACCTGGACTTGCAGAAGAATTATGATTATGAGCCTTCGGTGGATGATCCGTATGTAAAAGTGACAGCGTGGGAATATTTCCAAGATCACAAAGATATGTTCTCGGAGTTGATAGCAGCTATTGAGTATACAGGTCTGAAGGACTATTATACCCAGACTGACAATAAATATACTTTTCTGGCTTTGAATAATGCAGGTATGCAGTTGTATCGTGAAAATGAATTTGCAGGTGCAGCATCCATTACCGATTGTAATAAAGAGAAAGTAACGAACATGTTGCTTTATCACATTGTAGACGGTGAATATAGTTCTTATGGACAGTTGCAGGTGGAACCGATGTTCGTATTGACGATGCTGAAAGGAGAGAATGGACTGATGACAATGTCCGTATGGAAAAACCCATGGCAGGCTGCAGTAGGTAAGATTCTGGTGAATCAGACCGGAAGCAACGGGAAATCTCCACAGCGTCAGGCTAAGACTAGCAACATTCTGCCGACGAACGGTGTGATTCATATATTTGAGAACTATTGCAAATATTCCAAATAACCACAGTTAATTAAAAAGAGAACTAATTATGATTCGTAAAATATATACCTTATTAATACTAGGACTTTGCCTGGGCTTTGCTGCCTGTAGCGATGATAATGATGGTCTGGATCCTAATGCGGCTGCTCCTGTGATTAAATTCCCGATGGAACAACTGGATGTGGATTTAAATAAAGTAGATAATCTGCCGGTAGTGGCTGTCATAAAGTCGCAGGCCGGACTACAGAGTGTGACAATGAAATTGCAGACAGTGGAGGGGGTGACCGAATATAAAACGGTGACTGAATTTTTTAATCCCAATTCTTACAGCTTGTCTGAAAATCTGGAATACAATGCAAATTACGAAGCCTTTATCATTGAGGCTACGGATAAATTGAATCATGTTACGAGCGGAACTTTACCAATTGCTGTTACCGATGTAATGGCACGTCCTGTCATAACATTCGACCCGGAAGAGATTATATATGATGAAATGGATGAAAACCCGGTAATTCCCCGTACTACTTTCGAAGTTGTTTCAGAAGCCGGTTTGAAGGTAGTGGAGGTCTATTTGGTATCTGCGACCGGACAGGAATCGAAAGAAGCGTGGAACTGAATGGGAAGAAGGATTTCTCGTATGATGAGATGATTAATTACAAAGAAGGCGATAAAGGTTTCAAAGTAAAAGCAGTGGATATATATGATAATGTGACCATTTCAACTTTACCAGTGGAATATAGAACAGTGCCAATACCTGTATTGACCTTGCCTGAATTGCCTATTTTTGCTACAACGGATGCTAAACAAGGAGTGCCGGTAAAGGTGGAATCTGTACGTGGAGTTCACGAAGTGATTATTTACCGTATTGAGAATGGACAGGAAGTCGAAGTCTTACGGGAACAGAAGAATGGTGAGAAACAATTGGATTACACTCCGGAAATTGATTTTACTGAAACTACGTCTCAAATTAAAGTGGTGGTTTCTGATGGGAGAGTAGGAAAAGAAGCTGTCGGAACTGTGAAAGCATATGTAAATATGGACGTTGCTACTGTGAATATATCCAGTAAGACTTTTGCTAATAGTGCGCACGAAAAATATCCGGATGCTTATGGCTTGTTATCTTTCAAAGATTTGAAAACTTATTCTATTGATTATGCATTAACCAGCGCAGACAATGCGAAGAATGTTGATTTGAAATTCTATTGTATGGGAAAAGGTAAGGACGTTCCTTCAGAGCCTCGTCTGTATTCTATAAATGCAGCGAAATCTGATGAGTATAAAGGTTCTAATGGTGCAGGTCTGAACACTGCGGCAGTAAAGAATAGGACTACGTTAGCCAAACTCTCCGACTTTGATTATGATAATGCAACAGTTACTTCTATTGCTTCTGAAATATCAGCCAGCTTGATTGTGAAAGAAGACTTGATTCCTATAGCGGAGGGAGATATTATTGCCTTTAAAACTGCATCGACTTCTGCAGCAGGTGGAAATAGGATCGGAGTAATGAGAATTATCAGTATGACACCGTCTACCGGGGAAGGTGTGTTGAAGCCCGGAGATACAACAGCTCGTGTATTAACGGTTGAAATCAAATTCTCTAAGAAGAAGTAAACAGGGTAGTATTACCTACCGTCTGAAGTCTTAATAGAAAACTTTTTTTCTATTAAGACTAAACTTCCCTTTCATTGGGAATAAAGTTGTTCTCTGTCCGATACAAACTATAAACGAAGCTTCCGTTTTTATAAATGCAAGTTGCGTTTATAAAAACAAAGCTTTCAATTATAAAAACAAAGCTTTCGTTTATAGTTTATAATAGGGATAAAAGAAGTTTGCAACAAGGGGGAAGGGAGTTCTCTCCTTGTAGAGAATAACTTTTCTATTAATAGCCAACGCGAGAGTTAGTAACAGCTATCCGGTGAACCGTAGATAGAGTATACGAAAGATGCGACTGATAACAAATACGATGGTTAAGTAATAATGTGCAGTAGCTGAAAGTAATATGAGAAAACATATAATATATAGGTATTTCCTCTTTTTATCTTTGGTCGGACTGATGCAGTTGACGTTTAGCTGTTCCTCCTCTTCCAACGAAATAGAACCTTTGAAACCGGAAGGAGAAGATACTCCTTTGGAAAAAGATGAATATACTTTTATGAATGTAGAATACCGGAAGTGGCAGAACGGAACTTTCCAGGCATGGACAACGGCAGATTCAAGGGAAACACGTACCATTGATAATATGAATTGGTATACTCCCTCTTCGGATTATAGCCGGACTGCATGGGGAGGACGAATCGGTTTACAACCTTCATCTGTGGTTGGAAAAGAAGGCTTTTTCCGAGTGGCTAATTGTGGAGGCCGTTCTTATTTGCTCGATCCGGATAATGGAGCTGTTATCATTCATGGAATTCAGCATGTTCGTCCGGGAGAATCTACTGCTCATAAGAAGGCTTTCGGTACTCGATACGGTAGTGAGGCGCGATGGAGTGAAGAGACTGGCAAACTGTTAGCAGACAATCATATAAACTATATTTCGTATGGCTCGAACCGTATTGAAGTATTTCCTGCTGCAGTACGTGGTAACTTGTTGACCCCTAAGACGCAAAAGATTGCTTATGCAGAGAATCTGTATCTGCTTCGTACCTTTATGTGGGATATGAGTAAGAATTTGGGCTACGCGTTTGATGATGACAAATATAATCGCTTAGTTCTTCTTTTTGAACCCACATTTGCTACGTACATAGATCGTCTCGTACAAGAGAAGTCAGCTTTATTTGCCGGTGACCGGCATTTTATAGGTTTCTATCTTGACAATGAATTGCCATTTGCCAGTTATCAGAATGCTGACCCTTTGCGAGGAATTGATCTGAAACATTTCTTGTCTTTGCCCGAACGCTATAAAGCTGCTCGTGAGTATGCAGAAAAGTTTATGCGGGATAACGGTATAGCTTCTACCGGAGTGATAACCAAGAAAAATCAGGAAGATTTCCGGGGGATGGTTGCTGATTATTATTATCAGTTGACCACCGCTACCGTCAGACGATATGATAAAGAGCATTTGATATTGGGAACACGTCTGCATGATTGGAGTAAATATAATCAGAAAGTGGTGGAAGCGTGTGCTCGTTATTGCGATCTTGTTTCCGTCAACTATTATGCACGTTGGCAACCGGAGGCAGATTTCTTGGCAAACCTGAAAGTCTGGTGTGGAGCGAAACCTTTTTTAGTTTCAGAATTCTATATAAAAGCGGAAGATGCCAGTTATCAGGGAACTGGATATGCTAATACTGAAGGAGGTGGCTGGTTGGTGCATACACAAAAAAATAGAGGTGAGTTTTATCAGAACTTCTGTCTTCGTTTGCTTGAAACTCGAAACTGTGTAGGCTGGGTACATTTTGAGTATAATGATGGTTACGATTCTAACGGAAAAGCTTCTAATAAAGGAGTGGTTTCCATCGAATACGAACCTTATGAATCTTTTCTGTCGCACATGCGGCAGTTGAATCTTTCAGTTCATTCATTGATCGATTATTACGATATAAAATCGGTTCAATAGATTGACGGAAACTTTAAATAGACAAATTGAATATTTAGAATTAAAATAGTTATGACCATGAAGAAGTTTAGTTTATTTGCAATCCTTTTAGGATTTAATATAGCTTTGGGAGCATGTTCCGATGATGATGCCGCTCCTGTAGTAAAAAATGAAATCTTTCAACTTCCGGAAAAGGCTTATGTACTGGCGGAACAATCCAGACGGGCTATTGTCATCAGAGATGCGGAGACGCACCGCAATATTTGGAGTTGGGATCCTTATACTGCCTGTGTTCCTGCTGCACAGCAGGGTTGGTTTGTTAATCCGAGTGAAGTAAAACCGGTTTTCAATAGACGCTATATCTTGATGACTGCCTCCGGCGGAGCTGTGGCTTTAATCCGTTTGTCCGATCATAAATTAATGTTCTATGCAAATTGCGGACAGAATCCCCACTCTGCGGAGGTATTGCCCGATGGAAATATCGTGACGGCAGAATCTAAATCCGGTGAAATCAATACCTTTGTGGTTGACACGGTTAAGGTATTGGGAGCAAAAGCTAATACGGTGAAGTTGGGTAATGCGCATAATGTTGTTTGGGATAAGAAAAGATCGTATCTTTATGCTACAGCTACCAAAAAAGAGGGAGTGACTGCATTATTCCGTTTTAAGTACGATGGCAACCGGAGTAATCCCAAGTTAATAAATCAGACTACCCTTTATACATTCAGCAATGAATCGGGTGGGCATGATTTGTTCCCGGTATATGGTGAAGAAGATAAATTATGGCTTACTGCTGCTTCGGCTGTCTATAAGTTTGATTTGACTGGAGTTACCGACGCTACGACTAATGACTCTACCGAACCTACTTGCGAGAAAGTTTACAGCATAGCCGATATAAAAAGCATCTGCAACGGACCGGACGGAATCCTGATGCTGAAACCGACTGAAGAATGGTGGGCAGAAGGACTTGTAAATGAGAAGGGAGAAGAACTTTTCAAAATGGACGGAGCCAAGATTTATAAAGGCCGTTGGATGATAGACAATCTTTTCAGTTATCCGGAAAAGCATGATTTCGTGTTGAGTGAGGACTGATTAAGTATGGTGGAAGATTGATTAAGTACATAAGTTGAATAATTAAGTTTGGAACAATGAGGAAACTTCTTCTTTTTTTATTGGTATCTATCGCATTACCGGCCTTGGCGCAGAATGGAAAGAAAGTGTATGCCGACTTTCACGGAGTGCGCTATACCCGGCAGCATGACGGAAAGCTGGGGCGTTGGGAGATGTATGCCAATACGGAAAAATCAAGTACCGGAAGAAAGTCGCTGTGTTATAATGCCGACCTGATAGACAGCGAAGGACGGCATGAGATAGCGGCAGTGGCTTATCCCCAAGTCGGAATGCAGTCCAATCTCGATCCCGATTATATCGAATATCAGATATTGTCGGCAAAAGCGGCTAAGATAGATGGATTCTTTATCGAATGGGGGTTCAAGCCTCACGAAAATGACATCTTGCTGCGTGAGATGCAGAAAGTGGCAGCAAAGTATGACTTTGAAATCGGCGTAAACTGGTGCGACGGTTGGTTATATTATGACTGGATTACGAAGATTTATCCGGAAGTTAACACCCGTGAGGCAAAGACCGAATACATGGCTAAATGTTATCAATATCTGGTAGATAGTGTCTTCACAGGTCCGACTGCTCCTATGGTGAAAGGAATGCCTGTTTTTTATCATTTCGGTCCCGGAGCGAAAGTCGATGAATACAAGAAAGTGTTATCACAAGTGAAGTTTCCGCAAGGAATGAGGCAGCCCGTTGCCTTACGCCGTTGGGCGGATTGGGGAAAACTGGAAAATGATAAATACATTCCCGTCACCCGCAGTGATGATATGGATGCTTGGGAAAAAGTGGGAGAAATACCGACTGCATGGCTTCCTGCCCGTGTCCGTACAAGAGATCAGGCACATGCCGAATGGGATAATTACGCCACTCAGGATGATGTTATTGAGTTTATGAAACCTTTCCGTGATTCAATTTGGCATAGTAACAATCCTGCTTATACCATTAAGTCGGGATTTGCCATGCCGGGAATGGATAACCGGGGCTGTGCAGGCTGGGGACGTGGACACTTCTATTATATCCCTCGTAACAATGGAGAAACTTATCAAAGTATGTGGAAGTTCTGTATGGCAGAGAAGGACAGCCTGGACATGATGTTTATCGCTTCGTGGAGCGACTATACCGAAGGACACGAAATAGAGCCGACCATTGAAAACGGTGACCGTGAACTACGTACGACTTTAAAGTATGCGGCGGAATTCAAAGACGAACAGGCGGACGAGCGTGGATTAACCTTACCTTTAATGCTTTTCCGGCTGCGAAAAGAAGCCCGTTTCCTGGAAAAGACGAAGATGGACGTATCCGCTTGTCAACGTTCGCTCGATAAGGCAGCATTGTTGATTAGCCAGGGACGTTATCCGGTGGCAATAGGCTTGTTGTCACAAATAGAAAATGATGTCAAGACGGCAAAATCCGCTTTGGCGGTTGAGATGAGTTTGCGTGAGTCGGACATGAAGATTCAGGGAAAGCGAAAATCCGGTGGTTACAGTGCCGAAGAAACTCTCTCTATCTCTTTGCCCAAAGAGCTGGTTTCCAAATTACAAATGAATAACTATGTAGGGTATCTCTATTTTGAATACCTGGACAAGGGAAATGAATCTCTTTTTATACGTTCATCTACACAGCGCGAACCGAAAGAGCCGTTTAAAATTGTGTCCCGGATACGTACCGACAACACGGGTGAATGGAAAAGCGCAAAAGTAGAATTGTATAAGGATAATATCGTGAATGGATTCAATATGCCTACTTTCTATTTAAAAGGAAATGTCGTAGTCCGTAATTTGTCATTGGGCTATACGATCTACACAGTCAAATAAATGCATGGATGAAGAGTTTTAATTGGTTATTAGTTTTATCTGTACTATCCTGCATCGGATGTTCCTCTCCGGTTCATGAAGACGGTAGGGGATGTGCTTTCGTATCTGACAGTATTCAATATCGGGTCGAGTTTATGTCGGCGGGGTGCGTGCGGATTCTGTCTTTTCCCGAAGGTGATACGCTGGTAACAAAAAGATTGGTGGTTGATTCGGAAAAGCCGGCTTTCAAAGATTATAAATGGGAAGATACGGGACAGAAGCTGCTCTTTCGCACCCGTGAACTTTCCGTAGTTTTTGATAAGGCAGATGCGGCTTTCATTTTTCAGGAAACATCCACAGGTAAGTTATTACTAAAAGAGAAAGGGGATAGAAAGGCACGGAACTTCAAACGTTCGGTTGCCGGAGGTGAACAATGTCTCGAAGTCACTCAACGCTTTGTTCCTACCGAGGATGAGGCCATTTACGGACTGGGACAGTATCAGAATGGAATCATGAACTATCGGGGGAAATCTGTACTTCTGTTACAGGCCAATATGGATATTGTCAATCCGTTCCTTATTTCGACCAACGGATACGGTGTCTTATGGGATAATTATTCTTCTACGAAGTTTGAAGATACGAAGGAGGGCTACTCATTTACTTCCGAAGTAGGTGATGCCTCCGACTATTATTTTGTCTATGGTAAGAATATGGACGAAGTCGTTGCCGGTTATCGGGAATTGACGGGGGACGTGCCGATGTTTGGAAAATGGGTGTATGGCTTCTGGCAGTCCAAAGAACGTTATAAGTCGTTCGATGAATTGAAGGCAGTCGTTAAAGAATACCGTAAACGGGGAATTCCGTTGGATAACATTGTGCAGGACTGGGAATATTGGGGAGACAAACCTCATTGGAACAGCCTGACCTTCCATCCGGCAAACTTTAATCATCCCCGTCAGGTTATTGATGAACTGCATCAACAGGACCATGTTCATTTTATGCTTTCCGTATGGCCCGGATTCGGACCGGAAACGGCTGTCTATCAGTCTTTGGATTCTATCGGTGCATTGTTTAGTGAACCTACATGGGCAGGTTATAAGGTTTTTGATGCCTACAATCCTGTCGCGAGGGATATTTTCTGGCAATACCTCAAGAAAGGACTCTATGATATGGGTGTGGATGCCTGGTGGATGGATGCAACGGAACCATCTTTCCGGGATGGATTCACACAGTTGAAGCAGGAAGAAAAGACCAAATCAGCTGGTAATACTTATCTGGGTAGCTTCCACCGTTATCTGAACACTTATTCTTTAGAAATGCTAAAGGACTTCTATCAACGCCTGCGCACCGAGAGCGATCAGAAGCGTATATTTATCCTAACTCGTTCCGCCTTTGCCTCGCAACAGCATTATGGTACAGCCGTATGGTCGGGTGACGTTTCGGCTTCATGGGAGAATATGCACAAACAACTGGTTGCCGGCTTAAACTTGTCTATGTCCGGTATTCCGTATTGGACTTCCGATACGGGAGGATTCTTTGTTACAGAACGGGATGCAAAATATCCCGACGGACTGAAAAGTAATGATTATAAAGAGTTATATTCCCGTTGGTTCCAGTTTAGCGCATTTACTCCTATCTTCCGTGCTCACGGTACGAATGTGCCGCGTGAAATTTGGCAATTCGGTGAAGAGGGGACATTATCTTATGATAATCAAGTGAAGTATATCCATCTGCGCTACCGTCTGTTGCCATACATTTACTCAATGTCCCATCAGGTAACCGCCAATAATTATACCATGTTGAGAGGTTTGGCTATGGATTTCACAACAGATACCCGGACATTTGATATTGATAATGCCTATATGTTCGGTACTTCCTTATTGGTGCGTCCGGTATTTCATCCGCAATCGGAAGAAAAGAACATCTGTATTTATCTGCCGGAACACAGCGGTAAATATTGGTATGACTTCTGGACCGGAGAAGCTTTTGAAGGAGGAAGAGAACAAATGCAGACAAATATCCTCGACATACTTCCGCTCTATGTGAAGGCTGGTTCTATCTTGCCTTTGGCAGAAGTGAAACAATATGCGATGGAATATCCCGATCGTGAACTGGAATTGCGTATCTATGGAGGAGCGGATGCTGCTTTTTTATGGTATGAGGATGAAGGTGATTCCTACCGCTATGAAGAGGGCATATGTTCGAAAGTGCCGATGCAATGGAAAGATTCGGAACGGACATTGACTATTGGACTGCGTGAGGGAACTTATCCCGGTATGCCGGAACAAATAAAAATGCATGTGAAATTATATCTGCCTGAAGGTGCAGCTCTTGATAGCAAAGAGTGCGTCTACACAGGTAGAGAAGTAAAAATAAAGTTTTAATTATAAGTATATATCGATTATGAAGAAGTTTCTCTATATTTTTATTCTATTGTTTATTGTGGGATGGGCACAGGCGCAACAGCGTGTGGTATACACAATCAACGACGGATGGAAATTTACAAAAGGATCTCCGTTTGAAGCGCAGCTGGCCGGCTGTGACGACTCTTCTTGGGAGACGGTCAATATACCTCATACATGGAATAATAAAGATGCAGACGACGAAACTCCGGGATTTTATCGGGGACCGGCTTGGTACCGGAAACAATTGTTTGTAGATAAAAGCCAGGAGGGACGTCAGGCAGTGATCTATTTTGAAGGAGCCAATCAGGAAGTACGATTTTATCTGAACGGTCAGTTCGTGGGAGAACACAAAGGAGGGTATACCCGTTTCTGTTTTGACATCACTTCCCATTTGCGTTATGGACAGGAAAACCTGTTTACCATTTATGTGAACAATGTCTATAATCCGAATATTCCTCCCTTATCTGCCGATTTTACTTTCTTTGGCGGTATCTACCGGGATGTCTATCTGCAGTTTATGAATCCGGTGCACATTGCAACGAATGATTATGCTTCGTCAGGAGTTTATATCCGTACACCCGAAGTGAACAACTCCGCAGCCTCGGTAGAAATTACTACATTACTGACGAATAATACACTCCAACCTGCAGAAATCAGGGTGGAAAATGTAATCTGCGATGCGGATGGTAAGGAAGTGAAAAAGACTCATGCGGAAATAAAGCTGGCATCCGGTGAAACAAAGACAGACATCTCTAAAAAGATAAAAATAGATTCGCCCCGTTTGTGGGATATAGACGATCCTTATCGGTATATGGTATATACGCGTATTCTCGATAAGAAAAAGGGTACTTTGCTGGATGAAGTGGTGAATCCGTTAGGCTTGCGCTGGTTTAAATTTGATTCGGAAAAGGGCTTTTTCCTGAATGGCAAAGGACGTAAACTAATCGGAACTGCCCGGCATCAGGATTATTTTCAGAAAGGAAATGCCTTGCGCGACGAGTTGCATGTACAGGATGTACTACTGTTGAAAGAGATGGGAGGGAACTTCCTGCGTGTGTCACATTATCCCCAAGATCCTGTAATCATGGAAATGTGTGATAAACTGGGTATTGTGACTTCGGTTGAAATCCCCGTTGTCAATGCTGTTACGGAAACTGAAGAGTTTTTGCAGAACTCCGTTGAGATGGCTAAAGAAATGGTACGTCAGGATTTCAACCGCCCTTCTGTTATGATTTGGGGGTATATGAATGAGATTTTTCTGCGTCGCCCTTATACCGAAGGCAAGCAATTGGAAGATTACTACCGCTTTACTGAAAAAGTAGCCCGTGCCTTGGAAGCGACCATCCGCGAGGAAGATCCTTCAAGATATACCATGATGGCTTATCATAATATGCCTCAATATTACGAAGATGCCCATCTGACCGAAATCCCGATGATTCAGGGATGGAACTTGTATCAAGGCTGGTATGAGCCGGATATCAATGAGTTTCAACGTTTGCTCGACCGTGCCCATAAGGTATACAAGGGAAAAGTGTTGATGGTTACGGAATATGGACCGGGAGTAGATCCGGGACTTCATTCCTACCAGCCGGAACGTTTCGACTTCTCACAGGAATATGGTTTGGTGTATCATAAACATTATCTCCGTGAAATGATGAAACGTCCGTTTATTGCCGGTTCCAGTCTGTGGAATCTGAATGATTTTTATTCCGAATCCCGTGTCGATGCTGTTCCTCATGTAAACAATAAAGGAGTTGTCGGATTAAACAGGGAGAAGAAGGATGTTTATTGGTTTTATAAGACAGCTTTGTCACGTCGTCCGATACTTGTTATAGGTAATCGGGAGTGGAAAAGCCGTGGGGGAGTGGTGAATACTGCACAGAAAGAATGTATTCAGTCTGTTCCTGTATTCTCCAATGCGGAAGAAGTAGAGCTGTTTGTGAACAATAAAAGTCTGGGAAAGAAAAAGGTAGAAGATAATTATGCCTTGTTCGACGTACCGTTCGTTGGTGGAGAGAATCTCCTGGAAGCAGTTGCCGTGGCTGGTGATAGCAAATTGCGGGATATGCTCCGGATTCAGTTCCAGTTGGTAGGCTCACAGTTGAAAGACGAAGCAATTCCATTTACGGAAATAAATGTAATGTTGGGTTCTCCGAGATATTTTGAAGACCGTACAGCAAATGTAGCATGGATTCCCGAGCAGGAGTATAAGCCCGGTAGCTGGGGATTTGTAGGCGGAACTTCTTATCGTCGTAAAACAGGATTCGGCAGTATGCTTGGTTCGGATATTGACATTCTGGGAACGGATATGAACCCAATCTTCCAGACTCAACGTGTTGGAATAAAATCTTTTAAAGCTGATGTACCGAATGGAGAATATTCCGTATATTTGTACTGGGCAGAATTGGAGTCGGACAAAGAGAGGGAAGCGTTGGTTTATAATCTGGGAGCTGACTCGGAACAGACGTTTGCCGGAAACCGTAGCTTCGGAATTTCAATGAATGGAACGACTGTTTTGGATGATTTCAACATAGCTCGTGATTACGGATATGCCCGTGCTGTTATCAAGAAATTTGTAGTAACGGTGAAGGATGGAAAAGGATTGAGTGTTGACTTTCATAAAAAAGAAGGAGAACCTATTCTGAACGCTATCCGTATTTATAGAAACTATTAATCATAAACACTGTCAATATGCTTAGGTCTATTTATTTACTGTCTTTTCTCCTCCTGCAATCTTTATTTGCTTTTGCCGGGAATGTAAAGGAGAATGTTCCGTCTTCTTTTGACTTGTATGTATGCATCGGACAATCCAACATGGCGGGGCGTGCAACATTAACTCCGGAAGTCATGGATACCCTCCAAAATGTGTATCTATTGAATGATAAGGGGAATTTTGAACCGGCAGTAAATCCTCTCAATCGTTATTCTACAGTTCGGAAAGATTTGTCAATGCAGCGTTTGGGACCGGCTTACGGCTTTGCTAAAGAGATGGCCCGACAAACGAAACGTCCTGTCGGGCTGGTAGTAAATGCGCGTGGAGGCTCATCCATCAACTCCTGGCTAAAAGGGAGTAAAGACGGATATTATGAAGAAGCTCTTTCCCGGGTTCGGATTGCAATGAAGCAGGGAGGTGTTTTGAAAGCAATCCTTTGGCATCAGGGAGAAGCCGATTGTTCGAATCCGGAAGCGTATAAACAGAAACTGATTTCTTTGGTGAAAGACTTGCGGGAAGATCTGGACATGCCGGATCTACCGGTTGTTGTAGGACAGATTTCACAATGGAACTGGACGAAAAGAGAAGCAGGTACAGTCCCCTTTAATCAGATGATTAAAAAAGTTTCTTCATTTATTCCCTATTCCGATTGGGTATCATCGAAAGGATTGGGATGGTATAAAGATGAGAAAGACCCTCATTTTAATACGGAAGCACAACTGTTATTAGGAAAACGTTATGCGAAAAAGATACTGAAGTTTTATAAACATCAATAGGATACCCTTTTTCGAAGGAACATAAAAGCCGGCTGATCCCTCATGAATCAGCCGGCTTTTGTATGGTGAATAACTAAATACTGCCTTGTTGATAGAAAAGGAGTCTATATGCTTAATTGTCTTATTATAAACCAATTAACCTGTTAATAACTTTGTTAATATCCTTGTTGATAACTGAAATGAGGTTGTGAATAAAGTCAGTAAACGAAGAGTTGTCATAAAAAAGAAGAACCGCATTTCTGCGATTCTTCTTATCTTTAGTTGCGGAGATCCGACTCGAACGAATGACCTTTGGGTTATGAGCCCAACGAGCTACCAACTGCTCCACTCCGCGATGTTTAACGGGTGCAAAGGTACGGCTTTTTTTGAAACAAACAAATAATTTGCTGAATATTTTTCGAGTAAATCATCATTTTTTTCTTATTTAGTTGAGAATGAATGAAATAATGATGAAACTTTTTCTTAGCACCTATTAATATACAAATGTTAATATTCTCTCTATTTTCTTGTATGGTCTAAAGAAAAGAATTACTTTTGCTCAAAATATTCAGCAATGTGCAATTTGTAACCTATGACCGTATCCAAGACAAAAGCCAAATTAGTAGATGTAGCCCGTCAGCTTTTTGCGAAGATGGGAGTAGAAAACACAACTATGAATGATATCGCTCTTGCTTCTAAAAAAGGTAGACGAACGCTCTATACTTATTTTAAAAGTAAGGATGAAATTTATTTGGCTGTTGTGGAATCGGAATTGGATATTCTGTCGGATATGATGAAGCGGGTGGCCGAGAAAAATATCTCACCGGACGAGAAATTGTTGGAGATGATATATACCCGGTTGGACGCGGTAAAAGAGGTGGTCTATCGAAACGGAACACTGCGTGCTTATTTCTTCCGTGATATATGGCGGGTGGAAAAAGTTCGCAAGAAGTTTGATGCAAAGGAAGTCCAGCTCTTTAAAGCCGTTCTTCTGGAAGGACAGGCAAAAGGAGTTTTCCATATTGACGATGTGGAGATGACTGCCGACTTGATACATTATTGTGTGAAAGGAATTGAAGTTCCTTATATTCGAGGCCATATAGGTGCACATCTGGATGAAGATACAAGAAATAGATATGTGTCCAACATTGTGTTTGGCGCACTGCATAGAACAGAAATTTAATTAAATAACTTTTAGTATGGGATTATTAGACGGAAAAACAGCCATTGTAACCGGTGCTGCTCGCGGTATTGGTAAGGCTATCGCTCTTAAGTTTGCTGCCGAAGGCGCAAACATCGCATTTACTGACCTTGTCATTGACGAAAATGCAGAAAATACAGCAAAGGAACTTGAAGCAATGGGCGTGAAAGCCAAAGGTTACGCTTCTAACGCGGCTAACTTTGAAGATACTGCAAAGGTCGTTGAAGAAATCCACAAGGACTTCGGACGGATCGATATATTGGTAAATAATGCCGGTATCACTCGTGACGGTTTGATGATGCGCATGAGCGAACAGCAATGGGATATGGTAATCAACGTGAACCTGAAGTCAGCATTTAACTTCATCCATGCTTGTACACCTATCATGATGCGTCAAAAAGCTGGTAGCATTATCAATATGGCCTCTGTTGTAGGTGTTCACGGAAATGCAGGACAGGCTAACTATGCTGCTTCTAAGGCAGGTATGATTGCATTGGCTAAGTCTATCGCACAAGAGTTGGGTTCTCGCGGCATCCGTGCCAACGCTATCGCTCCGGGATTCATCCTGACAGACATGACAGCTGCTCTTTCTGACGAAGTAAGAGCTGAATGGGCAAAGAAAATTCCTTTGCGTCGTGGTGGTACTCCTGAAGATGTGGCAAACATCGCTACCTTCCTGGCTTCTGATATGTCTTCTTATGTATCAGGTCAGGTGATTCAGGTAGATGGTGGTATGAATATGTAATCGAACAGAATGACTGTTGTATACGAAGACAACCATATCATTGTAGTCAACAAGACCGCTTCCGAGATTGTCCAGGCAGACAAGACGGGGGATACGCCGCTTTCGGAGACTGTGAAACAGTATCTGAAAGAGAAGTATCAGAAACCCGGAAATGTTTTCCTCGGTGTGACACACCGGCTGGACCGCCCCGTAAGCGGTCTTGTTATTTTTGCCAAAACGAGTAAGGCATTAACAAGGCTCAACGAAATGTTTCGCACCAGTGAGGTGAAAAAGACTTATTGGGCGGTTGTGAAAAATGCTCCGCAAGAACCGGAAGGTGAACTGGTACATTTTCTTGTACGTAATGAAAAGCAGAACAAAAGTTATGCATACGACAAAGAAGTGCCGAACAGCAAGAAAGCGATCTTGCATTACCGGTTGATCGGTCATTCGGAGAATTACTATTTGCTCGAAGTCGATTTAAAAACCGGACGTCATCATCAGATTCGTTGTCAGCTGGCAAAAATGGGATGCCCTATCAAGGGAGATTTGAAATATGGCTCTCCACGCTCCAATCCGGATGGGAGCATTTGTCTGCATGCCCGGAGAGTACGGTTCATACATCCTGTCTCAAAAGAACTGATAGAGCTTGAAGCTCCTCTTCCCGAAGGGAATTTATGGAAAGGATTCGCCATAGATTAA
This sequence comes from Bacteroides sp. AF32-8BH, assembly GCF_003435205.1. Taxonomy (NCBI): domain Bacteria; kingdom Pseudomonadati; phylum Bacteroidota; class Bacteroidia; order Bacteroidales; family Bacteroidaceae; genus Bacteroides; species Bacteroides sp. AF32-8BH. Next base: position 62,416 of record NZ_QVLZ01000007.1, on the reverse strand, counting down.
CACGGATTTCCACAGATTCATTTATTATGTTATTTAGTAGACGGTACGCAGTTTTTCTGTGGAAAACCGTGTAAATCTGTGGTTGGAACTTGCCAAAAGAGTAAACCTGCCTGCCATTTTTCTTGTAAACTCTAGCGACAGTTAGTTAATTCCTAAATAGGTAGTATATTTGCATCATTCGCTAACTATAATTTTCAATCATACCAAAGAAAAATACGAATGAAGGCATTTAAACTACTTGCACTTACTTCTTGTGTCTTGCTTGCAGCGGGAAATGGAGTAGCGCAACAGAACTATTCAAAAAGTGAAGGATTATTGCAGTACGTCGATCCGTATATCGGATCCGGTTATCATGGACACGTCTTTGTTGGGACGAGTGTTCCGTATGGAATGGTACAGCTGGGTCCTACTAATATCCATAAAGGTTGGGACTGGTGCTCGGGTTATCATTATTCCGATAGTATTTTAATTGGCTTTTCACATACCCATTTGAGCGGTACGGGCTGTACTGACTTATGTGATATTCTCATCATGCCATTGAATGAGATCCGTACTCCCAGAGGCAATCAGGATGATATACGTGATGGGTATGCTTCCAGATATTCTCATGCGAATGAAATCGCCCGTCCCGAATATTACTCTTTGCTTCTCGACCGTTACAATATCAAAGCCGAGCTGACAGCTACAGATCGTGTAGGCTTCCATCGTTATACTTATCCTGAAGGAAAACCGGCTTCCATATTAATCGACTTACGTGAAGGAAACGGATCGAATGCTTACGACAGCTATATCCGTAAGGTAGATGATTATACAGTAGAGGGTTATCGTTATGTGAGAGGCTGGAGTCCTTCCCGCAAAGTTTATTTTGTGTTGAAAAGTAATAAGAAGATAGAGCAGTTTACTGCCTATGATGATAATACCCCGCAACCTTGGGACCAACTGAAAGTGGCATCGGTGAAGAGTGTCCTCACTTTTGGTAACGTGAAGGAAGTGAAGATAAAAGTCGCCCTTTCTTCTGTCAGCTGTGACAACGCAGCGATGAACCTGCAATCCGAACTTACTCACTGGGATTTTGATAAGGTGGTGGATATGAGTGCCGACCGATGGAATAAGCAACTGGAGAAGATGACAGTAGAGACTGATGATGAGGCTTCCAAACGTGTATTCTATACCGCCCATTATCATACTATGATTGCCCCTACGCTTTTTTGCGATGTGAATGGAGAGTATAGAGGGATGAATGACATGATTTACACAGACCCGAAGAAAGTCAACTATACGACTCTTTCTTTATGGGATACCTACCGTGCATTAAATCCTTTGATGACTATTACTCAACCTGAAATGGTTGACCATGTAGTCAATTCGATGATTTCCATCTATCGTCAGCAGGACAAACTCCCTATCTGGCCTTTGATGAGTGGAGAGACCGATCAGATGCCGGGGTATAGCTCCGTGCCGGTGATTGCCGATGCATATCTGAAAGGATTTACCGGGTTCGATGCGGAAGAAGCATTGCAAGCAATGATAGCTACAGCTACTTATGAAAAGCAGAAAGGAGTACCTTATGTAGTCAAAAAAGGCTATATCCCTGCCGACAAAGTTCATGAAGCTACTTCCATAGCCATGGAGTATGCAGTGGACGACTGGGGAATTGCCGCTATGGCACGTAAGATGGGAAAGACAGAAGATGCTGAAACATTCTCAAAACGTGCTCATTATTACAAGAACTATTTTGATTCTTCTATCCATTTCATTCGTCCGAAACTGGAAGACGGCTCTTGGCGTACTCCTTACGATCCGGCACGTTCCATCCATACTGTTGGAGATTTCTGTGAAGGAAACGGATGGCAATATACTTTCTTTGCTCCACAAGACCCCTATGGGCTGATTGCCTTGTTTGGAGGTGACAAACCTTTTACAACGAGGCTTGATGGTTTCTTTACCAATACCGACAGTATGGGGGAAGAAGCATCGAGCGACATAACCGGATTGATCGGACAATATGCACATGGAAATGAACCGAGCCATCATGTTGCTTATCTTTATGCGTATGCCGGTGAACAATGGAAAACGGCGGAAAAGGTTCGTTTTATCATGAGCGATTTTTACACAGACCAGCCGGACGGTATCATCGGTAATGAGGATTGTGGCCAAATGTCTGCCTGGTATCTTCTTTCATCTATGGGACTCTATCAGGTGAACCCGTCGGATGGTGTATTTGTTTTCGGTAGCCCTTGTTTTAAGAAAGTAGAAGTGAAGGTACGTGGTGGTAACACTTTTACTGTAGAAGCACCCAATAACAGCAAAGAAAATATCTATATCCAGAAAGTGTATTTGAATGGCAAGCCTTATGATAAGAGTTATATCACTTATCAGGATATAATAAATGGCAGCACATTGAAGTTTGTAATGGGGAAAAAGCCTAATAAGAATTTTGGTAAGGCTCCGGCAAACAGACCGGTTGTTTTGAATAAGATAAATGGATAAAGATGGCTTACTTATAAAAGACAGCTAATTGTTGAAAGGAGGAAGAAGCCTCCGACAATGAAAGAATAAAGCTGGTTCTCAATATTCAATTCAGTTTTCAATAGGTATTATAAGGCTTTCCGATTGTAGCATTTAATTCTGCTTCGGAAAGCTTTATTTTATACTAGAAACGGCTGAAAAGCAAATCCTTAACAAGAACTTACTGTTTTCAGCCGTTTTGGGGAATATAGTTTTAAGAAATAAGTTAGTCCTGATTACATCTTTCCTTTAAAAAAGAATGTAATCAAGACTATTTTTATAACTATGGAAGCGGATCAGCTTTTGCCGGTCGTTTCGGATCATAAACGGCTACTCCTACTTTGGAGTCAGCACAACCATAATACAAATACCATTTGTTTTTGAAGTAGACCATTCCTTCTATAAATACGGTTCCATCCACATATTGCCCACTCTTTTCAAAGCTATCCATCGGACGGAAGAACGGTTCATCGAGACGGGTGATAAAGCGGGTAGGATCATTGGCGTCGAAGAGTGCTTGTCCGGCAGCATAGACATTGGCGGTATAGCGTTTGTCACCTCTTCCTGAATGGTTCTTACCATTATAAAGAAGGACAATTCCTTTCGGAGTGTAGATAGCTGGAGGCCCACATTCGGTGAGATGGCTGTCGAAGTAGCCGTCACGGGGAGAAAACAGCTTCTTTAGGGAACCGTCAATGTTGACAATCGGTGTCCAGTGGATTAAGTCGTCGGAAGTAGCTGCGAATACATGCTCCTCTCCCCAGTACATAAAGTATTTCCCGTTGACTTTCTTGATAACCTGTTTCCCTTTAACAACTTCGGTCAGGATAGAGCCGGACTTACAACCCAGGTTGAAGAACTTTCCATCAAATGCTTTGGCAAAAGCAGGACCGTGTTTTGTCCAGTCTTTTAGATTGCGGGAGGTCGCTACTGCCAGGCGAGGTACATGGCGATTCCATTGGGTGTACATCATTACATATAATCCGTCATCGGTTACGGCAATTCGTGGGTCTTCGCAGCCGCCGGGCCATTCCAACTCTTTTTGTGAATCATTATCCGGATAGAATACAGGAGTCTTTTCCCGTTGGAAATGTGTGCCGTCGGTAGAAGTGGCATAACCGAGGCGAGAAGTCCGGTGTCCGATACCGACACCTGATTTATCCTCTGCACGGTATAACACGACAATCTCACCATTGTAGAGTGTAGCAGCCGGATTGAATGTATCGTTCGATTCCCACGCAATAGAATCTTTGGTCAATGGACAGTAAAACTTGGTGTTTTCTATAGGAGATATTATCGGATTGACATTCTTTGGACGTTCAAAACCACCGAAAGCCCAATCGGGTAATTTGTTCTCTTTATGATTGGAAGACTGTCCGTAGGCAGTACAGGTCATCATGGTTGTAGTAAGTAGGAATAAAAAAGTTGATTTCATATTGTTCATATTATATGGGTCATTTATTTTTTAGGAGTCATATACTCCCTACATATAAATTGGAAAATAAATAAAATGCTGTCATCTGTCACCTGATTGGGCATAAATGATTGATTATAAATATACTGCAGTGTGACAGCATGATGTGACGGCAAGGTGACGACAACTTTGCTGTCACTTTGTTGAAAGCAAGGATTTTATTGTTTCTCTGCTATGTGGGTACTTATTTCTCTATCCGGAGCGGTATTCAAGGATTATCAGACTATTACAGAAGAGAGAGTTTCTGTACTTGAAACTAAAAGTTCTATTGCTTGAAACTTTTGTTTCGTCAGCGGGAAACTTTAGTTTCATCGGTGAGAAACTCTAGTTTCTCTTACTTGAAACTATGGTTTCAAAGGCGTGAAACTAAAGTTCTTCAACCTTGAAACTACTTTGGAAGCGTAAGCTTCAAGGTTAGAAACAGTTATCTCATAAGCGGGAATACAATAAAAACATAATAGAAGACTATTGGATACTATTCAGCAAGTCTACCTTTCCTTCATTCACGAGTTTTAGGATTAGTTCTCCGAACAGCGTATTTTGCCATGCAAACCAGGAACGAGTAAAGTTTTTCGGGTCGTTCTTGTGGAAAGATTCATGCATGAACCCTGTTCCGGCATCCGTATCCATCAGCATTTTGATACAGGTCTTGATTTCTGCGTCGTTTTGACTGGTGAATGCTTTCATCATAATACTCATGGGCCAAATCATATCATATCCGATGTGCGGACCGCCAATTCCTTCACCGGCAGTACCTTTGAAGAAGTAAGGATTATCTTCGCTCCATACAAACTTACGGGTATTCTGATAAATAGGATCGTTCACTTTCACATCTCCAAGATAAGGCAGGGCAATGAGACTCGGCACATTGGCATCATCCATTAACAGTTGGTTGCCGAAACCATCCACTTCGAAAGCATAGATTTTGCCATATTTCGGATGATTGTAAACCGCATATTTTTTCAGGGCTGCTTCCACTTCGTTCGACAGTGTAGTACATTCTTTAGCTAAATCAGGTTTCTTGTTGACTGTATTCAGAATTTCGGCAGCTTTGCGCAATGAAGTTACAGCAAAGAAGTTGGATGGAACGAGGAACTGGAAAGTTGTAGCATCATCCGAAGGACGGAAAGCAGAAGCAATCAGTCCGACCGGCTTTACAGGATTACCCCAGCCGTCGTTGGTCATCGTATCGAGTGCACGTTCCGTTTTACGTTGGAAACGATAAGGACCTTTCGGATCTTCTTTTCGTTGCTGTTCCTTAAACGTTTTCAGAACCTTGGCGATGGCTGTAAGCCATTCGTCGGAGAATATACTGGCGTCTCCCGTCGTCTTCCAGTAATGATAAGCGAGACGGATAGGATAACAGAGCGAGTCGATTTCCCATTTGCGTTCGTGCAGTTCGGGCTTCATGTCCGTAAGGTCACTTATCCATTCGCCGCCTTCGGAATTCATGTTGAAAGCATTGGCATACGGGTCGATATTGATACACTTGAACTGACGTTTGATAACGCCGGCGAGCATTTTTTTCAGTTCTGCGTCTTTGTTGGCGAGTTGCACGTAAGGCCATACTTGTGCACCCGAATCGCGCAACCACATAGCGTGGATGTCACCTGTATAAACAAACGTATCGTCTTTACCGTCAAAATGAACAGTAGTGTCCAATGTGTTCGGGAAACAGTTTTCGAACATCCATGCCAAGCGGGCATTCGTCAGCAGTTGCTTGATATGCGCAATCTGTTGTTCCACAGCTTGCGAGACAAACAGACGTTTCGATGCTTCCGGACGGTTCGTCTGATAGTTGTTGATTTTGGTATTATCTTGTTGGATGACAAAATCACTGTTCGTTATAGCCTGCATATTGCTAGCACCAAAGAGTGCTATGGACAAACAAAAGGCTTTAGTTATATTCATGGTAATAGTCTTTTTTTGTTGATTAGTATTGATTATGAAAGTGTTGCGGAGAAGAAGTGTTAAATCTCTGCAAAGAATTCAATAAGACAGGCATTGTCGAGCAGCCATTTATACTGCTCCTTGTTATGTCCCGACCAATCCCTGCCTAATAATCCGTTTTCATCCCGGTAGTTTTCCCAGGCGTGAAGCGCATTTTCCACCATCGCATTGACATACGCCGGATTCTTGTCAATCTTATACAGAGCTTTCAGTCCTCTGAATAAGATCACGTTAAACCAGGCCATGTCTTTATGCACTTTGACAGTCGGGCCTTTCTTGTCGGCTTTTGTGCGGAAAAAAGCATCAGTTCCTGCGGCTGTCTGCTGTGCATCGCGCAAATACTGTTCATCTCCTGTTTCTTCATAGAGCAATACGCCCGCCTGAATCATCTGTCCACTGTTGTAGGCGTACTTCTCTTTGGAAACTTTCCCTTTCAGGTTGATGTTATCCCAGTAAAGATGGTCGGTAGGGTCGCACAGATGCTTTTTCGTCCAGGCATACGTCTCTTTTGCTTTTTCGAGGTATTTGGCATCCTTCGTCAGCCGGTACAACTTGACACCGAGCACAGTAGACGGTGCATTGGAACAAGTATGCTTCGCTTCCTTCTGCTGTTCACACCAAAAGATGCCACCGCCTATCTCATCGCTCCATCCACTGTAGATATATTGATACAATGCAACGGCTTTTTCCAAAGATGCAGGCTTGTGAGTCAGTTGGTAATAATCGCAGTAATCCAGTGCAATCCAGATGTTATCGTCATAATAACGTCCGTGCTGCCCGTACTTGGTGGGGTATGACTGATAACAGGCCGGCAAGCGACTGTTATCCCAATACTGCTCCATTCCCGGTAGAATTCTTTTCTCGAGAATCTTTTTGTACTTCTTGTTTCCGGTCGCTTTGTATAAAGCCACACAACCCGACATCATCCCGGAATACGGCCATAGAAAAGAAGCCTTCAGCGTTCCGTTCTGCTGCGTTCCGCCCGCCAGATAAGTAATTTTTTGGTCGGGATTGACAGGATACGTTTCTGTTAGTAGTCCGTCATTCGTCTGATAGAGATTCAATACATTAGATAGAATCGAGTCGGCAATAGAAAGATAACGGGTATTTCCCGGTGTCTTTCCCACTGCGGAAGTAAGGCAAAATAACATACAGGCTACAAAACATATATTTCTCATAGGAATATCGGGTTGTGTGGTGAAACTTTCAGGTTATAACTAGATACAAAGATTATTTCTGCTGACGCTGGTCGAACTCCAGTTCCACCTTTACGGGGAAATGGTCTGAAGGAGTGCGCGCCTGATAAGTCTTGATGTCGATTTCTTCCGGGCAATCGTTCGCCTGCTTCTTTTCTCCCTTGCCTACGATGCTGCGGTAAGTATCAGTCAGCACACCATATCTTTTCACTTGGAAAGACGGAGAAACGAATATATGGTCGATACGGCTTTCCGTAAAGCTGTTCGGGTCGAAGTCGTTGAACGTGCCGTTGATAGCATAGCGGAAGCCGGCCTTCTCGTAAGAGTCGCACAACACCCCTTTGCTCACAAAAGCATCATAAGACTGGTGGGTCTGGTCGACATTGAAGTCTCCCGTCAGGATGGCCGGAAGCTCTTTGCCTTTGCCAAGTTCTTTCATCTTGTCCTGTACGAGGAATGCACTTTCCACGCGTGCTTTCTTGCCGATATGGTCCATGTGCAGGTTGAAGAAAAGGAATTCGAAGCCGGTATCTTTGCATTTGAAGTGTCCCCAACTGCAAATACGCGGCAACACGGCATCCCATCCTTTGCTCGGCACGTCGGGAGTTTCCGACAACCAAAAATCACCTTTCTCTATCACGTCAAACTTGTCTGTGCGATAGAAAATAGCAGAATGTTCACCTTTCTCTTTGCCGTCGTCGCGACCTACACCGATATAATCATAACCGGGTAATGCTTCTTTCATATCTTTCAGTTGATGAATAAAGCACTCCTGCGTGCCGAAAATATCGAAATCGTGGTATTGCACTATTTGGGCAATGACCGGGTAACGTTGTCCCCAACCGTTTCCGTTGATTGAATCGCCACCGTTGGCGTTTCTCAAATTGTAGGAGGCAACGGTGATAGAAGTAGGCTGATAGTTACTTTGACAACCGCAAAAGACGATCGCAACAAGGGCAATTAGTAAAAGGTTTTTCAGTTTCATGTTTTTATAGTTTGTTTGGTAGATAATTCATTGATCTCCAAAAGTACAATATTTTATTCAAACGAAAGAGAGTAAGGTACATCTTTTTCTGTGGTTCCCCGTTGTTTATTGGGTACGGGGCTCATTTGAAATTGAATATTAGCACCTTTAATCAGCTGGTCATGTGTAAGGAAATTACGGGTTTGTGATTTCCCGTTTACTTTCATTTCCTTGATGTAGCGGTTGTCAAGCTGGTTGTTATCTGCCTTGATTGTGATGGTCTTTCCGTTCTCCAGATGTAACTTCGCTGATTTGAAAAGCGGGGTTCCTATGATATATTCATCCGTTCCCGGGCAAACCGGATAGAAACCGAGTGCGGAGAATACATACCAGGCGGAAGTCTGTCCGTTGTCTTCGTCACCGCAATAACCGTCGGGACCGGCGGTATATAGCTTGTTCATAATCTCACGTATCCAGTATTGGGCTTTCCAGGGCTCGCTCGAATAGTTGTAGAGATATACCATGTGCTGAATAGGCTGGTTGCCGTGCGCATATTGCCCCATGTTCATTACTTGCATTTCACGCATTTCGTGAATCATGCCGCGGCTTTCCATTCCCAGTTTACCCGGGATGACAAAGACGGAATCCATCATCGCGTTGAATTCTTTCTTGCCTCCCATCAGGTTGATAAGTCCTTGCGGGTCGTGGAATACGCAGAAGCTCCAGTGCCAGCTATTCCCTTCGCAAAATTCACCGCTCCAGTCCACTGCATCGAAATTCGGATTGAATACGCCTTTGTTGTCTTTGCCAACCATCAGTTTGCGTTCCGGGTGATAGACATTTTTGTAGTTCAGCGCGCGTTTCTTATAAATGTCGATTTCGCTCTCCGGTTTACCGAGTTTCTTGCCTAATGTATAAATTGCCCAGTCGTTATATGCATACTCCAGTGTACGTGCAACGTTTTGTCCTATGCCGATATTGTTGGCAACATATCCCAGTTGGTTGTAAGATTCGTAACCGAGACGACCTGAAGCAGTCCCGCGAAGATGTGCATTTGCTCCATGTTTCAATGCTTCCCAAAGAGTTTCGATATCATATCCTCGCAATCCTTTGATGTAAGCGTCGGCCACTACGGAAGCCGAGTTGTTGCCTACCATACAATCCCGATGTCCCGGGCTGGCCCATTCCGGCAGGAAACCGCTTTCCTTGTAAGTATTTACTAGTCCCTCCTGCATCTTTTGATTCATTGACGGATACATCAGGTTGAGGAAAGGGAACAAGCAGCGGAACGTGTCCCAGAATCCGGTGTCGGTAAACATATAACCGGGACGCACTTCGCCGTTGTAGGGGCTGTAATGCATGACTTGTCCCTTAGCATCTATCTCGTAGAAACTGCGTGGAAAAAGCATGGAACGGTATAAACAGGAATAGAAGGTGCGTAAATTATCGATATTATCGTCTTCTATCTCTATTTTACTCATTTCACGGTTCCAAATCTCTCTTCCGTTCGCTACCAGTTGGTCGAAACTGTTTTTGCCAAGCTCTTTGAGATTCAACTCCGCCTGTTCGGGGCTAATAAAGGAGGAAGCAACACGTGCGTGTACGATTTCTCCCTTTTTCGTGGCGAATCCGATCACGGCCCCTGTGTGGTTTCCTTTTGCTTCTGTTTCATTCGGAAGAATGTTGTTTTCGAAAACTGTGGAAACGAATGTGAACGGTTTGTCGAATTGAATCACGAAATAGTTTTTGAAGTTTTCCGGCACACCGCCGCTATTCTTTGTTGAATAACCGATAATCTTGTTTTCTTCCGGAATTACTTTCACATAAGAACCTTTGTCGAAAGCGTCTACAATCACGTAGGCATTCTTTGTCTCCGGATACGTGAAACGGAACATGACGGCGCGCTCCGTAGGAGCAAGCTCGGTTGTTACATCATGGTCGGCAAGGTATACCTTATAATAATAAGGTTTGGCAACTTCCGCTTTGTGAGAGAACCAACTGGCACGTCGGTCTTGATCGAATACCAGTCCGCCGGTGATAGGCATGATGGCAAACTGCCCGTAGTCGTTCATCCAGGGACTGGGCTGATGTGTTTGTTTGAATCCCCGGATTTTGTCGGCATCATACGTGTACGCCCAACCGTCTCCCATTTTACCGGTCTGCGGTGTCCAGAAATTCATTCCCCACGGCAATGCCGTAGCCGGATACGTGTTTCCGGTAGACAGTTCAAACTTGGATTGAGTGCCTACCAGTGTGCTGACATAGTCTACCGGATTCTTAACGGCAGAAGATTGCAGGCTGTACAACACGGCACCTCCAAGAAATAGCAAGTGTTTAAATGAAAAATGTGTTTTCATGAACAAATGAATTTATAGATTTGAAAATAATTTCTACGACGAAAATAGGGAGAAAAGGAATGTGCTTCTAGTAATAGAGAGGTTAAATCTCCTCTTGTCGCTAAAATTAACTACTCTGGCACGGAAATTTACTTATATTCCGGTCAAAAAAAAGCTCGGAATGTTTTTTTGTTTACCTTTGTCATATAGCAAATCTAAGAATAATACACTATGGGAAAACAGTCGGTTTATATTCTATTATTTTTTCTTAATCTGTTGATACATAACGCTTATGCTTATAATTTGAAGCAAGTTGCAGATAAAGAGTATATGTCTAATAGTTCGATTACATCTCTGTGCCAGGATGAGCGTGGATTGATGTGGTTCGGGACCTGCGACGGACTGAATATTTATGATGGACAGGAGATTGAGGAATTTAAGACTCGTGACAAAGAGGATTACTTATCTGGTAATCTGATTGACAATATTGTGTATACGGGCGAAGATGTTTACTGGATTCAAACCTACTATGGGCTGAACCGTTTGAACCGGAAAACCAATACAATCACTCACTATAATGAATTTCAGAAACTCTTCTTTATGAATAAAGATAGTCATGGTAATCTGTTCATTATCCAGGATAGTAACTGCATTTATTATTATCATAAAAAAGAAGGAGTCTTCAAGAAAATCAATATCACGGGAATCCCGATTTCCGATATCGTAAACTTCTTTATCGACGGTAACAACCGGATGTGGGTAGTCATGAAAGGATATAACCGCTGTTATGATATACAGCAGGAAGCCGCATCGGGAGATATCACCCTGTTACCCCAGAAAACGAACCTGATTTATCAGACTTCCTTGATTTATTGTTTCAATGACGAGCAATCTCTTTATTACATAGACAAGGAATTTAATTTCTATGCTTTCCATATTCCGACCCAGAAGAATGAGTTTATTGCCAATCTAGGTAAGGAAATACAGGAACGTGGCAAAATTTCGTCCATTGTTCATTATCATAACAGCTATTTTGTGGGCTTTTTGATGGATGGCATTCTCCTGTTGGAAAAACAGAAGGAGACGGATCATTATCAAATTCAGTCGTTACCTATCAACAGCGGTGTATTCTGTCTCAAGAAAGACCGTTTTCAGGATGTTGTCTGGATTGGTACTGACGGACAGGGCGTTTATCTTTATTCGAACCCGCTTTATTCTATCAAATCAATGGTGCTTAGCAATTACACCGAGAAAATAGAACGCCCCGTGCGTGCCATCTATCTTGATGATGAATGTACTTTCTGGGTGGGAACCAAAGGAAACGGAATTCTTAAAATCTATGATTACGAATTCGATAAAAACATCTCCGACTGTCGGGCAGAGGTGTTGACTACCTCTAATAGTGCTTTGAGTAGTAATGCCGTTTATTGTTTTGCCAAGAGCCACCGGAATTTGCTTTGGATAGGAGACGAAGAAGGATTAACTTATTATTCATATCGGGAAAAACGTATCAAGAGTATACCAATACGGATCGGTAACGAAGATTTCAAATACATCCATGACATTTACGAAACAGCAGATTCCGAACTGTGGCTGGCGAGTGTCGGCATGGGAGTGGTGAAAGCTCGTATTGCCGGAACACCGGACAATCCGGTGATTGTGGATGCGCAACGTTACATCATCAATGACGGCGAACTGGGATCGAACTATTTCTTTACTATTTATGCGGAGAATGAAGCCAACCTGTTGTTTGGCAATAAAGGATATGGGGTATTCCGCTATAACGAAACGACGAATGGCCTGGAACCGGTGTCTACTCACAAATACGAAAACATGACCCTGAATAATATTCTCGCTATCAGTAAAGACAGCAGCAATAACTATCTTTTCGGAACGAGCTACGGATTGATAAAGTACACATCGGAAACCTCTTATCAGCTCTTCAATGCCAAGAATGGTTTCCTGAATAATACCATTCATGCAATTCTTAGAAACTCGTCCGACGACTTCTGGTTGAGCACCAATCTTGGATTAATCAATTTCGATACGAAAAGGAATGTCTTTCGTTCATACGGTTTTGGAGATGGTTTAAAGGTGGTAGAGTTTAGTGACGGAGCCGCTTTTCGGGATTCCCAGACTGGTACTCTGTTCTTTGGCGGAATCAATGGAGTCGTAGCTATCCGGGCGGATGGCCGTCCGGAGCAGCTTTATATGCCTCCTGTTTATTTTGATAAGCTGTCTATCTTCGGTGAACAATACAATCTGGGCGAATTTCTCACCCGGAAAAAAGAAACTGAAGTCTTGAATTTGCAGTATGACCAGAATTTCTTTTCTGTTTCATTTGCCTCTGTGGATTATCTGAATGGTAATAACTGTACCTATTTCTATAAACTAAAAGGATTGAGTGACCAATGGGTAAACAATGGTTCGGAAAGCGGAGTCTCTTTTACGAATATGGCTCCCGGCGAATATACCTTACTGGTGAAATATTACAATAGTGTCTTTGATAAAGAGAGTGATGTCTATTCTCTGGTGATTCGTATAGGTGATCCGTGGTATGCTTCCTGGTGGGCTTATTTGATTTATGCCCTGTGTCTGCTTTTACTGGCAGCCTTGCTGATACGTTCCTTTATCCTGCGCTCCAAACGTAAAAAGCAGGAATTGCTGAACGAGATAGAGAAACGCCATCAAAAGAATGTCTTTGAGTCCAAACTTCGTTTCTTTACTAATATCGCACATGAATTTTGTACTCCGCTGACTTTGATTTATGGTCCTTGCGGACGGATCCTTTCATCGAAGGGACTTAGTAAATTTGTCGTGGACTACGTACAGATGATTCAGACGAATGCGGAGCGTCTCAACAACCTGATTCATGAGTTGATCGAATTCCGTCGGATTGAAACGGGAAACAGGGAAGTGCGGGTTGAATCATTGAATGTGTCTTCCATTGTGAAAGGAATAGCCAAAACGTTTGTTGAAATGGCTAAATCCAGAAACATCACTTTCTTGAGCAAGATACCCGAGCAGGTGATGTGGAACTCGGACAAAGGATTCCTGAATACGATCATTATTAATCTGATTTCTAATGCCTTTAAATATACTCCCGACGGACAGAGTCTCAAGATTGAAGTGGATACGAGCCGGGAAAATATGCTGGCTCTTCGTGTAGCAAATGAAGGAAGTACCATCAAGGAAAAGGATTTTCAGTATATTTTTAATCGGTATGCCATTTTGGATAATTTCGAGAATCAGGATGAAAAGAACTTTTCACGGAATGGCCTGGGGCTGGCTATTTCTTATAATATGGCTAAGTTGCTGAATGGTACATTGAAAGTGGAAAACACTTCTGACGGATGGGTGATGTTTACATTAACCTTGCCGGTCATGGAGCTGACTACCGGAGTGTCGGAAACCAAACGACTGATGGCGGAATATATCCCCAAGATAGATACTCAACCGATATTGAAACTTCCCCAGTATGAGTTTGATAAGATGCGTCCTACGCTTTTGGTTGTCGATGATGAAATCGAAATGCTATGGTTTATTGGAGAAATCTTCTCGGCTGACTTCAATGTGGTAACCTTGCAAGATCCCGAACGGCTGGATCAGGTGATGAATGAGGTTTATCCGAATGTGATTATCTGTGATGTCATGATGCCGGGAATGGGTGGCATTGAACTGACCAGGCGGATTAAATCGGTGAAAGAGACGGCGCATATTCCTATTATTGTGGTTTCCGGACGACACGAGATGGAACAACAGATGGAAGCCCTTTCTGCCGGTGCGGAAATGTATATCACAAAACCGTTTAGTGCGGAGTATCTTCGTATCTCTGTCTGTCAGGTGATAGAACGGAAAGAGGTGTTGAAAAATTATTTCAGTTCGCCGATCAGTTCTTTTGAAAAGTCGGACGGGAAGTTGACGCATAAAGAGTCGAAGAAGTTCCTTCAGTCGGTTTTGAAGATTATCAATGATAATATAACGAACAAAGATTTGACTCCGCGTTATATCGCCGATCGACTGGCAATCAGTCCCCGGAGTCTTTATCGGAAGATGGAAGAGATAGGAGAGGATAGCCCGACCGATCTGATTAAGGAATGTCGTTTGCACATAGCGAAAGATTTATTGCTGACCACTAAAAAGACGATTGATGAAATTGTATTCGATTCGGGATTCTCGAACAAAGTTACTTTCTTTAAGGTGTTCCGTGAAAAGTATGAGTGCACGCCAAAAGAGTTTCGGATGAAACATTTGGAAGAGGTTCAGCAGTAGCCTGTGGCGGGAATTTTTAAAGAAAAAGAAGAAGTAAATATCCGTGTTAATATAGTAAATATCCGTGCCAAAAGGTAAAAAAGGATAGTTAATTTTCTTTTGGTAGAGTTTAGTGATTTTATCTTTGTCTCATCGAAGTTTTTAAGTAGATAAACTTGAAAAGTATTAATTTATTAATCTTTAATCTAATGAAAAGGAAACTTAGTTTTTTATTTCTTTCAGCATTGACCATTCCATTTTTTATGGGTTCGTGCAGTGATGATAAAGAAGAACAGGAAGTGAAACCGGCAACAGATCTGGTTGTCGATAATAATTCGGTGACACTACTACAAGGAGACGAAATTACGGTGAGTATCACCTCCGGTAATGGCGATTATTATGTGAAGCCATTTGATGAAAACGTGGCGACGGCTACAATCAATGGTAATAAGGTGACTATTAAAGCTACCGAAAATAGCCAGTTGGAAGAAAATAACCGTACGGAAACCACTATATTAATAGTAGATGGACGTAAGAAAGTGGCTAGAGTGCTGGTTCGGGTAGCAAAACTCTGGGATTTGACGGTAGATGCACCGGAAGAAGGTTTTGACCTTTTTATCGGTGAAAAGAGACTGGTGAAGATTTTGACCGGTAACGGAGATTATCAGATTTCCATACCGGAAGGTGCTGATAAGTTTTTGGAAGTGGGTGAACTATCCGGACAAGTTATTCCGTTGACTGCCAAGTTCGAGACTGGAGCCGATCCGGTAAATATTACGATAACAGATAAGAAAGGTAAGACAATCACTATTCCTGTGGTAGTGAACATCGTGGATCTGACACTGAAAAGTGATGAAGCCACTTTTGCCGAACCGGATGCCGAATCTCAATATATCTCTATTGAGAGAGGTAATGGCGGATATAGTTTCACTTATCAGGTGGGAGACGGCGAGCCTACTACGGATGCAACGATTGTGGAAGCTACTGAAAAAGAGAACCTGATTACCTTGAAACCCAAAGCTAGAGGTGATGTGAAAGTGATTGTGACAGACCAGAAAGGTTCTGTGGAGGAGATTTCGGTGAAAGTGAATCCATATAACCTTAAACTGGAAAATGAAGCAACTTCTTTAATCATCGGTGGTTATGAGGCATCTACAGAAATAGCTATTACCAGAGGAAATGGTGATTATAAGTTGGCACAACTCACAGATGATAATAAAACCTATTTGAAAACCGCAGAATTGATTACGGAAGACGGGGCTACCAAGTTAAAACTAACAGGAAAGAAGCTCGGGACTACCACACTGGAACTGTCTGATGCGGCAGGTCAGAAATTGACGTTACCAGTTTATGTGAATCCGGTATGTTATCGTATGGAATATGACGTATGCTTTAAAATTGATATTAAAAAGTATGCCGAATCACATTCAGAGGTGAAAAGTATGAATCAGCTTACTTTTGAGGTTGTGTTCTACCCGACTTATACTCGTTCTATGCAATCGTTTATAGGTTTGGAAAGTGTATTCCTGCTTCGTGCAGAAGCTAAGGATGTGAATCCGCGTTTTGAAATAGCCACTAAAATTAATGGTAAGAGTGATCCCCGTTTCCGTAGTCAGCAAACTATTTATTGCGATGATTCGGAAGGTGGACGTAAGACTCCGGGTAAATGGTATCATATAGCCATTGTATATGATGGAACGAAATCAAGTACTAAAGAGGCTTATAAAATGTATATAAACGGGGTGAGAGAAACGTTGACTCCTGCAGATAACTCTTATGAGGATTGTGCCCCTAATTCATCTCTCAATCTGACAGATGTAGGTGGAAATGATAAAGCACTGTTGATTGGACGTTCCGGAGATTCATATCGGGTAGGATATTGCAAAGTTTATCAGGCACGGATGTGGAAGAGAGCGTTGGACGAAAGTGAAATTAAAGCGAATATGTGCAAAATCCTTAATGCAGAAGAACACTCTGACTTGATGGGATATTGGGTATTCTCGAAAGGTGTCGGAGGTACTACAGTTTTTGAAAATTGGGGAAATGGCGGCAGCGGATTGGATGCGCAAGTTTGTTTGCAGAATATAAGCGAAAATAAACCTGCCTGGGGAGCGGAACTTCCTGCAACTTATAATGGAGATAAGAGCCGCTTTGAACCAATTGAATGTCCTCATTCATACTAAAACTAGGAATATAATAATATGAGAAACAATATGATAACAAAAAAACTAATCAAATTTGCCCTGCTGTTTTTTCTTATCGGACTGACGGCTTGTGACAATAAACTGAATCCGGGATTTGATCCGGATGATTATGAACCGATTGTTCCGCCTGAACCTGTTAGAACAATGGATGCAATGGCTAGTGGCGAGCGAGTAGTACTTTCGGGTGCTTCGTTGACGGATATTGTTCTGAAATGGACGCCTACCGAGAAACACGGAAATACAGTATATCGTTATGAAGTATTGATTGATACGATCGGGGGAGACTTTACCAAACCGGTAGAAACGATCTTTTCTGACAATAACGGTTTGGAATCACAGTTGACTTTAACCCATTATCAGGCAAACACAATAGGTAAACTGGCTAAATTCCGTTGCAATACCAACGGCACACTGCGTTGGAAGGTGCGTGCTTATTGCGGATTGGATCAGGCTCTTAGTAGTCTGGAAGGTTATTTCGTAATTTTTATGATGGACGGCATTGATGATATGCCTTCTGAAAACGAGCCGGTTTATATCACTGGCGTGGGTACGGAAGATGATGGTGATGAAGCGGAAGCACAACAAATGCTCCGTCAGAATGAAGGAATCTATCAGACTTTCACTCAATTGAAAGCCGACCAGCCATTTATATTTATGTCTACTGTAGAAGGTCGCAAATGCTATTATTATGTAGACGACAACGGAGTGTTGCGTGAGCGTAATGATGGTGAAGACTATACAGTTACGGTTCCTCAATCAGGCATCTACCGGATTACCATCAATATGGGTGAACAAACGATCAGTTACGATGAAATAGGAGCTGTATATCTTTATAACCATTCGGGTGGGTATAGACAGGATTTCAACTATCTGGGATATGGCAAATGGGGTGTGAAGAATTATACTGCCCGGAAACAAACGGAAAGTTGGGCAGGAAGCGGTGAAACCCGTCATAGCTTTAAGATGGAAATCAACGGAACAACCTACCGTTGGGGACATAAGGAGAAAGATAAAGGGCAACCGAATCTGACTACCGACAACAGCTATTATAATTTATATCAACTGGCATTGGGCACAGATCCATGGGATTACAGTTTCCGTTTCTGCGACGAATTACTGCAATGGGGCGAAAAGCAGGGAAATGTCTATTATGCTACGGTGAAAACCGATGTAACCCTCTATTTCAATGCAGAGTTTGGAACGTACACCCACCGTTGGGTAGCTTCGGAAACGAATGAAGATTAAAACTGAATAATAATATGAAGAACTATATAGTATCATTATCAAAAAGAGCTTTGTTGTTAAGCGGTGCACTGGCAATATTTACAGCTTGTGACGACGGCGATCTGGGAGACATCTACAAAGGTAATTCATCCGGTGAATATGTGTCGGATGTGAACTGGACAGATGCAGCCGACAAAAGTACGGGAACTTATATCAAATATTTCTATGAGAATGCCAGCGGACGGGATACCTTTTGCGGAAGCATTTACTGGGAAAAACCGAATACACCGGAAACCGGAGAACCGGCAAGCACGGGCGGTAGCGGCGGATGGTCGCAGGGACATGCATTGGACATCGTGATCGATGCTTATATCCGTCACGCAAACAATCCCGAATATCAAGCTCATTTGTATGAAAACATCATGAAACCTTTCCTGCCGGCTTTTGATGACTGGAATGAACATTGCGGTTATGGTGGCAAAGACTTCTGGAATAACTTCTATGATGATATGGAATGGATGGCACTGTCTTGTCTGCGGGTTTATGAATTGACTGGCGATCAGGATTACTACAGTGCGTTGATGAAGATGTGGAACCATATCAAGGGAGCGAAGAATGACTATAAAGGGGTAGGAGGAATGGCATGGAAAACGGATGCGCTGGCTTCACGTATGTCTTGTTCCAATGGTCCCGGTTGCCTTCTGGCTATGAAATTGTATCAACTTACCGTTAAGGAGGCTAAAGATGGCTGGGAAGAGCAGGCTGCTTATTACCTGAACTTCGCCAAAGAGGTATACAACTGGATGACGGCTTATCTGTGTGATATTTCCACCGGACAGGTATATGATAATCTTAGTATTAAAGATGACGGAACACCGGGAGATCCTGATAAAGTAGCCTTGTCTTATAATCAGGGAACATTTATGGCGGCTGCCCTGGAGCTGTACAACGCTACCGGTGAGGATGAATATCTTCGTAATGCGGTTGCTTTCGGCTCTTACCAGGTGAATAAGAAGATGGATTCCAACTATCCGGTATTCAGTGGTGAAGGAAATTCGGGAGATAATCTTTTATTCCGTGGAATATTTGTCCGTTACTTCCTGGATATGGTGAAACAGCCGACTAACAGCCTTTATCCGGAAAAGACCAAGAATAAGTTTATCGCTGCATTGCGCAGCTGTTCTGATGTGCTTTGGACGTTGGCTCATCCCGAAGGCTATTATGTGTGGGAGTACGATTGGGCAAAAGCACCGACCTTCGGTAATCGTGACAACAGGGAAGATCGCCTGACAATCTCCTTGAATGCGGAAGTCCCGGGAGCAACAATGATTGAAATCCGTGCTCGTTATGAAGACTGGGTACAAGGTAAAGCAACGGAAAAGGCCAACTGGGTCGGACCGGATTTCGGTAAGAAAGCAGAGGAATAAGATTGATTTATTACACATAGAAAATCGAAAAGAAAGATGATACATATAAAAAGAAATATTTGTCTGGTGGCTGTTTCTTGCACTCTTCTTGCAGGTATACCTTTGCAGGGTGTGGCGCAAACGGGAAGAACGGCAAAGGTGCAGGCCACACAAAACCATAAAATAACAGTGTCGGGTACGGTATTGGACAAGACGACAAATGACCCGTTGATCGGTGTGTCTGTTGTCGTGAAAGGGGTGGCCAATGCAGGTACGATTACAGATATGGATGGTAAGTTTACATTGAAACTGCCTTATGCGGAAGCTCCGTTGGTGTTTTCTTACCTGGGTTACCAGCCGCAGGAAATTGTTCCCGGTGCAAAGAAGGAACTGACTGTCTTACTACAGGAAGATACGAAAGCCTTGCAGGAAGTGGTTGTGGTAGGTTATACCAAACAACGTAAAGAAACGATGATCGGTTCTGTTGCTACCATCACGACAAAAGATCTGACGCAAAGTCCTACTGCCAATATCAACAATGCGCTTGCCGGACGTCTGCCGGGGTTGATTGTAAACCAGTATGCGGGTGGTGAACCGGGTGTGGATCAAAGTGAATTGTTTATCCGTGGTAAGGCAACTTACGGTAACCAGAGTGCCATTGTCATTGTCGATGGAATCGAACGTGACATGAGTTACCTCGCACCGGATGAAATTGAAACATTCACTATCCTGAAAGATGCTTCCGCCACTGCCGCTTATGGTATCCGTGGTGCAAATGGTGTAATCGTTATTACTACCAAACGTGGTAAGGCAGCGGAAAAGGCAACCGTGAACCTGAAAGCCTCTATCGGTATTAACCAGCCGATCGGTTTCCCCGAATATTTAGGCTCTGCCGATTATGCAACTTTATATAATGAAGCCAGATTGAACGATGCCAAGATGACGGGCGCAGACATCAGCAGTTTGAACCTTTTCTCTCAACAGGCGATTGACAATTTCCGCCGTGCGAAAGGAGACAACTCCGATGGTTTGGGATATGACTGGGATTATTATGATTTTGCCTTCAAACCCGGTTTGCAGGAAGATGTCAGCCTCTCCATCCGTGGAGGTACGGACAAGGTACGTTATTATGTATTGGCCAATTACTTTTCACAAGGCGGTAACTACAAATATTCGAATGCCGGTGAATATGACTCGCAAACCAAGTTCACCCGTTACAACTTCCGTTCGAACATCGATATCAACATTAATCGTTATTTGAGTACCCGTTTGGATTTGGGGGCCCGTATTACCGACCGTAATGCACCGGGTACAACAGCCGGTCGCCTGATGACCATCTGTGCTACCCAGCCTCCATATCTGCCCATCCTGGTGGAAGAAAATGCGCATCCGCAGAATGAGGAATACATTCAGCAAAATCCTCGTGGAATGCTTTATGGTGACAATATCTACCGTTACAATCTTCTGGGTGAATTGAGCCGTACCGGTTATCTGAATGAAAAGAACACGTATCTGAATGGTAGTTTTGCCATGAATCTGGATATGGAATTTCTGACGAAAGGATTAAAAGCGGAAGTGATGTTCTCTTATGATGCTTCTGAAGGACGCTGGATTAATCGTAAACTGGATACTTACAAAGACGGTTATCGTGAATATCCGAAATATGCGACGTTTATGCCGATCGAAGGTTCGGATGCTTATATGGCAGGCGGACACTATACGGGTGCTTACAAAACGGGTAACAAATATGATATTGACCAGACTATTGGCAACGGATTCAGTCATAACGCTTCTGACGGACGTACTTATATACAGGCACGTTTGGATTACAACCGTTTGTTTAGCAACCGCCACGAAGTGACCGCCATGTTATTGGCAAACCGTGGTAACCGTACTGTTAACAATGAACTGGCTTATCATAGCCAGGGTATCACCGGACGCTTTGCTTATTATTATAATCAGAAGTATCTGATGGAATTTAACTTCGGTTACAATGGTTCCGAAAACTTCGCTCCGGGCAAACGTTACGGGTTCTTCCCAGCTGGTTCAATCGGTTGGGTAGTCTCTGAAGAGGAATTTATGAAAAAGGCTTCCTGGATTGACTTCCTGAAAGTAAGAGCCTCCTATGGTTTGGTAGGTAGTGACAATGTCAGCAGCCGTTTCCCATATCTGGCTTTCTACGGTGGTGGCAGTGGTTATGATTTCGGTAATAACTTTGGTACGAATGTAGGCGGTACTTCCGAAGGTAATCTGGCTAATGCGAATCTGACTTGGGAGAAAGCCCGTAAACTGAATGTCGGTATTGACTTTACTACCCTGAACCAACGTTTGGCATTGACGATAGATGCATTTTATGAATATCGTTTTGACATTATTACAGATATGAATAGTGACGGTATCATGGGATATCCGGATATTGTAGGTAAAGATGCAGCTTTACAGAATCTGGGTGAAGTAAGCAACCGCGGTGTGGATATCGAATTGAGCTGGAATGATAAGATTGGAAAGGATTTCCGTTACTATATTCGTCCGAACCTGACTTTCTCCCGCAACCGTTTGGAATATAAAGCGGAAGTTGCCCGCAAGAACTCCTGGCGTAAAGAAACCGGTAAACGTTTATACGAAAACTTCGTTTATGTGTTCGATCATTTTGTAGCCGATCAGGAAGAGGCTGACCGTTTGAACAAGATCGGTTATCAGCCGTGGGGACAATTAATTCCGGGAGATGTTGTTTATAAGGATTTGGATCGTAACGGAGTGATTGATGATGAAGACCGTACAGCAATGGGAAATCCGCGTAGTCCGGAACTGATGTTCGGTATTCCTTTCGGTTTCCAGTATAAGAACTTTGATTTTAGTGTATTATTGCAAGGTGCGACAAAATCATCTATTCTGTTGAATGGGGCTGCTGTATTTGATTTCCCGCAATTTGAACAAGATAAGATCGGACGTGTGAAGAAAATGCATCTGGACCGTTGGACACCGGAAACGGCTGCTACTGCCAAATATCCGGCATTGCATTATGGAACACATGATAACAACAAGAATGGAAACAGTAGTTTGTTTTTGTATGATGCTTCCTACCTGCGTCTTAAGAATGTGGAAATTGGTTACAATGTATCACCCAAATTATTACGTAAATTCCATGTGCAACAGGCACGTATCTATGTACAAGGTCTGAATCTGTTGACTTTTGATAAACTGGGTGATGTGGATATAGATCCGGAAACGAAATCCGGAGACGGAGCTTCCTGGTATCCTATTCAAAAGGTATTCAATTTTGGTATTGATATAACATTCTAAATAAGATAGAAATATGAAAAAGTTATATAGATTTTCAGCAATTGCTTTATTGGTCCTGCCGTTGGTCTTTACTTCATGTAGCGATTACCTGGATCGGGACGATGATGATAATATTACGGAAGCGGACGTTTTTGCCCGTTACGAAAAAGTGAACGGACTGGTTTCCGACGTATATGCGGCTGCAAAGAAAGCAGACCGTCCGCTGGTGTTCTTCGAGCACTTCAGCAACAGTGCCATTACGGACGAATGTGAAGGAACCAACGTAGAGGGAAACATTACGAATAACTTCAATAACGGTGCCTGGAACCCGAATTCTTTGCCCGGTAGTGTAGGGCAATATTGGGAAGCTCTTTATGAAGGAATCCGTAAAGCGAACCTGATTATAGAAAATGTACAGAAGTATAATACGCCCGACAACCCACAGCAGGATGGTGATCTTCGCAACCGTATCGGTGAGATGTATTTCATGCGTGGTTATTTCCACATGCTGTTATTGCGTATGTATGGCGAAGCTCCTTATATTGACCGTGTGATTAATGCCGGAGATAATATGGACTTCAAGAAAGAATCTGTTCATTCGATGGTTGAAAAGATTGTGACGGATGCGCAAACTGCTTATGGCATGGTTCCTAATAAATATGTGAAAACTTCCGAGAATTTTGGGCGTGTGGATAAGGGAGCCTGTCTGGGATTGATTTCTTTTGTTCGCTGGGTAGCGGCTACTCCGTTGTGGAACGGTGCTTCTCAATATGGATACAACTTGCGTCGTGTGTTTGAAAATGAGTATGCTTATGATGCTACTCGTTGGAGAAAAGCCAAAGAAGCGGCTAAAGCCGTTCTGGATTTCGAAGTCGGCGGAACCAAGCGTTATTCTCTCTATACGAAACATGATGCAAATGATTTCAAGGATCCGGCTGACGGTAATCTGAATGACAGCCGTGTATATGCTCGTTTGTGGGATATGTTTTATGATATGGATGCCTTTGCCAATGAGTATGTGTTCTTTATGACGAAGAGCAAGGATCAGGCATGGCAGGGTGATATTTATCCGCCCAGCCGTGAGGGAAGTTCGCGCCAGCAACCGGTACAGGAACAAGTGGATGAATACGAATATATCGTAGGTGATTATGGCTATCCGGTATATTCGGCAGAAGCCCGCAAAGGTGGCTATGATGATACTAATCCGTATGTGAAAGGTACTCGTGACCCGCGTTTCTATCGTGATGTAATTTATCACGGAGCTCCTTACCGTAATAATAAGAACGAGTCGAAAACGATCAATACGGCGAGTGGTTCCGATAAGATTGGTGCTACCAATGCAACTACTACCGGTTATTATTTACGTAAATTCCAACAGGAGTCATGGAACAAATCCGGTAACTTCAGTATCAATGCGCCCGCCATCTGGCGTCTTCCGGAGTTTATTTATATTTATGCAGAGGCTTGTAATGAATTGGGCGAGGATATCGATGAAGCTTATAAATTGGTGAATACGGTTCGTGAACGTTCTTTTATGAAACCGATGCCGCCGGAAGTAAAGACTAATCAACAGTTGATGCGTGAATACATTCAGCGCGAACGTCGCGTGGAACTTTTTTATGAAGGAAAACGTCCGTGGACTTGCCGCTTGTATCTGGAACCCACCAGTAAGGAAGAGCTAGCAAAGGAAAGCCTTTGGAAATCGAGCGGGAGTGACAATTCAAAACGTACACAGAAATACTGGGCTGCCAATAACGGTGCATTGCCCCGTTGCCAGCGAATGATTAACGGAATGCGTCCGGTGCAGGATGAGAATGGGGCCATTACGGTTGACGGTGTGAAATATAGAATGGAGCGTTTCTGCGTGGAAGAACGTACGTTCTCTATTCAGCATTATCTGTTCCCGATTCGCCAGAGTGAGTTGCAGAAGACACCGACCATTGAACAAAATCCCGGATGGTAAACCGGTAGGAATGTATAACTTTAAAAAGAAAATCAGATGAAACGAATCTATACATATATGTGTCTGTTGCTTTTGTCGGTATTATCGTTTGCCGTTACAGGTTGTGATGACGATGATGACGACGATGTGGCTAAAGACTTGATAGAGTTGATTGTGAACAAACCGGTAATACGTATCGGGCAGAATGAGGAAGCCAAAGTGAATGTAGTGGTTGGAAACGGAAACTATACCGTGAGAAGTTTCAACACTGCCATTGCAACGGCTACCGTTTCCGGCGAATTGATAACTGTAAAAAGTGGCTCACAGAATGGGGCCACTACCGTCGAAGTAATGGATGGAGAAGGAGTAGTTGCCAATATTTCTGTGAATGTAGGTGTATTTGAATTGGAAGTGAATGAACCGGAGGTGATCTTGGAAGTTGCCGGTGAAAAGCAACTGATTGTTAGCATGGGAAACTTTTCCAGCAATGATGAATTGTCTTATGAGGTGGAGGATGAAACGGTTGTCAGCATGGTTAATACAGATCAGTTCCGTCCTTTCTATACTTTGACAGGTTTGAAGAACGGACATACAACAGTGACTTTTACAGACCATAAAGGAAAACAGGCAGTGGTTCAGGTGACGGTAAATCCGATTTCTATCGATGTCTCCAACCTGACACCGAGAGTGGGAGTCAACAATAAGATCATGATTACGGTAGAAAAAGGGAACGGAGGTTATAGTCTGACAGCAGAGGATGAAGAGATTGTAGCTATTCAGCAGGTGGATGACACTCGTTTCAATTTAATAGGTAAAAAAGCGGGTATCACTACCGTGTTTGTCAGAGACGAAGCGGAACAGGAATTAAGTCTGACCGTTACGGTGGTACAGGCAGATAAAGTAGCGAACCTAGGTAGCGGTAATTACTTTAAAGTACCGTTTGAATATAATGGTACGGCAGATGAATCGCTAAAGAATTTGAGTACGATCACATTTGAGGCTCGTTTCAATATTGAGTCGTTGAATGGCAATGACAATGGAAATGCCCGGATTAATACGGTGATGGGTATAGAGAAGAAATTCCTGCTGCGTGTCGACGTGCATAAGGGAGGAAGCAATGATGAAGAACGTTTCCTTCAGCTTGCTGCAGATGATAAAGGTAGTATTCGCTATGAGGGCTCTACTAAGATAGAAACCAATAAGTGGTATGATGTGGCTGTGGTATTGGATAATAGTAAGAGCGGAAGCGAACGGATTGCATTGTATGTAAATGGTGTCAGAGAAACGCTTCAATTATCAAACGGTACGCCGGATGATTTGAAAGAGATCAATCTTACTTCTGATTTCTACATCGGCCAGTCTGATGGTAAACGCCGGTTGAACGGAGCTATCAGTTATGCCCGTATTTGGACAAAAGCCTTGTCGGATCAACAGATCTCCGAGCAGAGCGGCAAGTTGTTGAGTGAGGATAAGGATGGAATGGTAGCTAATTGGTTATTCAATAATGGAAATGGTAATACCAAGACATTTGTGTCCTTGGCAGGAAAGAGCTTCGAAGCAGAGGCGGCAAATATTGTTTCAAGTTGGAAAACAGATCCGATATTGGAAACAAGTACTCCTACAGAATAATTGTAAGAAGATAGGATAATAAAAAAGCCATCCCCGGAATAGACGAAAGTAGGGATGGCTTTTTTTGTAGTGTGCTTACTATTCTTCGGCAGACTATGTCCTGCATGTTGTTGGCAAGGTTATTCCTTGACAGGCTCAGCCGGTTTGTCTTTTGATGTAGTGTCTGTGACAACTGTATCATTGACATTGGCGGCGAGTGCAACCAGTGATGCCTTTGCAGGCGCGTCTTCTTTAGTTACAGTATCTTTTACTACTGTATCATTGACAACTGTTGCATTGATTTCTGTCGGGGCTGTCACAGCTTCTGCAGAACTCTGAGCCTTTACAAGGAATGAACCACCACAAACAAACATAAACATTGCTACTACTAATACTAATTTTTTCATAATCGTTTGCTTTAATGATTATTAGACATATGTTTTCAATTCTCTACCTTTGTGTTAAGGAATCGGTTATTGCTTTTCGCTAACGTTTAATTAAAGATCAAAGTGCGTGCCAAAATTAGATAATGTATGATAAGTGATTGATAAATAAGGGAATGAGGAAGATGATGCCAATTAGGATAGTG
>NZ_QVLZ01000007.1:0-35472 GCF_003435205.1 Bacteroides sp. AF32-8BH | reverse complement strand
AATTAGGATAGTGGGGAAGTATGTGTGGAGTGTGTGGAAACTGTGGCGGGGAGTGTGGAATTATTCCACACTCCCCGCCACAGTTCTTTTATTTAGGTAATCTATTTACTTAATTTCATCCGGCCAGGGACAAGGTTTACCTGTCGCTTTGAAAGTCGGTCGTTGTGCATCTACTTTTCTTAGAAAGTTGCCCAGCTCTTTAGAAAGTTTCTTCACGATGTCCGGATGCTGTGCACTAAGGTCGTTGCTTTCTCCTATATCATCAGGTATGTTGAATAACTCTTTCTTTCCTGTTCCATAGTAATAAATCAATTTCCAGTCACCGTTTCGAACGGCACAATTAAAGTTGATTCCGGGACCGTCATTTCCCCAGTTGTTAGGCATATTCCAGAAAAGACTCCGACCCTTAGCTGGGTTGCCTGTCTGTTTCAGCAGAGGGATGAAACTGATACCGTCTATCGGTTGAACTGTCTGGTAGTTCTTGACACCTGCCATTTCAAGAATAGTAGGGTAGAAGTCTTCTATCAACAAGTAGTTGTTGCATTTGCTTCCCGGAGCTACTACTCCCGGCCAACTGACAATCATCGGTTCGCGGATACCGCCTTCATAAGTAGAACCTTTACCACTGTTCAATGGATAATTCTGTGTATGCAGCTTGCCGTCACGCCATCCGGATTCGGATGCAAGTCCTCCGTTATCACTCATAAAAATGATAATAGTGTTGTTGGCTTCTCCATTCTTTTCCAGCCAGTTCATTAAATCACCTAAACTTTTATCCATTCCTTCAATCAGTGTGGCATAAGCAGCTTCATGGTCTGTCATTCCTTTTTTCTTGTACTTCTCATAGAAGCGCATATCTTTGTTCAAAGGAATGTGGATGGCATATTGCGACATATACAAATAGAAAGGCTGATTATACTTTTTCGCTTTATCCAGTGCTTTAATGGCTTCCAACGTCAATGCTTCAGTTACAAAGGTTTCCGTTCCCCAATATTTCTCTAATCCGGGAACAGACATCAGTGATACCGCTTTCCCATCTTTGGTATGTCCGTAGTTCTCTTCTCCCAGGTAACTGGCAAGTCCACCGGCCGCATGTCCGGCAATATTTACCTCGAATCCCCAATGATGCGGATCTTCCCCTGGAGTATCTATCGCTCCGAAATGGGCTTTTCCACAATGTATAGTATGATA
The DNA here is from genome assembly GCF_003435205.1 of Bacteroides sp. AF32-8BH. Lineage (NCBI taxonomy): Bacteria > Pseudomonadati > Bacteroidota > Bacteroidia > Bacteroidales > Bacteroidaceae > Bacteroides > Bacteroides sp. AF32-8BH. Next base: position 34,281 of record NZ_QVLZ01000007.1, on the reverse strand, counting down.
ACCGCTGTTCTTTAGCAGTTGCACGAAGGAGGTTCCTACGGAAGTATGATTAGTGCCGGACACTTGACTTACTCCATTGTAATTCCAGTCAGGGACTGCCAGAATGCTATCTTTACGGTCTGTCATTGTATTCTTTTGCAGCGTCCAGTTAGTTACTCGGTGACGTGCGGCGTTGGTTCCGGTGATGAGGCTGCACCGGGTAGGAGAACTGATACTGTTGGCATACGCTTGAGTAAACATCATTCCCTGTTTTGCTAACCGCTCCATATTGGGAGTCTCGTACAATTCGTTATAGTGTGTCTTCTGTGTCCAGAATGGGAGTGAAGTATCCTGCCATCCCATATCGTCTACCATAAAGAGAATGATATTCGGACGTTTGTCCGCGCGTTCTATTTGCATATTGCTTTGTGCTTGCAGATTGGTTACTGCGAGTGGCACAAATGCAAGGGGTAATAATGTTTTTTTATTCATGGGGGTCATTTTATTCTATGGAATATGCATTAAAATTAATAATATCTGGTAATGCGATAGATTCGGTTAAAGATAAGTTCGAGCACTACAAAAAGGAATCATTTCTCACCGTGATGAGAATAAATACTCATAGTAATGAGAACTTTTTCTCATCGCATTGAGAAAATTTTCTCATAGGCATGAGAACACTTGAGAAAATGCAAGAACGTAACTTGTTACAAATCAATATTGTATAATTTCAATTTATTATATAAAGTCTTTCGATCAATATTCAGTAATTGCGCTGCTTTACTCTTATTGTTTCCTGTTTGGCGTAGCGCCTCCAAAATATGCTCTTTTTCAGTCTCTTCATTGCGTAATGCAATGCTCGTATTGCTGGATGCAGGAGTTTCTAAAAGCTCGGTCCCCAATTCCAATAAAGTAATGAAACTGCTTTGTGCCAATAACGTTGCTCTTTTGACGATGTTCTTCATTTGGCGCAAGTTTCCCGGCCAATGATAATTCATTAAAGCTTGCGATGCTTTTGCATCGAAACCAATCAGGTGTTTATCCAGTTCCTTGTTTGCCTGATCGAGGAAGAAATTGGCAAAGAGCAGAATATCTTCTTTCCGTTCTTTCAGATCGGGCATACGGAGGGTAAATTCATTGATACGATGATAAAGGTCCTCACGGAAAGTACCTTTTTCAATGGCTTGTTCCAGATTCTCATTGGTGGCAGATACCAGACGAATATCTACCGATATCTCCTGTGTAGAACCTACCGGACGTATTTTTCTCTCTTGCAAGGCACGAAGCAGTTGTATCTGCACTTCATAACTAAGGTTTCCGATCTCATCCAGAAAGATAGTACCACCGTTGGCTGCAACGAAAGCACCCGTTTTATCTGTCAGAGCACCTGTAAACGAACCTTTCACATGACCGAAAAATTCGGAAGCAGCCAGTTCTTTGGGGATAGATCCACAATCTACGGCAATAAACGGTTTATCGTTTCGTTTGCTAAGTTGATGAATACGGTGCGCCACATACTCTTTTCCTGTTCCGCTGGAACCGTTGATAAGTACGGACATATTGGTCGGAGCTACCAGACCTACATAATTGTAGAGTTGTTTGGCTGCATCACTTTCTCCTTCCAGATAAGCACGATGATTTTCTGTTGAATCTTTAGATGAAGTAGAAGCACCTTTTTTAGAAGAAGATTTAGCAACGTTATGAGTAGCAAGACTCTTTTCAGACTGCAGACATTCAGAAATTTTCTTCAGTAATTCTTCCGGATTTACCGGTTTGGCTATATAATCACGTGCTCCCAGTTTCATTGCCTGTACGGCGGATTGTATATCCGCATAGCCAGTCATGATGATTAAAGGAATGTCCATGCCTTGTTCATTCATCCATTTCAGCAGATCGATACCTTCGTGGTCGGGTAGTCGCAGGTCTGATAAAATCAGATCGACGTTTTGGCTTTCGATATGTTTTCGGGCGCGGGCAATATTACTCACTGATGATACTTCAAAGCCCTTTTTGCCTAGCCAGGTTTTTAGCATCATTCCAAAAGTGATATCATCTTCAACGATCAATATGGAGCTCATCATGTCAGGTTTTGATTCTTTTAAGTCACAAAGGTAAGAGGATTTAGGCGAAAGTGGTATATTTGCAAACTTAAATTAAATAAAAGTGTTATGAAAAAGATTCTATTGATAGTATTAACCATATCGTTTTGCGGACTTACTGCCTGCAAAACCGGAACAAAAAAAGGAGGAGACATGGATAAAGAAACGTTGGTAAAGATTGAGACAACTGTAGGAGATATCGAGGTGAAACTATATAATGAGACACCGAAACATCGTGATAATTTTATCAAACTGGTGAAGGACGGTGTTTATGAAGGCACACTGTTTCATCGTGTTATCAAAGATTTTATGATTCAGGCTGGTGACCCGGACTCAAAGAATGCACCGAAAGGAAAAATGCTGGGTACGGGAGATGTAGGTTATACTGTTCCCGCTGAATTTGTATATCCTAAATATTTCCATAAGAAAGGTGCCCTGTCCGCTGCCCGTCAGGGAGATAATGTGAACCCGAAGAAAGAATCTTCCGGTTGTCAGTTCTATATCGTGACAGGTAAGGTGTTCAATGACTCTACCTTGCTGGGTATGGAAAGCCAGATGAATGAGAATAAGATTAATGTTATTTTCAATACGCTGGCACAGAAACACATGAAGGAAATTTATAAGATGCGAAAAGCAAATGACGAAAATGGTCTTTATGATTTGCAGGAAAAGTTGTTTGCAGAGGCACAGGAAATGGCAGCTAAACAACCGGAATTTCATTTCACTCCGGAACAGATTGAAGCCTATACAACGGTGGGAGGAACTCCGCATCTGGATGGCGAATATACTGTGTTCGGCGAAGTAGTGAAAGGTTTGGATATTGTGGATAAAATCCAGCAGGTGAAAACCGACCGTAGCGATCGTCCCGAAGAAGATGTAAAAATAACAAAGGTGACAATACTTGACTGAAATATATGAAAATCAACAGGCATATTCTTGATAATGGGTTACGTCTGGTACATTCGCAGGACGAAAGTACGCAGATGGTTGCCCTTAATATATTATATAATGTGGGAGCTCGCGACGAAGATCCCGAACATACCGGTTTTGCCCATTTGTTCGAACACCTGATGTTCGGAGGGTCGGTGAATATTCCCGATTATGATATGCCGCTTCAATTGGCGGGTGGAGAGAATAATGCCTGGACGAATAATGATATAACCAATTACTACCTCACTGTACCTCGTCAGAATGTAGAAACCGGCTTTTGGTTGGAATCCGACCGGATGTTGAGTCTTGATTTTAGCGAACGGAGTCTGGAGGTACAGCGGGGAGTAGTAATGGAAGAATTCAAACAGCGATGTTTGAATCAGCCTTATGGGGATATCGGACATCTTTTGCGTCCTCTGGCTTATCAGACGCATCCTTATCAATGGCCTACTATCGGAAAAGAGTTGTCGCATATTGCCAATGCTACGCTGGAAGAAGTGAAGGCATTCTTTTTCCGTTTTTATGCTCCTAATAATGCTATATTAGCTGTAACCGGCAATATCTCTTTCGAAGAAGCGGTTGCTTTGACGGAAAAATGGTTCGGCTCTATTCCTCGTCGGGAAGTTCCTCAACGGAACCTGCCACAAGAACAGGAACAGACGGAAGAACGGCGGCTGACGGTAGAGAGAAATGTTCCTCTCGATTCTTTATTTATGGCATACCACATGCCTGCCCATTGCCATCCGGATTATTATGCATTTGATATTTTGTCGGATGTGTTGAGCAACGGACGTTCCAGCCGGTTAAACCAGCGTTTGGTACAACAGAAACAATTATTTTCGAGTATAGATGCTTATATTTCCGGCAGTGTAGATGCGGGGTTATTCCATATTAGTGGTAAACCTTCGGCAGGTGTCACCCTGGAACAGGCGGAAGCGGCAGTGCGGGAAGAACTGGAACTGTTGCAGCAAGAATTGGTTGACGAACAGGAACTGGAAAAAGTGAAGAACAAATTTGAGTCCACCCAGATATTCGGCAACATCAATTATTTGAATGTGGCAACCAATCTGGCTTGGTACGAATTGCTTGGCCGGGCGGAGGACATGGAAAAAGAGGTCGATCGTTATCGGTCTGTCACGGCTGAACAATTGCGGGCGGTAGCTCAATCTGCTTTCCGTAAGGAGAACGGAGTAATACTATATTATAAGAAACAACAAAATTAAATTCTCCCTTTTTTAATCTATCAGTGAAAGGGAAAAGTCCCTTTGCCTGAAAATGGAGATACGTTTAGGTAACGGAAAAGTAAATGAGACATATTTATAGTACATATAAAGAGCATTATAAAGCACTAATTTTTCTCGGACTGCCGATTGTGATCGGTCAAATAGGAGTAATCGTTCTTGGATTTGCGGATACGTTAATGATCGGGCATCATAGTACGATTGAGCTGGGAGCAGCTTCCTTCGTCAATAATGTGTTCAATCTGGCGATTATTTTCAGTACGGGTTTTTCGTATGGGCTGACTCCCATTGTGGGAGGTTTGTATGGAACCCGCCAGTATGCCCCTGCGGGACAGGCTTTACGCAACAGTTTACTGGCAAACCTGATGGTTGCATTGCTGCTGACTGTCTGTATGACTGTTCTTTATCTAAATATAGAACGTCTCGGACAGCCGGAAGAATTGATTCCCCTGATTAAACCGTATTACCTTGTTTTGCTCGCTTCACTAGTGTTTGTCATGCTTTTCAATGGATTCAAGCAGTTTACAGACGGAATTACGGATACAAAAACCGCTATGTGGATATTGCTTGGTGGAAATGTCTTGAATATCATAGGAAACTATATCCTGATTTATGGAAAGCTCGGATTGCCCGAGTTAGGTCTGTTGGGAGCAGGTGTCAGCACGCTGTTCTCGCGTATCGTGATGGTGATTATATTTATCATCATCTTTATGCGTAGTCCGCGTTTTGTCCGCTATAAGATTGGCTTTTTCCGTTTGGGATGGTCACGAGCTGTATTTGGACGCTTGAATGGACTTGGATGGCCGGTTGCTTTTCAAATGGGAATGGAGACAGCCTCTTTTAGTCTAAGTGCGATCATGATCGGTTGGCTGGGTACTATCGCTCTGGCTTCTCATCAGGTTATGCTGGCTATTTCGCAGTTTACATTTATGATGTATTACGGTATGGGTGCTGCTGTGGCTGTTCGTGTCAGTAACTTCAAAGGTCAGAATGACATCATCAATGTACGTCGTTCTGCCTATGCAGGTTTTCATCTGATGATGACATTGGGCGTTGTGCTTTCTTTGATTGTCTTCCTTTGCCGGAATTACTTGGGAGGCTGGTTTACCGACAGTCAGGAAGTGGCTGCTATGGTGACCTCTCTAATCTTCCCTTTCCTCGTTTACCAGTTTGGCGACGGACTGCAGATTACTTTCGCCAACGCTTTGCGTGGAATTTCAGATGTAAAACTAATGATGGTGATTGCCTTTGTCGCCTATTTCATTATTTCTCTTCCTGTAGGTTATTTCTGCGGCTTTGTGATGGGATGGGGAGTAGTAGGTGTCTGGATGGCATTTCCTTTTGGTTTGACGAGCGCAGGATTGATGCTTTGGTGGCGTTTTCATCACATGACGAAACTCCCCGAACCTCATCCTCAAACCTGATACTAAATACTTAAAACTTAATACTTAACCCCAATGGCTTCCTTCCGTTTTACAAAGTTGAAAATAACCGCCGGTTACACTTTGTTGCTGGCGATCCTCCTTTTCTCGCTGGTGTTTGTACATCGTGAGATGGAAGCATTGTCGGCCGCCGACGATCAACAGAATTTAAGAACAGACAGTTTATTGACCCTTCTCCATGAGAAAGATCAAAACACGATTCAGATGTTGCGGGTGCTAAGTGAGGCAAACGACAGCCTTCTCTCTGCTTCGGAAATCGAAGAAATCATTTCCGAACAGGATTCTGTGATTACCCAGCAACGGGTACAACATCGGGTCATCACCAAACGTGACTCGTTAATCACTACTCCTAAAAAGAAGGGATTCTTCAAACGACTCGCCGAAGTGTTTTCCCCTTCTAAACAAGACAGTGCCGTATTAGTAAATACATCGTTGGAAGTAGCCACTGATACCATTCTCCAACCGCCCACTTCTAAAGATTCTCTTCAGCAGAAAATCCGCATGGCTACCGAAGAAAAACGGTTGCAACGGAGGAAAACAATCCGGCGTACCAGTACAAAGTACCAGCGGATGAATACGCAGTTGACGGCACGGATGGATAGCTTGATTAAACAGTATGAGGAAGAAATGACCTTGCGTGCCCGTCAGGATGCCGAACTTCAGCAGGAAGTGAGGATGCGGTCGGCACGTATCATCGGCGGTATCGCGGTTGGTGCCGTACTATTATCGGCTTTTTTCCTGATATTGATTATGCGGGATATTTCCCGTAGCAACCGTTACCGCCAGCAATTGGAGGTGGCGAATAAACGGGCGGAAGATTTGCTGATCGCCCGTGAAAAATTAATGCTTGCCATTACCCATGATTTTAAAGCTCCGTTAGGCTCAATTATGGGATATACCGAACTCCTGTCCCGATTGACAGAAGATGAACGGCAACGATTCTACCTCGACAATATGAAAAGCTCTTCAGAACATTTATTGAAGTTAGTCAGTGACTTGCTTGATTTCCACCGGCTTGATCTCAATAAAGCGGAAGTGAATCGCGTAACCTTTAACCCCTCCCAGCTATTTGATGAAATTTATGTCAGTTTCGAACCTCTGACTGCTGCCAAAGGATTAGCCTTGCAATGTCACGTCGCTCCAGAACTGAACGGAGGATATATCAGCGATCCTTTGCGACTCCGGCAAATTGTGAATAACCTTTTGTCCAATGCCGTAAAATTTACTCAAAAAGGAGAAATTAGCCTGACAGCCAGTTATGATTCTTCTAAGTTAACCATCGCCATTGCCGATACAGGAAAAGGAATGGCATCAGAAGATCGTGAACGTATCTTCCAAGAATTTACACGTCTTTCCGGTGCGCAGGGGGAAGAAGGTTTCGGACTCGGACTCTCTATTGTGAAGAAATTGGTAACCTTGCTTGAAGGAACCATTGACGTGCAAAGCACATTAGGAAAAGGGAGCTGTTTTACTGTAACTTTACCTCTTTATCCGGTAGGTAAATCCATTGCGGAAAGCGAATCTCCGGAAAATGAATCTTCGGAGGACGAAAGTCCATACGCTCCCAAACAGTCGGTTGCCATTCCTCCCATGAAAGTCATTCGTGTGCTTTTGATTGATGACGATAAGATTCAGCTGAATCTGACTGCTGCCATGTTGAAACAGCATGGTATTGATGCCGTATGTTGTGAACAGCTGGAACAGCTGATTGAACAACTTCGCTCTTCCGTCTTCGATGTATTGCTGACAGATATACAAATGCCTGCCATTAACGGGTTTGAGCTGGTAAAACTATTACGGGCTTCTAATATACCACAAGCAAAAACAATCCCTGTTATTGCTGTGACTGCCCGTAGTGAAATGGATAAAGCCGCTTTACATGAACATGGTTTTGCCGGTTGTTTGCATAAACCGTTTACAGTAAAGGAATTGTTGCTAACAGTAAATGAAGGTCAACTTTCGGCCGATGAAGCGCATATAACAGAAGATATGGGAACTGTCGGGATCAACTTTTCTGCACTGACTGCTTATTCTGAAGATGATCCGGAAGCAGCATACTCCATCATTCACACTTTTATTGAAGAGACAGGCAAGAATGTCGAACGGATGCAACAAGCATTGAATGAAAAAGAAGTGGATGGGATAGCTGCCATGGCGCATAAACTTCTCCCTCTTTTCACAATGATCGGAGCGGAGGAAACTATCGCCCCGTTAAAATGGTTGGAGGCTTGTCGTGGAGAAGAATTTTCGGAAAAAATAGAAGAAACAACATTCAATACATTAGAAGCTGTCCGTAAAATAATTAGTGAAGCGGAGCATTATTTGGAGGTAATGAAGAATACCCAATAAGCCGTTTTCTTCTACTCCTTGGCTACTATCTGTATCTTTCTTACTATTACCCAAACCTTTTTTCAAAATAATTTGTTTACTTTGTGTCACCTTATTTACACTGACACATTTTACATGAAACGAAAATGGATACGTTGGGTAAGCTGGATATTGCTTACTCCTATAATACTCTTTGTAATACTAATGGTATTGCTTTATGTTCCTCCCGTTCAGAATCTTTTGCGTCGGGAGGTTACTGCATACGCTTCTAAAGCAACCGGCATGCAGATTCAGGTGGAGCGGATAGACCTTCGTTTCCCGCTTAATCTGTTGGTACGTGGCGTGGAGGTTATTCAACAGCCGGATACCCTTTTGTCTTTGGAAAGTCTCAATGTTCGTGTACAGGCATGGCCGTTGATAAAAGGAAAAGTAGAAGTGGATGAAGTCACTTTGAGCCGGGTAGCCGTTAATTCAGCCGATTTGATGGAGGGAATGAAGATTAAAGGCGTTTTGGGACGTTTCTTCCTGCAAAGTCATGGCGTCGATCTGTCTAATGAACTAGCGGTAATCAATCAGGTCGAACTATCCGACACTCACGTGCAGCTACTGATGAATGATACCACAACTACGCCCAAAGATACCACAGCTTCTGCTCCGATCAACTGGAAAGTAGCTCTTCATCAGTTGAAATTGAAAAATGTATCGTTCAGTATGCAACTTCCTGCTGATTCCATGCGTATGGCGGCCCATATTGGAGAAGCAGCCATCGATGATGCTCAAGCAGATTTGAAGAATCAGTACTACGACTTGAAGAAGTTCTTATTATCGGGAACCTCCGTCAGCTATGATACCGGAACTGCTCAACCGGCAGAGGGCTTCGACGCTTCTCATATTGCCGTCCGGGATATTCGCATCGCTCTGGATTCCTTGCTGTATAAAGGGAGGGATATGAACGCAGTCATTCGTGAGTTTACCATGAACGAACGTTCCGGATTGAGCGTCACTTCCCTGACGGGTAGAGCCTACTCCAATGATTCAGTTATCTGTGTTCCTGGTTTGAAACTGAACACTCCCCATTCTGAAATCGATTTATCTGCCCATACCTATTGGGAACTGGTCAATATCCCCACTACGGGACGCTTATCCGCCCGTCTCAATGCCTATATCGGCAAAGAAGACGTCATGCTGTTTGCCGGCGGTCTGCCCGAAAGCTTCAAAGAAGCCTATCCATTTCGTCCGCTCGTCATCCGTGCCGGCACGGACGGCAATCTGAAAGAAATGCAGATTTCCCGTTTCACGGTAGACCTGCCGGGTGCTTTTGCATTGGAGGGCGGTGGCCTTTTGGAAAACCTCACCGACAGCCTCACACGCACCGGAACCATCGGCCTGAAAATGACTACTCAAAACCTGAACTTCCTGACCGCTCTGTCGGGAGAAGCGCCTAATGGTACGCTTGTCATTCCTGACAGCATGAATCTGGTGGCGAAAGTGGATATCAAAGGTCCTGAATATAAAGCAAATCTCCGTTTGAAAGAAGGACAAGGAGCTATGGACGTGAATGCAGCCTTAAATACCACTACCGAAGTCTATAAGGCTGATCTGAAAATAGACAATCTGCAACTTCATAGTTTCCTCCCGAAAGACTCTATCTATGAACTTTCTCTTTCGGCTGCGGCTAATGGTCGTGGATTAGATGTCATGTCCTACCATTCATTTGCCAAATTGAATCTTTCATTAGATCAGCTTCATTATGCTAAATACCATCTTTCCAATCTTGATCTGACGGGAGAACTTAAAGGCGCATTGGTCACTGCACATCTGACAAGTGACAATGCTTTATTGAAAATGACAACGGATGCTGAATACAATCTGGCACACAGCTACCCCGACGGTAAAATAACGATTGATGTCACCCAACTGGATTTGCATGAACTGGGAATCATGCCGGAGCCAATGAAGCGTCCGCTGACTTTCAATTTTTCGGCAGAGGCTCGTCAGAACCGCGTATTTACCCATTTAATCTCCGGAGATATGAAACTCGATTTGAGTGCACGTTCCGGTGTTAATCCTTTGATTTGTCAGTCCACTCATTTTGTGGATGTACTGATGAAGCAGATTGATGAGAAAGCCTTGAATCACGCTGAATTACGCAAAGCATTGCCAACTGCTATTTTCTCTTTCTCCGCAGGACAAGAGAACCCTTTGGCATATTTCCTGGCTACCAAGAAGATAGCTTACCATGACGCTTCAGTGAAATTCGGAACGGCTCCCAACTGGGGAATTAATGGAAAAGCCGCTATCCACGCCTTGAAAGTAGATACCTTGCAATTGGATACCATCTTCTTTACCGTCAAACAAGATACCACACTCATGAAATTGCGTGCCGGAGTTATTAACGGTCCCAAGAATCCGCAATTCTCCTTCTCTACCACACTGACGGGAGAAATTCGTGATCGGGATGCCGAATTGCTGGTAGACTTTAAGAATGGAAAAGGAGAAACAGGAGTATTACTCGGTGTCAATGCACGTCCCTTGTTCGAGGGCAAAGGAAAAGGCGATGGACTGGCTCTCACCTTGATTCCGGAAGAACCGATAATCGCCTTCCAGAAGTTTCATTTCAATGAAAATCATAATTGGATTTATGTGCATAAGAATATGCGTGTATACGCCAATGTAGATATGTGGGATGACGAAGGAATGGGGTTCCGTGTACATTCTGTACGGGGAGACACCGTTTCTCTACAGAATATTGATGTGGAAATCCGAAGAATCAGTTTGGCTGATTTGAGCAGTGTACTTCCTTACTTCCCGGAAATAACCGGTTTATTCTCTGCGGAAGCGCACTATGTACAGACCGAAAAGGATCTTCAACTTTCGGTTGAAGCAGCTATTGATGAATTGACTTATGAACGTCAACGAATTGGTGACGTGACAGTGGGAGCCACCTGGCTGCCAGGCGAACAGGGAAAACAATACCTGAACGCCTATCTGAATCATGACAAAGTGGAAGTGATGGTGGCGGATGGTAAGCTGGTTCCAACCCAGACAGGAAAAGACAGTCTGGAAGTAAACGCTACTCTGGAGCATTTCCCGCTACGTGTAGCTAACGTATTTATTCCTGATAAAATGGCTACGCTGGCCGGTGATATGGATGGTAATCTGAATATTGCGGGTAGCACCGAGCAGCCTTTGATAAATGGCGAACTGATATTGGATAGCGTTTCTGTTCTTTCCCGCCAATATGGTGCTAATTTCAGGTTCGACGACCGTCCGGTACAGATAAAGAATAATCGGTTGGAATTTGATAAATTCGCTATCTATACAACAGGAAAAACTCCATTCACGATTGACGGTTATGTTGATTTCAGGGATATGTCCCGACCGATGGCGAATCTGAATCTGCTGGCGCAGAACTATACGCTTCTGGATGCCAAACGCACTCGTGAGAGTCTGGCCTACGGAAAAGTCTTTGCCGATTTCCGGGCAACAGTGAAAGGGCCGTTGGATGGATTGAACATGCGTGGAAACATGAGTCTGCTGGGTAATACAGACGTTTCCTATATTTTGACCGACTCGCCGTTGACGGTACAGGATCGTTTGGGAAGTCTGGTAACCTTTACTTCGTTTAGCGACACCACTACGGTTGTCCAACAAGAAGTGCCGACTGTTTCTTTAGGCGGGTTGGACATGGTGATGATGGTACATATAGATCCATCCGTCCGTTTGAAAGTCGATTTGGATGCAAGCAATGACAATCGTGTCGAACTGGAAGGGGGAGGTGACCTCTCTATGAAATATACTCCGCAAGGTGATCTGACATTGACCGGACGCTATACGTTGAGCGGCGGTTTGATGAAATATGCTTTACCTGTCATTGCTGCCAAAGAATTTGCGATCGATAACGGTAGCTATGTGGAATGGACAGGAAACCCCATGGACCCGATGTTGAACTTCAAAGCAACCGATCGTATCCGTGCTTCTGTTTCCGAGGGAGAGAACGGCGGAACACGTTCGGTTAATTTCGATGTGTCCATCGTTGTCAAGAACCGGTTGGATAATCTTTCTTTTGCATTTGATGTATCTGCTCCCGAAGATGCAACCATACAAAACGAGTTGACAGCCATGGGGGCGGAAGAGAGAGGTAAACAAGCCCTCTATATTATGGTTATGAAAACCTATCTTGGGACCGGACCGATTGGTGGCGGAGGTGGTGGATTGGGTAAACTGAATATGGGTTCCGCACTGAACTCCGTATTAAGCAGCCAAATCAACTCATTGATGGGAAATTTGAAAAATGCCAGTGTTTCTGTCGGTATCGAAGATCACGATTTGTCGGATACGGGTGGTAAGCGTACGGATTACAGTTTCCGTTATTCACAACGTCTCTTTAACAACCGTTTCCAGATTGTAATCGGAGGTAAGGTGTCTACAGGTGAGAATGCGACGAATGATGCGGAATCCTTTATCGATAACATCTCTCTGGAATATCGTTTGGATAGAACCGGAACCCGTTATGTTCGTCTGTTCTACGATAAAAACTACGAGAGTGTACTCGAAGGCGAGATTACGGAAACAGGAGTCGGTCTGGTACTTCGCAAGAAACTGGACAAACTCAGTGAACTGTTCATCTTTAAGAAAAAGAAGTAAGCATGAAAGGGATATATAATAACATATTAGCAAGTTGTCTGATTGGTATCATTTTGTTTTCGGGCTGTTCGGTGACAAAACACCTGCCTGAAGGGGAGGTACTTTATACAGGAGGAAAAACGGTGGTAGAGAATAAGTCGGCAACACCGGTAGGAGAGACGGCTTTAACAGAGATTGATGCGGCTCTTGACAAAACTCCCAGTACAAAGATGTTAGGAGGCCTTCTGCCTATTCCTTTTAAAATGTGGATGTATAACGACTTTGTGAAATATAAAAAGGGATTTGGAAAGTGGATGTTCAACCGCCTGGCTGCCAATCCTCCGGTGTTTATCTCTACTGTCAATCCGGAGGTTCGTATCAAGGTGGCTACAAACTTACTCCGTGATTATGGTTACTTCAATGGAAAAGTGACTTATGAAACATTGGTTGATAAGAAAGACAGCCTGAAAGCAAGTATTCTTTATACGGTAGACATGAAGAATCCTTATTTTATAGATACGGTTTATTATCAGCGTTTCACTCCCCAAACGTTGCGCATTATGGAACGGGGACGTCGAATGTCTTATATAAGTCCCGGCGAGCAGTTTAACGTGGTCGATCTGGATGAGGAGCGTACCCGTATCAGTACGCTGTTGCGTAACCGGGGATATTTTTACTTCCGTCCCGATTATATGACTTATCAGGCAGATACGACATTGGTTCCCGGTGGACATATCAGCCTTCGTCTGATTCCCGTTCCGGGATTACCCGCTGCGGCACAACGTCCTTACTATGTAGGAGATGCCTCTGTTTACCTGTTTGGCAAGAATGGTGAGGCGCCCAATGACAGCATGATGTATAAGAATCTGAATATACATTATTATAAGAAATTGCAGGTACGTCCGAATATGCTTTATCGTTGGTTGAACTATCAACAGTTTGTGCGGAATGCACAGATGCGGGCTTCCAATCGCACCCGTCTTTACAGTCAGTATCGACAGGAGCAGGTGCAGGAGAAACTTAGCCAGTTGGGAATCTTCAGTTATCTGGATTTACAATATGCTCCGAAAGATACGACAGCCGTTTGTGATACGCTGAACGTAACCATGCAGGCCACGTTTGCCAAGCCGCTGGACGCCGAACTGGAATTGAATGTCGTAACCAAAAGTAACGACCAAACCGGGCCCGGAGCATCATTCGGCGTCACTCGGAACAATGTATTCGGAGGTGGCGAAAGCTGGAACGTGAAGCTGAAAGGCTCTTATGAATGGCAAACCGGCGGAGGAGAAAAAAGTTCTTTGATGAACAGTTGGGAGATGGGAGTTTCCACCTCTCTGACTTTCCCGCGCGTGGTTTTCCCGCATTGGGGGAAAAGGGAGTTTGACTTCCCGGCTACCACTACATTCCGTCTATACATCGACCAGTTGAACCGTGCCAGGTATTATAAACTGTTGTCATTCGGCGGAAATGCTACCTACGATTTCCAGCCGACACGTACAAGCCGGCATAGTATCACCCCTTTTAAACTGACATTCAACGTCCTTCAACACCAATCGGAAGAGTTCAGGGAAATTGCCGATGCCAATCCTGCATTATATATCAGTTTGAAAGATCAGTTTATTCCTGCAATGGAATATACCTATACCTATGATAATGCTTCCGCACGCGGTATTAAAAATCCGATTTGGTGGCAATCGACTGTAACCTCTGCCGGTAACCTGACCTCGGTGATTTACCGTGCTTTCGGTCAGTCTTTCAGCAAAGAGGACAAACGTTTGCTGAACGTCCCTTTCGCGCAGTTTGTGAAACTGAATACGGAATTCCGCCATTTGTGGAATATGGACAAGAATAATAAGATTGCTTCCCGTGTAGCTTTGGGTGCTCTCTTCGCCTACGGTAATGCAACGATAGCCCCTTACAGCGAACAATTCTATGTGGGTGGTGCCAACAGCATCCGCGCTTTTACGGTACGTAGCATCGGCCCGGGCGGATACCATCCGGCAGAAAGCCGCTACTCTTACCTCGACCAGACGGGTACTTTCCGTTTTGAGGCAAATGTAGAATATCGTTTCCGTATCTTTAAGAGCATTTGGGGAGCCACTTTCCTGGATGCGGGAAACGTCTGGTTGATGCGCAAGGATGAGGCCCGTCCCAATTCACAACTCGAACTGAAAACGTTCCCGAAACAGATCGCTTTGGGCACCGGTGTCGGTATTCGTTATGATATGGATATTCTTGTGTTCCGTCTTGATTTCGGTATTCCTTTGCATCTGCCTTACGATACAGAACGAAGCGGATATTACAATGTCACAGGATCCTTTATGAAGAATCTGGGAATACATTTTGCTATCGGTTATCCCTTCTAACGTTCTTTCTTTGTCTTGAAACAAAGAAAGAACCAAAGAAAATTCAAGGCTGCGTTTTTCCGGCTACTCCGGTGTTCTCTCCGGCTAAAGGGCAGAAACTCGCTTCGCTCAAACAGTCTGCCCTTTTTAACGCTGGAGAAAACGCCTGCGCTTAACGCCGGAAAAACGAGGCCGATCCCCTTTCGGCGTGTTTGCTGCATAGGTTAATGAATTACTGGATTTCTTGATTTGTCATTGATGTACTTTTGATTCTGCATAGGTTTACATGCCGAAAGGTTTTCCGACCTACTTTTTTCTCTGTTAAGCGAACACCCGTAACGAAGCGTTAAAAAGGGCAGATTGTTTGAGCGAAGCGAGTTTCTGTCCTTTAGCGTAGTGAAGGGTGTGAGTAGGAGAAAAAAGTCAGTCTTGAATTTTTCTTTGTTTCTTTCTTTTGTTTCAAGACAAAAGAAAGAAAGTTTTTGTAAATTTGCAACGAAATCTGATGCCGTTGACATCACTAACCTTTTAATATTACACAATTTATGAAACCAACTTTATTCTTATTGGCAGCCGGTATGGGTAGCCGTTATGGAGGCTTGAAGCAATTAGACGGACTGGGTCCTAATGGCGAAACTATTATGGATTACTCAATCTATGATGCTATTAATGCCGGATTTGGCAAACTTGTATTTGTAATCCGCAAAGATTTTGAACAAGATTTCCGTGATAAAATTATTTCCAAATACGAAGGTCACATTCCTTGCGAACTGGTATTTCAATCAATTGACGATCTTCCGGAAGGCTTTACTTGTCCGGCAGACCGTACCAAACCTTGGGGTACTAACCATGCAGTAATGATGGGTGCTGATGTGATTAAAGAACCGTTTGCAGTGATTAACTGTGATGACTTCTATGGTCGTGATTCTTTCCAAGTGATGGGTAAATTCCTTTCTGCTCTTCCTGAAAATTCAAAGAACGTTTATTCAATGGTAGGTTTCCGTGTAGGAAATACATTGAGCGAAAGCGGTACGGTATCTCGTGGTATCTGTAGTACAGATGCTAAAGGATTGTTGACATCTGTAGTAGAACGTACGAAGATTCAACGTCTGGACGGTGAAGTGAAATATATCGGTGATGATGGCGAATGGACGGCTACTCCCGACACGACTCCGGTAAGTATGAACTTCTGGGGATTCACTCCTGATTACTTCGCTTACAGCCAGGAATTCTTCAAGACTTTCCTTAGCGATCCGAAGAATATGGAAAACCTGAAGAGCGAGTTCTTCATCCCATTGATGGTAGATAAATTGATTAATGACGGAACTGCCACTGTTGAAGTACTGGATACTACCAGCAAGTGGTTCGGGGTTACTTATCCGGAAGACCGTCAGAGCGTAGTAGACAAGATTCAGGCATTGGTAGATGCCGGTGAATATCCTGCTAAGTTGTTCTAAAGAAGAGCCATTGATTAAGATAGAGAGCAGTCATTCATAAGAATGACTGCTTTTTTTGTTTTTCATAACGTATCATACTAAGTAGTATCTAATAAATATTCAGTATCTTTGCAGTCCAAAATGTTATAAATCAGAAGCAGAAGTGATTTCAGTAGAAGGATTATCAGTAGAATTTAATGCGACGCCGCTTTTTGAGGACGTCAGCTATGTAATTAATAAGAAAGACCGCATTGCGCTGGTCGGCAAAAATGGTGCCGGCAAATCAACCATGCTGAAGATATTGGCAGGTTTGCAGTCACCGACACGCGGAGTGGTAGCTACTCCGAAAGATGTAACCATCGGATATTTGCCACAGGTCATGATTCTTTCCGACAACCGGACGGTGATGGGAGAGGCAGAACTGGCATTCGAACATATATTTGAGCTTCAGGCGAAGTTGGAACGGATGAATCAGGAACTGGCGGAACGGACAGACTATGATTCGGAAGAATATCATCAGTTGATAGACCGTTTCACACATGAAAACGACCGCTTCCTGATGATGGGCGGTACGAACTTTCAGGCAGAAATCGAACGGACACTTCTTGGATTGGGATTCAGCCGGGAAGATTTTGAGCGCCCTACTTCGGAGTTTTCCGGTGGATGGCGTATGCGTATCGAATTGGCAAAACTGCTTTTACGACGCCCGGACGTGCTTTTGCTCGATGAGCCGACCAATCACCTTGATATTGAAAGTATCCAATGGTTGGAAAACTTTTTGGCTACACGTGCCAATGCAGTCGTATTAGTCAGCCATGACCGTGCTTTCCTGAATAACGTAACTACCCGCACCATCGAAATTACTTGCGGTCAGATTTACGACTACAAAGTGAAGTACGATGAATTTGTAGTCTTGCGTAAAGAACGCCGTGAGCAACAGCTCCGTGCTTACGAAAATCAGCAGAAACAAATACAAGATACGGAAGATTTTATTGAACGCTTCCGTTATAAAGCAACGAAGGCCGTACAGGTGCAAAGCCGTATCAAGCAACTGGAAAAGATAGACCGCATCGAAGTGGACGAGGAAGATAATTCCGCCTTGCGTTTAAAATTCCCTCCAGCCAGTCGTAGCGGAAACTATCCTGTGATTTGCGAAGATGTGCGCAAAGCGTATGGCAGCCATGTCGTTTTCCATGATGTCAACCTGACTATCAACAGGGGAGAGAAAGTGGCTTTCGTCGGAAAGAACGGAGAGGGTAAGTCTACCTTGGTGAAATGTATCATGGACGAAATTGATTTCGAAGGCAAACTAACGATCGGACATAATGTACAAATCGGTTATTTTGCGCAGAACCAGGCACAAATGTTGGATGAGAACCTGACTGTATTCGATACGATTGACCGAGTAGCGACAGGAGATATCCGTCTGAAGATACGTGATATACTGGGAGCTTTCATGTTTGGAGGCGAAGCTTCGGATAAAAAGGTGAAAGTCCTTTCCGGAGGAGAACGTACGCGATTGGCGATGATTAAACTTCTGCTGGAACCCGTAAATCTACTGATTCTGGACGAACCGACCAATCATTTGGATATGCGTTCGAAAGATGTTTTGAAGGAAGCTATCCGCGAATTTGACGGAACAGTGATTCTTGTCAGCCACGACCGTGATTTTCTGGATGGACTTGCGACTAAAGTATATGAGTTTGGCGGTGGACTTGTAAAAGAACACCTTGGAGGTATCTATGAATTCTTGCAAAAGAAAAAGATAGATAGCTTGAACGAGCTTCAGAAAGGAGCGGGATTGTCGGCTTCTCCCACGGCTTCAGCTAAAGGTAATGAACCTGAAACCGTTCAGCCTTCGGAGAATAAGCTCTCTTACGAAGCCCAGAAAGAACTTAATAAGAAGATTAAGAAACTCGAACGCCAAGTGGCGGACTGCGAAGCCTCAATAGAGGAAACCGAATCCGCGATTGCTATCGTAGAAGCGAAGATGGCAACTCCCGAAGGAGCTTCGGATATGCAGCTCTATGAACGGCATCAAAAACTGAAGCAACAGTTGGATGGCATTGTTGAAGAGTGGGAACGGGTTTCGATGGAACTGGAAGAAACGAAAAATTAGAACAAAACGCATGCTTCCGGGCAGTATGTGAGAGAAACGTTATACCTTGGTAGAAGGTATTCCTGGCGGGTATCTGTTTCTCGGTGTCGAAACAGGTGTTTCTCGTTGAGGAACGAGGCGTTCCTCGGTGTCGGTCACCTTCTTCCTCGGTGCCGGACTGCGGGTAGGATGATTGCTGATTAGAGAGACTATTTAATTATTTATACAATATGAAAGTAACCAAGTATTTACCAATTCTTGCCGTATGCCTTATGACAACAGGATGTAACAGTAAGAAAGAGGCCGTGCTGACGTCCGGTATCGACCTTGCTAATCTGGATACCACGGCTATGCCGGGTACAAGTTTTTATCAATATGCCTGTGGAGGTTGGGTGAAAGATCATCCGCTGACAGACGAGTATTCACGTTTCGGTACATTCGACATGTTGCGCGAAAACAGTCGTGAACAACTGAAAGCATTGATTGCCGAATTGGCAGCGAAGAAAGATAATGCACCGGGCAGTGCTGCGCAGAAAGTAGGCGATCTTTATAATATCGCAATGGATAGCGTGAAGCTGAACCAGGAAGGTGTAGCTCCGATCAAAGCAGAACTGGCAGCCATTGACGCTCTCAAGGATAAAGGAGAAATCTATGCATATATCGCAGAGAGCCAGAAGAAAGGCATCCGTCCTTACTTCACCATGTTCGTAAGTGCGGATGATATGAACAGTTCCATGAATATCGTACAGACCTATCAAGGTGGTATCGGAATGGGACAGCGTGACTATTATCTGGAGAATGACGAGCAGACTAAAAACATTCGTAATAAATATCAGGAACATATCGCCAAAATGTTCCAGTTGGCAGGTTATGATGAGGCTACTGCACAGAAAGCTGTGAAAGCAGTGATGAACATCGAAACTCGCCTGGCGAAAGCGGCTCGTTCACAAGTGGAATTGCGTGATCCTCATGCTAATTATAACAAGATGGATAGGGCGACGCTGAAAAAGAACTTCCCTACTTTTGACTGGGATACTTATTTCACTGTTTCCGGTTTGAAAGATTTGGAAGAAGTGAATATAGGTCAGCCGGCTGCCATGAAGGAAGTAGCCGATGTGATTAATACCGTATCACTGGACGATCAGAAATTGTACCTCCAATGGGGATTGATAGATGCTGCCGCTTCTTATCTAAGCGATGATTTTGAAGCACAAAACTTCGACTTCTACAGTAGGACAATGTCTGGTAAGAAAGAAATGCAACCTCGCTGGAAACGTTCCGTGAGCACCGTAGATGGTGTACTTGGCGAAGTGGTAGGACAGATGTATGTAGAGAAGTACTTCCCGGCTGCTGCCAAAGAACGTATGGTTACACTGGTGAAGAACCTGCAAACTTCTTTAGGAGAACGTATCAAAGGTTTGGAATGGATGAGTGAACCGACCAAAGAAAAAGCGTTGGAGAAACTGGCAACCTTCCATGTAAAAATAGGTTATCCTGATAAATGGAAAGATTACTCCGCACTGGAGATCAAAGATGATTCTTACTGGGCAAATATCGAGCGTGCCAACGAATGGGATTATAACGAAATGATTGCCAAAGCCGGCAAACCGGTAGACAAGGATGAATGGTTGATGACTCCTCAAACTGTGAACGCTTATTATAACCCGACTACCAACGAAATCTGCTTCCCGGCAGCTATCCTGCAACCTCCGTTCTTCGATATGAATGCGGACGATGCTATGAACTACGGTGCAATCGGCGTGGTAATCGGCCATGAGATGACTCATGGATTTGACGATCAGGGACGTCAATATGACAAAGACGGAAACCTGAAAGACTGGTGGACAGAAGAAGATGCTAAAAAGTTCGAAGAACGGGCACGGGTGATGGTTAACTTCTTTGACAGCATCGAAGTAGCTCCGGGCGTACACGCAAACGGTAGCCTGACACTTGGAGAGAACATTGCCGACCACGGAGGTTTGCAAGTTTCTTTCCAGGCATTCAAGAATGCAACAGAAGCCGCACCGTTGGAAATTGTTGACGGATTTACTCCGGAACAACGTTTCTTCCTGGCTTACGCTAATGTGTGGGCAGGAAATATCCGTCCGGAAGAGATTCTCCGATTAACCAAACTTGATCCTCACTCATTAGGCAAATGGCGTGTGGACGGTGCTCTTCCTCATATCCAGAATTGGTATGAAGCATTCAAAATCACCGAACAGGATTCGATGTTCGTACCTAAAGAAAAACGTGTATCTATTTGGTAATAGTTTTTGAATAGAGAACATATATGCGAAGAGGCGTTGATTTTCCGTTGAGGAGAGTCAACGCTTTTTTTTATTAATTCACACCTTATTTATTACGTACGATAAACAATATTTCGTAACTTTGCACACCAAATACTTAATAAGCAATTCAATGTCAGAGTCTAAAAGAATAAAAACTGCATTGGTATCTGTATACCATAAAGAAGGTTTGGATGAAATTATTACCAAACTTCATGAAGAGGGAGTAGAGTTTTTGTCAACAGGCGGAACTCGTCAGTTTATTGAATCATTGGGATATCCTTGCAAGGCAGTGGAAGATTTGACCACTTATCCTTCTATTCTCGGTGGTAGAGTAAAGACATTACATCCGAAAATTTTCGGAGGTATTCTTTGTCGTCGCGGTCTGGAACAGGATATGCAACAGATTGAGAAATATGAAATTCCCGAGATAGATCTGGTTATTGTTGATTTGTATCCGTTCGAAGCTACCGTAGCTTCCGGTGCATCTGAAGCAGACATTATTGAAAAAATCGATATAGGCGGAATCTCACTGATTCGTGCCGCAGCCAAGAACTATAACGATGTAATCATCGTAGCTTCTCAAGCTCAATACAAACCATTATTGGATATGTTGATGGAGCACGGCGCTACTTCTTCACTCGAAGAACGTCGCTGGATGGCTAAAGAAGCATTTGCCGTTTCTTCTCACTACGATTCGGCTATTTTCAACTATTTCGATGCTGGCGAAGGTTCTGCTTTCCGTTGCTCTGTTAATAGCCAGAAGCAACTTCGTTACGGTGAGAACCCACATCAGAAAGGTTATTTCTACGGAAATCTGGAAGCAATGTTCGACCAGATTCACGGAAAAGAAATCTCTTATAACAATCTTCTCGACATCAACGCAGCCGTTGATCTGATCGACGAATTCGATGACCTCACTTTCGCTATCCTGAAACATAACAACGCTTGCGGATTAGCTTCCCGTGCTACAGTTTTGGAAGCTTGGAAAGACGCATTGGCTGGTGATCCGGTTTCTGCTTTCGGAGGTGTATTGATTACGAATGGTGTCATCGACAAAGAAGCTGCGGAAGAAATCAACAAGATTTTCTTCGAAGTGATTATCGCGCCGGATTATGATGTGGATGCACTCGAAATCCTGGGACAGAAAAAGAACCGCATCATCCTCGTTCGTAAGGAAGCTAAATTGCCTAAGAAACAATTCCGTGCTTTGCTGAATGGCGTATTGGTGCAGGATAAAGATACTAATATTGAAACGGTAGCCGACCTGAAAACCGTGACAGACAAAGCTCCTACTCCGGAAGAAGTGGAAGATATGTTGTTTGCCAACAAAATTGTAAAGAACAGCAAATCCAACGCCATCGTATTGGCAAAGGATAAACAACTTCTTGCAAGCGGTGTAGGACAGACTTCACGTGTAGACGCATTGAAACAAGCAATTGAAAAAGCCAAATCATTCGGCTTCGACCTGAATGGTGCAGTAATGGCTTCCGATGCCTTCTTCCCGTTCCCCGACTGTGTGGAAATTGCAGATAAAGAAGGTATTACGGCTGTTATCCAACCGGGAGGTTCGGTAAAAGACGATTTATCCTTTGCTTATTGCAATGAGCATGGTATGGCGATGGTAACTACCGGTATCCGTCATTTTAAACACTAAAAATAAGAATTAAGAATGGGATTATTTTCTTTTACACAAGAGATAGCAATGGACTTGGGCACAGCCAATACTATCATCATCACGAATGGAAAAATCGTGGTCGATGAGCCTTCGGTTGTAGCTCTGGATCGCCGTACAGAAAAGATGATTGCCGTGGGGGAAAAGGCGAAGTTGATGCATGAAAAAACCCACGAAAACATACGTACCATCCGTCCGTTGAGAGACGGAGTGATTGCCGACTTCTATGCTTGCGAGCAGATGATGCGCGGTTTGATAAAGCAGGTGAATACTCGCAACCATTTGTTTTCACCTTCTCTTCGCATGGTGATTGGCGTTCCTTCGGGAAGTACGGAAGTTGAACTCCGTGCTGTCCGTGACTCTGCGGAACATGCCGGCGGTCGTGATGTTTATTTGATTTTCGAACCGATGGCTGCGGCAATCGGTATCGGCATCGACGTGGAAGCTCCGGAAGGAAACATGATTGTCGATATAGGTGGTGGATCTACGGAAATTGCTGTTATCTCTTTGGGAGGTATCGTTTCCAACAACTCCATCCGCACAGCCGGTGATGACCTGACAGAGGATATTCGCGAATATATGAGCCGTCAGCACAATGTGAAAGTCAGCGAGCGTATGGCAGAACGTATCAAAATCAATGTAGGTGCTGCTTTAACCGAACTGGGTGATGATGCTCCGGAAGATTATATCGTTCACGGGCCGAACCGTATCACGGCTCTTCCGATGGAAGTGCCTGTATGCTACCAGGAAGTAGCCCACTGTCTGGAGAAATCAATTTCAAAGATCGAAACTGCTATCTTGAGTGCATTGGAAAATACACCTCCTGAACTGTATGCTGATATTGTGCACAATGGTATCTATCTCTCCGGAGGTGGTGCATTGCTTCGTGGACTGGATAAGAGATTGACCGATAAGATCAACATTCCTTTCCATATTGCGGAAGATCCTTTGCATGCAGTTGCCAAAGGTACAGGAGTGGCATTGAAGAACGTAGACCGTTTCTCTTTCTTAATGAGATAAACCGGGGATGAGGAATTTATTAAACTTCCTTCTGAAATACAATTACTGGTTCCTCTTCATCTTATTGGAGGTAGCCAGTTTTGTTTTGTTATTTCGGTTCAACCGTTATCAGCAGAGTGCATTCTTCACTTCTGCCAATACGGTTGTGGGGGCGGTTTATGAAGTTTCGGGAGGGATTTCCTCTTATTTTCATCTGAAATCGGTCAATGAAGATCTATTGGATCGCAACATGGTGCTCGAACAACAGATCACTAATCTGGAAAAAGCATTGAGAGAGCAGCAGCTCGATTCTATGGCAATCAACAGCATCCGGCAGGTGCCGCAAGCGGATTATCAGTTGTTTAAAGCGCATGTGATAAAGAACAGTTTGAATCTGGTTGATAATTATATCACGCTCGATAAAGGTTCCTCTTCCGGTATTCGCTCCGAAATGGGAGTGGTGGATGGTAATGGGATTGTAGGGATTGTTTATGAAACCTCTCCTTCCTACTCGGTGGTGATTTCGGTACTGAACAGCAAATCGAATATCAGTTGCAAGATTATCGGCAGTGATTATTTCGGCTACCTGAAATGGGAACATGGAGATTCGCGCTATGCTTATCTGAAAGACTTGCCTCGTCATGCAGAGTTTAATTTGGGAGATACAGTTGTTACCAGTGGTTTCTCCACCGTCTTTCCCGAAGGTATAATGGTGGGGACGGTAGATGATATGTCCGACTCTAATGACGGACTTTCCTATCTGTTGAAAATCAAGCTGGCTACTGATTTCGGTAAGTTGAGTGACGTTCGGGTGGTAGCCCGGACAGGTCAGGAAGAACAGAAGAAACTTGAAAACAAGGTGATGAAAGAATGATTATTACTTATATACATAGAATCGGATGGTTTATCGGCTTGGTACTTCTTCAGGTGCTAATCCTTAATAGTGTACATATTGCCGGCTATGCTACTCCTTTTCTCTATATCTATTTTATTCTGAAATTCAGCTCCGGCACTTCCCGGAATGAACTGATGTTGTGGGCTTTTTTCTTCGGGCTGACCATTGATATATTCTCCGATACTCCGGGAATGAATGCGGCGGCTACTGTGCTGCTAGCCTTTCTTCGTCCCTCTTTACTTCGTCTGTTCACGCCCCGTGATAATCCGGATAGCTTTATTCCCTCTTTTAAGACTATGGGAATCAGTCCTTTCTTAAAATATACCACTGCAAGTGTTTTTGTGCACAGTCTGGCATTACTCTCCATTGAGTTCTTCTCATTTACCAGCATTTGGCTGTTACTGTTGCGAGTGCTTCTTTGCACTATTCTGACTGTAACCTGTATCATAGCTATAGAAGGGATTAAGAAGTAACGATGGCAAAAGATTATATCTTAGAGAAGCGTAAATTTGTAATCGGAGGCATTGCTATCTCCATTGTTTTGATTTATCTGATACGTCTTTTTGTATTGCAGATCACGACTGATGACTACAAGAAGAATGCTGACAGTAACGCTTTTCTGAATAAGATCCAATACCCCTCGCGTGGCGCTATTTATGACCGGACCGGTAAACTATTGGTATTCAACCAGCCGGCATACGACATAACGATCGTGCCAAAGGAAATAGAGAATCTGGACACACTCGATTTATGCCAATCGCTGAATATCACCCGTGCACAGTTTCTCAAAATAATGAGCGATATGAAAGACCGTCGCCGCAATCCGGGGTATTCCCGCTATACCAACCAGTTGTTTATGTCGCAACTTTCGGCGGAAGAATGTGGTGTCTTTCAGGAAAAGCTGTTTAAGTTTCGTGGCTTTTATATTCAACGGCGTACCATCCGTCAATATTCGTACAATGCTGCCGCCCATGCTTTGGGAGATATCGGAGAAGTCTCCGCAAAAGAAATGGAAGCGGATGAAGAAGGATACTACATCCGTGGGGATTATGTCGGCAAGTTAGGAGTCGAGAAATCGTATGAAAAGTATCTGCGTGGCGAGAAAGGAATTGAGATTCTGCTTCGCGATGCGCACGGTCGTATCCAGGGACATTATATGGATGGTGAATATGACCGTCCTTCCGTTCCCGGCAAGAACCTGACATTGAGTCTGGATATTGACTTGCAGATGCTGGGCGAACGTTTATTAAAGAATAAGATTGGAAGCATTGTGGCTATCGAACCGGAGACCGGAGAAATCCTTTGTCTGGTATCCTCTCCCAATTATGACCCGCATTTGATGATTGGCCGCCAGCGTGGCAAGAATCATCTGGCCTTGCAACGTGATATGACTAAACCGCTTTTGAATCGTGCCCTGATGGGAGTGTATCCTCCGGGATCTACGTTCAAGACAGCGCAAGGACTGACGTTCCTGCAAGAAGGAATTATCACTGAACAAAGTCCGGCATTCCCTTGCTCACATGGATTTCATTACGGAAGATTGACAGTAGGCTGCCATGCTCACGGGTCTCCCTTGCCATTGATTCCGGCTATTGCTACATCGTGCAACTCCTATTTCTGTTGGGGATTGTTCCGTATGTTTGGCGACCGTAAATACGGTTCGCCGCAAAACGCCATTACGGTCTGGAAAGACCACATGGTTTCGCAAGGATTTGGTTACAAACTGGGAGTTGATTTGCCGGGAGAGAAACGGGGGCTGATTCCGAATGCGCAGTTCTACGATAAAGCTTATCGCGGACATTGGAACGGACTGACAGTAATCAGTATCTCTATCGGACAGGGGGAAATTCTATCCACTCCCCTTCAGATTGCTAACCTAGGAGCAACGATTGCTAACAGAGGATACTTTGTGACACCGCATATTGTAAAGGAAATTCAAGATAATCAGTTGGACAGCATCTATCGCGTACCACGCTATACCACTATTGAGAAAAGACATTATGAATCAGTCGTAGAAGGGATGCGTGGCGCAGCCACCGGAGGAACTTGTCGTATGCTGTCAGTGATGGTTCCGGATTTGGAAGCCTGTGGAAAAACGGGTACTGCGCAGAACCGCGGACACGACCACTCGGTATTTATGGGCTTTGCGCCGATGAACAAACCGAAGATAGCTATTGCCGTCTATGTAGAGAACGGCGGATGGGGGGCTACTTACGGAGTTCCTTTCGGCGCACTGATGATGGAACAGTATTTGAAAGGCAAGCTCTCGCCGGAGAACGAGTTGAGGGCGGAAGAATTTAGTAACAGAGTGATATTATATGGTAACGAGGAACGATAGTTTGTGGAAAACGCTGGACTGGGTAACGATTTTTATTTACCTGCTCCTGATTGTTGGCGGATGGTTTAGCGTCTGCGGAGCCAGCTATGACTATGGCGAACGCGACTTCCTCGACTTCTCGACCCGTGCCGGCAAGCAATTCGTGTGGATTATCTGTTCCTTCGGGCTCGGATTCGTGCTATTGATGCTGGAAGACCGTATGTATGATATGTTCGCGTACATTATATATGTGGGGATGATTCTTTTGCTCATTGTTACCATCTTCATAGCACCGGACACCAAAGGATCACGCTCCTGGCTTGTTATGGGGCCTGTGAGCCTGCAACCCGCCGAGTTTGCCAAGTTCGCTACGGCCTTGACGTTGGCTAAATACATGAATTCTTATTCATTCAGTATCAAGAAAGAAAAGTGTGCCTTTATCCTGGGATTCATCATTCTTCTCCCGATGTTATTGATTATCGGGCAGCGGGAGACAGGATCTGCATTGGTTTATCTTGCTTTTTTTCTGGTTCTTTATCGTGAAGGAATGCCGGGAGTAGTGCTTTTTGCGGGCGTATGTGCGGTAATCTACTTTGTGGTCGGCATCCGTTTTGATGAAGTCTTTATTGCCGATACTCCTACACCACTGGGAGAATTTATCGTATTACTATTGATCTTATTATTTGCCGGTGGTATGGTGTGGGTATATCGCAAGAAATGGTCTGCTACCCGCAATATCATTGGTGGAAGTTTGGCTATATTACTGATTGCTTATTTAATATCCGAATATTGGGTACATTTTAGCCTCGTTTGGGTGCAATGGGCGCTTTGTATTGTGGTGATAGGCTATCTGATTTATTTGGCATTAAGTGAGCGGCAGCGTACTTATTTCCTGATTGCCCTGTTTACAATCGGTTCTGTCGGCTTCCTGTATTCCAGCAATTATGTATTTGATAATGTGCTCGAACCTCACCAGCAAGTCCGTATCAAAGTAGTGCTCGGTTTGGAAGAAGATTTGACTGGTGCTGGATACAACGTGAATCAGTCCAAGATTGCCATCGGTTCCGGTGGGTTGACAGGAAAAGGATTCCTGAATGGTACGCAAACAAAATTAAAGTACGTGCCCGAACAGGATACCGACTTTATATTCTGTACAGTGGGTGAGGAGCAAGGATTTGTCGGTTCGGCTGCTGTCCTGTTGGCTTTCCTGATTTTGATCTTACGATTAATCTTCCTGTCCGAGCGGCAGACTTCCAACTTTGGGCGGGTTTATGGATATTCGGTTGTCAGTATTTTCCTTTTCCACTTATTTATTAATATCGGTATGGTGCTGGGGTTAACTCCGGTTATCGGTATTCCATTGCCTTTCTTCAGCTATGGAGGTTCTTCTTTATGGGGATTTACGATATTGCTGTTTATCTTCCTGCGCATTGATGCAGGACGTGGCAGAAGACTCTAATCTTACTGCTTCTCAATACGGATACCTACATCGCTCAATCCTTGTAACTTTTCATCTTTCATTCCGCTCATAATTTTAATAGTATAATTTGCAGGATGTAAAGGGCGAACAGATGTAATAAAAGTTTCCGATTGGTAAATGCTTCCCCATCCGTGTCCCGTCCATCTCCCGGTAGAGTCAGCCAGGCAGAAAGCAATGGTATCAGTGCGCCATACCGTAGAATCCTGTAGATTCTGACTGATAAATAAATGGAGGTCATGATAAGGATATTCGATACTGTTGCGGACTTCTGCAAAAAGCCGGAGAGTAGTGGGAACGCTGTCAGTTATGGGAATCTGAAAAGAGAGTGTATCACTCTTTCCCCATCCCTTGTTGGGAAGGGATTGATAAGAGTGATACACTGTATGTTCATTGCAGGCTGTCAGTAAGCAAGCGCTGAATAGACTCAATATACTATTCTTGAGTAGGCTTTTCATTAGTTGACTGTTTCTCCTGATTCTGATTTCTTTCCGGTCTGGAAGGACGCTCGTGGTTGGGACGACGTTCTTGACGTTCCTGTCCTTGCTGTTCCCGTTGACGGTCTTGTTGTTGCGGACGTTCCTGATTCGACCGTTCCTGTCCTTGTGGACGTTCTTGATTTGATCCTCTTTCCGGACGTCTGTTTTCGTTGTTCCGTCCCTGGTTCTGTCCTCTGTTCCGGTTGTTGTTATTGTTATTTCTCGGGCGGTTGTCTCTTTCCCCTCTGTTGCCGTTTTCTTGCTGTTGCGGGCGGTTTTCATTCTCCCGTTGAGGTTGTTGCGGACGATTGCCGCCTTCTGCTTGCTGTTGCGGGCGGTTTCCGTTATTATTGTTTCCTTTTTTCTTCTTTTTATTATTCCGGTTAGCGTTATTGCCGCCCTCTTTATTATTCCGGCTGCGGTCGAAACGGGTAACACTTTCCTGTTCCAGCAAATCAACTGGTTTTCTTGGTTCCGGTTTCTTTTCTTCTTCGAGCAAGCTGTCCGGTTTCATCCCTTTCTTATTCATGGAGATTACTTCGAACGCACGTTTGCCGCTGATAGTGACCAGATTGGCTGGGAAGTTTTTATCCGTAGAATAAGAAACCTGATTGCTTAGAATATCCGCTTTGAAGAAATAGAAAGTGCCATCTTTCGTTTCCAATTCTATCTCTCTTGAAGGGAGACGTTTTTGAGCTTCCACATAACAGTCCACCTCGTAGTTCAGACAGCATTTCAGCTTAGCGCACTGTCCGGCAAGTTTCTGCGGATTCAATGAGATATCCTGAAAACGGGCTGCACTGGTAGAAACAGAGACGAAGCTCGTCATCCACGTAGCGCAGCAAAGTTCGCGTCCGCAAGGACCGATTCCGCCGATGCGTCCTGCTTCCTGACGGGCACCGATTTGTTTCATTTCGATACGTACGCGGAATGCTTCGGCCAATACTTTAATCAGCTGTCGGAAGTCTACCCGCTCATCGGCAATATAGTAGAAAATAGCTTTGTTGCCATCCCCCTGATACTCCACGTCTCCGATTTTCATATCCAGATTGAGATTCAACGCAATCTGACGCGCACGAATCATCGTAGCGTGTTCTTTGGCTTTGGCTTCGTTGAACTTTTCCATATCTACCGGTTTGGCTTTCCGGTAGACACGTTTGATTTCCGTGTCTGCCTTGAAGTTTGCTTTCTTCATTTGCAGGGGAACGAGCCGTCCCGTCAATGTAACTACTCCGATGTCATGACCCGGAGCCGCTTCAACGGCAACTACATCTCCTTTTTCCAGTTTAATCTTGTTGCTGTTCCGAAAATATCCCTTCCGGGTATTCTTGAATTGCACTTCCACCATGTCACTCTCTTCCGCATTGCCCGGAATGTCCGCCAGCCAATCGTAGGTGTTCAGCTTTTTATCTTGTCGGGAGCATCCTTTGCAACAAAGGCCACCGCTTCCATTATGAAGTTTATATTCCATAAGTTTATATATTTATTATTGCTTCAACAGTACAATCATCTTCAGCGAGAAGTCGAAGAATACCATTTTAGCATTTACATTCTGTTCTATATGTAGTTGCGCTTCGCTTAATTCGTCCATGATGCCCATCACGTTACGTTCGTTGACAAAAGGTGCAAAGCGAGTTGCAAAATTCTGTTCGTTAATGGTCATATACGTTAGGTTGCGCTGGTGCAGGTTAAAGACAAAGTTTTCGCGGATCATGCGCTGGCAATATTCCAGAAAGTTTTTCTGGCGTTCGCGTCCCATGCTGGCCACCTGTTCGCTCCACATCTTCATCTCCTTTATTTTCCGTTGATAGGACAAGCGCATCAGGTTGACGAAGAGCTCGAAGAATAACTGATTTTCCTCATTCAGATGAATCGTTTCGAGTGCCTTGACGAAATTTCCGTTTGCCAGATGGGCAATCGAAATGCTATCCGCAGGCTGAACATGATATTTACTCTGCAATACCCGGTCGATGCTGGCTTCGTCAATTTTCCGCACATTCATACGTTGAGTACGGCTCAAAATGGTAGGCAGAATCATGTCCGGAGCTTCGGATACCAACAGAAAAATCGTCTTTTCGGGTGGCTCCTCAAGCAGTTTCAGCAACTTATTGGCGCATACCGGGTGCATTTTCTCCGGCAACCATACAATCGTAATCTTAAATCCACCTTCACTGGATTTCAGACTGAGCTTCTTCAGGATCTCATCGCTCTCTTTGGCATAAATCAGCGCTTGCGAGTTCTCCGCGTCCATTTCACCCAACCAATGGTTGAGGTTAAAATAAGGATTGTTAATAACGAATGGCCGCCAATCGGCAATATAATCATCGCACACTTCTTTCTTTCCTTTCGCACTTTTCACGATGGGGAATACGAAATGCACATCCGGATGTACCAGCTTATTGAATTTCACACAAGACGGACAGACACCGCAAGCATCTTCCTCGTCCCGATTGGTGCAACTGATGTAGCGTGCGTATGCGATAGCCAATGGCATTTTACCAACTCCCTCGGGACCGCAAATGAGTTGGGCATGTGGAATACGCCCCTCGTTCACTTCCTGAATGAGTCGTTGCTTGATTTCTTCTTGTCCGATTACGTCTCTGAAAAACATATCAATAAATGATTTTGGCTATTTCCTTGATACTGTCTACTGCTCCGATAGAATAGAAATGGATGCTCGGAACTCCGTGTTCCATCAACTCCTTGCATTGAGCCACGCACCATTCAACACCCACCTGTTCGGCTTCCGCATCATTCTTGCATTTCAATGCTTCTTTCACCAGATCTTCCGGTAAATCCACCTTGAATGTTTTGGGGATCATGCTTAGTTGGGAGATTTTCTTGAAAGGCTTGATTCCCGGAATGATAGGAATGTTGATACCTGCTGCCTTAGCCTGCTCCACAAAATCGAAATATTTCTTATTATCGTAGAATAATTGTGTCACAGCATACTCTGCACCAGTTTCTACCTTCTTTTTCAGCCAGTAAAGATCTGTCTCTATGTTAGGAGATTCTTCATGCTTTTCCGGATAACACGCCACACCATACGAGAAAGGACTGGCGGTGACTTTCATCTCCGAACCGTCAACGAAGATTCCCTTATTGAAATTATTAATCTGCTCCTGCAATTCAATCGCATGATGATATCCGTCTCCTTCGGGAGTAAATACCGATTCATGTTTAGCCTTGTCTCCACGGAGTACCAGCAAATCTGTTATATTCAGAAATTGCAAATCCAGCAATACATATTCGGTCTCCTCACGCGTGAAACCACTGCACAGGATATGAGGAACCACAGTAATATTATATTTATTCTGAATGGCTGCCGCCACAGCGACTGTTCCCGGACGCCTTCTCAGGCGGTTTCTCTGAAAGAGCCCGTTGCCGAGATCTTTGTAGACATATTCGCTGCGATGCGTGGTGATATTGATATATTTCGGATCAAATTCTCGAAGAGTGTCGATTGTCTGATAGAGCTTTTCGATTCCGGTTCCCTTCAAAGGAGGGAGAATTTCGAAAGAAAAAGCTGTACCTTTACTGTTATTTATTAAATCAATTACTTTCATTCCTTTTCGTTGATGTTGTTATCTACTTGGATTAAACATGCATATTGGGACAAAAATACGAAAAAAGAAAGATTTCTTCTTGATTTGTTTGAAAATAGTTTGGTTTTTATCGTACTATTACATAAAAGAGGGCATATCCTGTATTTCGGATGCACCCTCTCTCACCTAATCATTATTAAATTAGAATTTACTTTTCGAGAAATGATTTCTTCATTCTGGCAATGTCAGTCAGATAATCTTGTAAATCTTGTTCATGTTCTTCCTCTTCGGCAAGAATATGTTTGACGATATCACAAGTGGTGAAATCTTTCCCGTTAGTAAAGTCGGCAATTTCCTGATAACGGAGAATGGCACAGCGTTCGGAAGCAACATTATCCTTCAGCAAACTGACTGAATCGAAGCCTTGCGGAGCATCATATTTGCATCTTGCCAGTTCGAACCATTGTTTCGGATCAAGTACCGGAACCCCTTCCAGCTCGATGATACGGTCGGCAAGCAGCTGTGCATGTCTACGTTCTTCTTCGGCATGTTCCTCGAACTCACCTTGTACATCGGCACGCATGGCGCCTTCCACTACTAATGCACCTACCCAATATTGGTAATATGCCAACCACTCTTCAGCCAATGCTGCGTTCAACTGTGAAATTAAACTTTCTACATCTAATTTACCTTGTAGGATTTTTACACTTTCTCTAGCCATAATTTTAAAGTTTAGGTTACTATGTTTAAATCGCTAATGTAACAGACGGAGGTTCTTTTTGTTTGAGTATCCCGGAGGTTTTAACAGAAAGAATGCATTGCACTGTGCAGCTCCTTCTTTTTTAATAGAACATGGATGCTTTTAATATTTCATTTCAACTAAATTTTTGTATCACTTTTACCCTCACATCCTCACACCTTCGCTCAATTCCTTTATTCATCGTGGTTACAACGTGTGAGGGTAAGTGCGGTAGTAGGGTGAGGGTAACTTTTTACCCTCACCCTGTCTTGTCCTGATTCTATCTTAAACAGTTTATAATAAGTGTCTTGTCTATTCGCTTTTATCTTATACTCTCCTATACAATAGACGTCAATGCCTTATATAATAGATGTTTATCCCTCGTGATTCTTCTGATAAGCCCTAATGTCTTTTAACGGCTCACTGCAGTGAACGAATTTGTTTACTATCGTTAGCTTATTTGTTTACATCTGATAGCTTATTTGTTCACTGCAGTGAGCCCTTGCCAACTACTAAGCAAATGGATATTGAACATAAGAAGAAAGCCTATGAAGTGGCATATCTTATAAAGAAAGATACCTGTATGCTGAAATTAGGATAGTAATTTATTTATTGATTAGTAGGAGCGAATTATAAACTAAAGTAGAGTGATAACAGATAGCTATTCTCACTTTTTTATGTGTTCTTGTCCTGTAGAAATCTATTTTTTAGTTTGTTTCTTTAAGAGTACTTCTCTTTTTACCCTCTCTTTGCGAATATCTTTTTGTTATTTGCTCTGCACGCGCGTATGTAATATAATAATGTACCATTTCCGGCCTGTTTTCATATAGATGTAACATATATGAAGAAAAATATGTTCTACAACATCGTTATGATTCAGTAAGTTAGGGCGGATATCTAAAAATAATTAGAAAAAATAGTCAGATATATTTGGATGTTATAGATAAGTTGTCTACTTTTGCACCCGCTTTGCTAGAGAGACAGAGCCTAATGATTGACATTCTGCTATAAGATGAAGGCCACAGAAAATAAAAACAAAAAAACTTTGAAAAAAGTTTGGAGGTTATCTGAAAAAGTCCTTATCTTTGCATCCGCTTTCGCAAAGAAAGCAGAAGCGGCGGAAGCCACGTTAGTTCTTTGAAATATTGATAAACAATACAAGTAGTACAAGTAAAAAAATAGAACCGTCAATACTTGTCTTATGAAGTAGTGATACAATTAAGACTAATAGGTATTTGAATAAGGTCAATAAATTTACGGCGTCCTGAACAGAGCAAAAAAGTCATCCTAAGGGATGATAAAAAATACTTTTACAATGAAGAGTTTGATCCTGGCTCAGGATGAAC